>CAJWYM010000001.1 GCA_913049555.1 uncultured Opitutia bacterium
GGCGCTCAAATAGGTCTATTGCGAAAGAACTGGGTATAAACCGAAAGACGGTCAATAAGTGGGTAAAACAATATAAATCCGAAGCTAAAGATATGGATTCAAAAGGGTCCAAAACGCTTATCGGCTCTGAAGCTATTTCAATTAGTAAATGTAAGGCATTTGATAAGCAGATATTCGAAAAGTTAGAGCAAGGACTTTCTACTGTTCGTATTCATGAAGATCTTACGAGTGAATCTGGTTTTGGAGGCTCTTATTCCTGTTTAAATCGATATATCCGTAAATTAGAACAAAGTCTTCCTGAGCCCATTAAGCGGATGGAATGTCAAGCTGGAGAGGAAGCTCAAATTGATTTTGGAGAAGCCTATGTTTTGAAGAACGGGAAAAAGAAACAGAAAGCTCATATTCTACGAATGACTCTAAGTTACTCGAGGAAAAGTTATAGTGAAGCGGTTTTGAATCAATCTCAGGAAAACTTCATCCGAGCGATAGAAAACGGACTTCGTTCATTCGGAGGAGTCCCTCGATTCTTATGTATTGATAACCTAAAAGCAGGTGTAAAGAAAGCGGATTGGTTTGATCCAGAAGTATCCCCCAAGTTTAAATCCTTTTGTGATCATTATAATACAGTAGCGATGCCCACTCGTCCTTACACCCCCGAACACAAAGGAAAAGTAGAAGCAGGAGTGAAATATGTAAAAGAGAACGGTCTAAAAGGGCGGGTCTTCGATTGCTTAGCCGATTTGAATAAACACCTCAAGGATTGGGAGGTAAACACAGCAGACAAAAGAATACATGGAACGACAAGGAAGCAAGTTGGGGAACATTTTGAACAAATGGAACGAGGAGAATTGGGAAGCTTAGTCCCTACACTGTTTCCAATGTATGAAGAAGGAATCAGGAAAGTCCAAAGAGATGGATTCGTTCAGGTTGGTCAGGCTTATTATGATGCTCCTGCCGAATACATAGGTCATGAGGTCTGGGTGAGATGGAACTCGAATGAAGTATCAATACACCGAATGGGATCTTTTGAGAAAGTTCGAACCCATTTGCCTTTAAAAAGAGGAATGTTTTCCAAGAACTTAGCAATGATGGGTCAATCACCAGATGGAAGCACTAATGACTACTGGTTCAATCAAGTATGGATCAAACTAGGAGAATCCTGTTACCAGTGGGCAAAAATAGCGCAAAAGAACCGAGATGACTTTAATTATCGCATTCTATTAGGACTCTTAGATTTAAAAAAGAAATACAAGATAGAGGCGCTTCAGGATGCCTGTCGAAACTCGCTGAAATCAGGACACTACAATCTGAGAGCCTTGCGAAACGAGTTAAACAATCCTAGCACACAAGAGTTTATGGACTTCTCTGAAAATAATGGAGTAATTAGAGAGATCGAAGAATATCAAAGCTTCTTTGAACAAAATACTAACTCTGCTCAAATGGGGTAAGTTTCTTTAAATGGAGGAGTATAAAATGATCACCAATCAACTGAAACAATCTCTGCTTAAACTTCGACTCTCAGGATTAAGAGAAACCCTTGATCTCCGACTACAAGAAGCAGCAAGCAATCAATTAAGTCACCTTCAATTCATCGAGTTATTAATACAAGATGAAATCGATGTTCGAGATCAAAGGACAATAAAACGCCGTAATAAACACGCAAGTTTTAGAGATCTCAAATCTCTTGAAGACTTTGATTTTGGCTTCAATCCAACTATTAATAAGGCTCTAATCTATGAACTAGCTACTGGTAAATTTTTATTAAGATCCGAAGATGTTCTCTTTGTAGGACCTCCAGGCACGGGCAAGTCGCATCTAGTCCAAGCGATAGGAGTTGGGCTTATTAAGATGGGAAAGATTGTCCTATATCGGTCCATTTACGATCTGGTCTCTGAATTACTGCGCGCGGATGAAGATGCAGCTAAAAAGGACAAAGTAATGACGAAATACCTGAAATGTGATTTACTAATCATCGATGACATGGGCATTAAACAGCTCCCAGGTAAAGCCGGTGAAACCTTATTTGAAATCATTCTGAGACGACACCAACTTAAGTCTACAATGATGACCTCAAATCGTCCTATTGAAGATTGGGGAAAAATCATAGGAGATGTTCCTGCCACATCAGCTATCTTGGACAGATTTTTAAGCCATTCTCACCTTATCGAAATCAAAGGTAAAAGCTTTCGTATTCAAAATGCTACTTGCAAAAATATGAACTAAATTACACATTCTAAAAAGTGGCCCGTTTTGAACGCTTATAAGTGGACCGTTTTGAAACGCTCAGTGACAGTATGACTAATGAGATTTCAGAATTATTAAAGATCGGGTTTAATAGTGTTATTTAAAATCTGATTTTTAACTTTAGATAACATTTGTAGAGCAATTGGATGATTGGGTTCGATTTTGAGAACAGACTGCCAACAGTATTTTGCTTCTCTAAATTCTGAAAGCATGAAATGAGCTTTTCCCTTATTGATTAGAACAGTAATGTTATTAGTTTGAATCTCTAAGATCTTGTCACAAGTTAAAATTGTCTTTTCAAAATCTTTGTAATTAAAATAAATTCCTGCTAGATTGTTTAAAGCTCTGATATTGTTAAAATCAAAATTTAATACTTCTGTGTATAGTTTTTGAGCCTTATCCAAGTCGTTTTTTCTAAAATAGCAATCTCCTAAATGAAGTAAAAGTGATTTGTTATTGGGAAAACTTTTTGTAAGTTTTTCAAGGAATTGAAGAGATTCAAAAGAGCTGAAATCATTTTTTTTAACGATGCTGAAAAAAATATCCTCTGCTGGGAAATCCTCAGGAATTCCTCCGATCTTATTTTGATTTAAAAAGGATATGTAGGCATTTTCAGTATCTCCCAATAGAAGATGATTGACCATCAGATTGTAATGAATTTGTGCATAATTTGGATGTGTGTTTAGTATTAAATTGTAATATTCTATTGATTTTCTATGTTTTTGTAGCTGAAAATAATTATATGCCAAATAATATTGAGCACGAATATTGATATTGTTCCATTGAATTGCTTTTATTAGGAATAATTCAGCTTCATTGTATTTTGTCTCATTCATACGAATCATTCCTTTTCTAGTTAAAATTTCAGAATTCAAAGGACTTAGAGAAAATTTAAAAATGAAGAGAGTCAAAACAAGGACATTTAAAACCTTAAAAAACAATTTTTTAGGGATTCTATTTAAATAAAATTCTGCAGATTTTTGTTTTAATGCATTTGCATTCCCAATTAAAACTCCTAAAAGAATAGATAGAAATAGCGGACATACATACCATCTTAAAATGACGCTTACTTGGGAATGCATAAAGATTCCCATAATCCCAAAAATAATACCGATTAATATTTTGTTATTTAGCCCTTTTGAGGGTGAGAGAACTTTTTTTATTAAAGCTACAATGTAAATCAGAAGAATAGAATAAAGAGAAATCCCGACTACACCTAATTCAGCAAAAATTTGTAAAAATTCGCAATGTGCATGCAATATGTTCTGGGATAAGAGGGATTCAAGTTTTTCTGGATTTCTATATTCAGGGAAAGATTTTGCATAGTTTCCTGATCCGACTCCAAACCAAAAATTATCTAAGATCATATCTATTGTTGCTTTCCAAATCTCTAACCTGGGTCTTGGAACATCGTTTTTTAACCAAGCTGAAATTCTATGAACAGTTTGACTGAGAAAATAGGCAAATACAGAAAATATACCAAAAATGACTAGAAAAATTGTGAATCGGTATTTTGCCTTTATGGAAAAAAACTCAGTTTTAATTTCTTTTCGTAGGTAAAGAATTGTTCCGATCAATGAGATGAGACAAGCAATCAATGCTCCTTTACTGCCTGAAAGTAAGACCATAAGGAACAATAGAGTTGCAACTATTGAACTTAAAACACGGAAACTTTTTTTTCGTTCAGAATCAAAGGAACATGCAGTAAATATTGGTATTAACATAAGAGAATATCCTGCAAGCATATTGGGGTTGCCAATTGTTGAAAGAACTCTTTCACTCTCATCAATTCCCCATTCCATAGGGTCTAATTTGGCAAATTGAACCAAACCATAAATACTTACTAGAAAACCGGGAATTCCAAGTAAAAGGAGCAGTAAATTCAAATTCCTACCATTTCTAAAAAAAAAGGAGGTTAACAAAAGAGAAAGTCCCAAAATGAGCAGTCGCCAAATTTCAGTAAAATTTAGAAAGAGTCCAAATTTCAATTTGGAACTTAAAAGCATATAACTGAGGGATGCTATTCCGAAAATTATTAACTTAAAATTGGATTGGACAAAACATTTGAAAGCCAATGAGTTGCATGATATTCCAACAAAAACAGCTATAATTATGCATTCATAAGCTGTTTTTTTTAAGTATCCTGATTCGATAGTGAGAGTAGAATATAAAAGAGGGGTAATAAAAAAAACACAAAAATATAAAAGTTCAAAAATACGTATACTTCTAAATTTATAAAAATGATTATTTTGTATTTCGGGCATGATTAAAGTGTATAATTTTTAAAATTATGCTACAGAGATTTTGTAGACTTTCAGCACTTATAGAATTTTACATAGGATGTGTTCAACATAATATTGAAAAGTCATCGATTAGGAATTGCATCTGTATTCATAGTTTTTTATAATTTTATAGTTTGTGTATTAAAATCAATTATAAAATGAAATCTACAGTCATAACAACATTCGCACTGGTTGCATCCAGTATTTTTTTAATGGGCCAAAACAAGATTGAGAATTTTTCTTTGGCTGGAGCTAAAGATTTAGCAATCGGTCAAAAAACTACGATTTTGACTGATGTTGAGCCGAATGACGCTATGGTGTCATGGACACTTTTGGGAGAAAACGTTGAATGGGTTTCTGAGCCTGCTTTTCAAGGTGGATTTTATAACTACAAAGGAGTTATTAAAGCTACAAATCCCGGAACTTACTCTTTAACCGCTAACATTGGAACTACAGGTGCAACTGTAAGTATCACTTCGGGACCTTTTTGGGTTTCTGAAAGTGTAAAGTTGAATTTATTGGGAGCTTCCGATTTAGACTTAGGTCAGAATCAAGTGATTCGAGCTCAGGTCACTCCGAATTACGTTGATTTAAAATGGGAAATTGACGGAAATGGTGCCTACTTTCATAATGAGCCCTATTTGCAGAAAATTACCGGTAACGGGACAGCTATTTGGAAAGCAGTTATCAAGGGTGCTCAAACACCCGGAACCTTTTCAATTAGTGCTGGTTTTTATGATGGTTCAGGAACTGTTAGCTCAAGCGCGGGAGTCTTTTATACTCAGTAGTAAATACTTTTAATTGTTTTTCAAGACTCAGTTAATTGTTACTGGATTTTCCTTTTTAAGAATAACGATGCCATCGTATAAAGAGTCTTAATTTTTCTAATTTCTTGATTAGAATCCTTCTATAATTTCTTTAGAAATCTGTTGAACATGGATTTTGTTTTTAGATTTGGAATGACTTTCAAGTACAATTTGTTATGCTAATTTTCTTTTGAATATTCAAGCATCCATGAGTGATATAGATTTAAACCAGCATCTATTAAAATTAGAACCTAATAAGCGGATAGAATGGGCATTGGAACGTTATGACCAAAAACTTGTTTTAAGCACTAGTTTTGGAGTTCAGAGTGCTGTTATGCTTCACATGACAACCCAAGTTTTCCCGGATATCCCTGTAATTTTTGTAGATACAGGCTATTTGTTTGAGAAAACGTATCAATTTGCGGAAAAATTAACGGCTCAATTAAAACTAAATCTTAAAGTGTTTTCTTCTCCCATGACAGCTGCTAGGCAAGAGGCATTGTTTGGTAAAAGATGGACCCAAAGCATAGGGGATTTGGAGCAATATAATTTACAAAATAAAGTCGAACCCATGAATCGTGCTCTCTCTGAATTGGAGGCAGAGGCGTGGATGTCGGGATTGAGAAGGACTCAATCTTCTTCTAGAGGGAAAAGAGAATTCATTGAGCGGCAAAAAAAGACTGTCAAAATCTATCCAATCTTAGATTGGACAGATCGTGATGTTTATGTTTATTTGAATAAGTTCCATTTACCATATCATCCTATGTGGGATGAGGGCTATGTCTCTTTAGGAGATTGGCACAGCACATCAAAACTGACTGCAGGCATGAAAGCGGAAGATACCCGTTTCAAGGGAATGAAACGTGAATGCGGTCTTCATGAAATTTCAGACAACGTAGATTTTCAAATATGATAACTCCAGAAACAAAATTATTAATCGAAGATTTAACCAAAAGAGCGGGTTATTTGTGGAGGTATCTTTGACGTTGATAAAAAGAAATTAGGGATCGCTTCTTGTGAAGAAAAAATGGCTGATGCAGGGTTTTGGGAAGACCAAGTGGCGGCTCAAAAAGTTATCAGTGAATCCAATAAGTTAAAACAATCCATTCAGGGGGTCGTCGAATTCACAACTTCTTTAGAGGATGTACCTGTGATGTTAGAATTGGCAGAGGAGTCTGGGGATGAGGGTCTGGAGTATGAAAAAGAATTGTTGTCCTCCGTAGATGAATTGTCTGAGAGGATCGAGCGTTTAGAAATTATGGCTTTTTTGGGTGGAGAGTTGGATCCAAATCCGGCAATCTTAACTATTCATGCTGGGGCAGGAGGCACCGAGTCATGCGATTGGGCAGATATGCTTTTCCGATTGTATACTCGTTGGGCTGAAAGAAGTGGTTTTAAGATTGAGATTCAAGATGTTCAAACAGGAGAGGAAGCAGGTATTAGCAAAGCAACTATAAGAATTGATGGACCTTATGCTTATGGTCATATTAAAGCTGAGCGTGGAGTCCATCGTCTTGTAAGAATCAGTCCTTTTGACTCAAATAAAAAACGACATACTTCTTTTTCATCAGTAGATGTGGTTGCTGAGATTACGGATGAAATCGATATCGAATTGAATGATGAGGAGATCCGGGTTGATACTTATCGGGCAAGTGGAAAGGGCGGACAACATGTCAATAAGACTGACTCTGCGGTCCGAATGACTCACTTGCCCACAGGAATCGTGGTTACTTGCCAAAATGAGAGGTCTCAAATGAAAAATCGTGCTACAGCTATGAAAACTCTGAAGTCACGAATTTATGAAAAGAGACAAGATGAAAAGCGAACAGAAATGGAAAAATTCTATGGAGAAAAGGGAGAGATTGGATGGGGCAACCAAATCAGATCTTATGTTTTTCAACCCTATCAGATGGTAAAGGATTTACGGACTGGAACTGAAACTTCTAACATTCAAGAGGTCATGGATGGTGGTATTGATGATTTCATCCACTCGTGGCTTCGAGCGGGAGGCCCTTCTAGTCGGCAGAATGCTGTTGTTTTGAAGGATTGAACAAGCAAAAATTTAGGATTCCTTAAAAAGAAATTGTCTGAATGGTTTTTAAAAATTTCCAACTTGGAGTTTATATCCTTACGGAAAGGTTTCATTGTTCGCTTGGTCTCCTGTGTAACTTTTAAAAAGAAAAGATAATATTAGCTCCATCAGATTCCAAAAAGAATGGGATAAATGATTTAAAATCAAATAAAAAAATTTATAATTACCGTTCTAATGTTAGAATTATCGAGCCAAAATATAGCGAATGCATTGAAGCAAACCTCTCTATTTGAGGGTAAAAACTGGGTGTATTCTCCAGATCCTTTTTATTTAAGTAAAGAGCAAGTTGTTGAGTTAGAGAAAATTGGTGAGGCTTGTTTAAAGTTTTATGAGGGTCTTAATTTGTTGTATAACAAAATTGCAGAGGATAAGCCGATACTAAGAAATGGAGGTGGAGAATCAGCAAATTGGGTCTTGGAGTATCTACAGATTGGGAAACCTGATTTTTTATTATCTCATGCGAGTTCTGGGAAGGTTCGTTCAAAATTGCCACCAGTGATACGTCCGGATCTTTTGCTTACAAACGAGGGATTCGTTATGACCGAATTGGATTCGGTTCCAGGCGGGATTGGATTGACCGCATTTTTGTATCAACTATACGGGGATTATCCTGAGTTGGTTGGAAGTGATAAAGCGATATTTAGGAATTTTTTATCTGCAATGCGTGGTGACAGGAATGCCCATTTAATTATTGCTGTTAGTAAAGAAGCCTCTACTTACAAGCCAGAGATGGAATGGTTGGTTTCACAATTAAGTTCGCAATCCAAGATTGAGGTCGTGGAAGCTGAAAAATTGGATCAATATGTTCAGGGAGGTTGTGTTGTGTATCGATTTTGGGAACTTTTTGACCTAGAAAATTTGCCAGCTGTAAAAGTGCTTTTTGAACAAGTAGAGAATGGAACTTTCTCAGTCACCCCTCCAATGAAACCGCAATTAGAAGAAAAAATGGGTATGGCTTTGTATCATCATCCTAGATTAAATTCTTTTTGGCACGAGACAATCAACAAAAGAAATCGAACCATTCTGGATCGCATTGTTCCCAAATCTTGGATTTTAGATCCAACTCCAGTTGCTGCAAATGCAATTCTTTTGGGGCCCGAAATCAACGGATCGCCCATTTCTAATTGGTCAGAATTGAAGAATGCAAGTAAGAAGGATAGAAATTTAATTTTAAAGCGGAGTGGTTTTTCTGAGGACAGTTGGGGTTCTAGGAGTGTCAGTCTGGGAAGTGATTTGTCTCAATTGGAGTGGGGCGAAAAATTAGAGGAGGCAATCGCAGCTTTTAGAGAATCTCCTTTTATTGTTCAAGATTTTAAGAAGCCTATTTTGAAGGAGCATAGAGTCTATGACAAAAGAGGTGAAATTGTTGTAAAAGAGGGGAGAACTCGGCTGTGCCCCTATTATTTTGTTGTTAATGGGCATGCAAATTTGTCTGGAGTTTTAGCTACATTTTGTCCCTCTGATAAAAAAATTATTCATGGAATGTCAGATGCAGCTTTATTGCCCTGTGCGAAGAATTGAATTCTCTTACTTCACTCTAATAAAATATTGCAGTTGAGTTCAAAAAAAGTGGAATATTGAACTTTTCCACCTAAGAGATAAGTTCTATGAGGAGGGTATTCTAAAATATTTCTGACAAACTATTGACAAACGAAAATTTTGGATGTTCTTATTTTAAGCGAATAAGAATCACTCTAGATTTTCTTTTCCTACCAATTCAATTTGTTTCTTAGAATTTCAAAGTTGGCGTAACTTTTGGTTTTTATAAGTTGAAACTTATTTTTTGAAACTTCGATTTGAAGAGGGAATAAATTTTCTGGTTCATAGATGAAATTTCCGTCAACGGAGGCAATGCTACTAATATCATCAGGATCTCTAGTTACCGTGAGCGTTATATGTTTAGGGAAAATTACCGGGCGATTCGTTAAAGAATGGGCACAAATTGGGGTCATGGCAGTTACTTCAGCATCTGAGTGAATAATAGGTCCTCCAGCAGATAGATTGTAGGCTGTAGAGCCTGTTGGTGTAGAAAAGATAACTCCATCGCTTGAATATTGATTTACATAATGTCCATCTGCATACACTCGAAGTGGAATCAATCTTGAAGAATCGGCATTTTTAATGACCAAGTCGTTCAAGGCGTAGGTTATTAAACCTGCTTTATTCCTACATTTTAAAAGGGCTCTGGAGTCAATTTCGTAATTCCCAAGTAAGATATCTTTCAATTCAGTCAATCCTTGCTCAGGTGAAAGAGTTGCCATGAACCCAAGTTTTCCGTATTGAATTCCAAGAACAGGAACATTGTATTTTATAGATTGTCGAACGGTACCCAGAATGGTTCCATCTCCTCCAATTGTGCAGCACATGTCTTGACCCTCTAGGAAATCTTTTGCTAATGGATAGGCAGAGGAAGATTTCACATCGCATCCTGAGTCTTTTGCTATACTAGACAATCGCTGGGAAAATTCGCTGGCACCAATGTTTTTGGCGTTAATGACTATTGCGAGTTTTCGAATTTTTTTCATTCTTCATAGATTAAGATGATACGGATAAAATGCAATCTATCTATCTGATACTTTAATCGTGCAATTCAGTGTTTTTATATGCTAAAGTGGAAATTGATGATTATTAATTATCAAAGGACTTGTATACAAATGATAATGCTCTGCTTATTTGGAGTAGGATCTTTGGTGGCACAGATAAAGGAAGTGGATTCAGGAGTTCTTGTAAATGCAGAGGCTATGGCGGATCGCACCCCCGAACTGACTTATCGAGATGCTTTAATATTTGGGCTTGTTGAGGGATTGACTGAGTATTTACCAGTCTCCTCTACCGGCCATTTAATTATTGTGAAGAAATGGATGAATTTCCATGTGGGTGAAGATTTTGAACAAGCCATTGACGCTTATTTAATAGTAATTCAGTTCGGTGCTATATTGGCTGTTTTTGTAATCTATTGGAGACAGCTTGCATCCATTGTATTTGGATTTTTTGGTCTGAGTCCAACCGGTTTGATATTAGGACGTAATCTGATCCTAGCTTTTACACCCGCTGCAGTTATTGGCTTTTTGTTTCATGATTGGATTAAAGCAACGCTTTTTGGAATTGGACCGGTAGTATTCGCTTTAATAGCGGGAGCAGTCCTTATGATTTCGGTAGAATTATATATGAAACGTTATCGAGCGATGCATGGGGGCGATGGTCATGGATTTTATCAAGGGGGCGCTCATCTGCATCAGTTGACTGTTTTACAATGTCTAGTGATCGGTTTTCTTCAGTGTTTTGCGATGTGGCCCGGAACAAGTCGCTCCATGATGACTATTGTTGGTGGGTATTGGGTTGGTTTAACTCCAGCGAGAGCAGCAGAGTTTAGTTTTTTACTTGGATTGATTACTCTCAGTGGGGCCTCTTGCTATGAATGGTTTAAAGAGGGAGATGTCATGATGAAGCATCTCAGCTTAGGGCCTAGTATCTTAGGAATCATTGTTTCTGGGATTTCGGCAGCCCTAGCAATACGCTTTTTTGTATCTTTTCTATCAAAAAAAGGATTGTCCATATTTGCCTACTACAGAATCCTATTGGCCTTTGTTGTTTTATTTTTTGCATAGATGTATATGAATTCAAGATCCACTAGCAAAGTCTTAGATAACTATTCAGGGCAATTGCTTTTAGCGCATCCCAGTTTAAAAGACCCGAATTTTGAAAAAACAGTTGTTTTAGTCTCTGTCCATTCTGATGAAGGAACCATTGGAATTGTTCTCAATAGGCCAATTGGAAAAAATTTGTCCGAGATTGATCCCAATCATTCCAATGATTTGTGTTCAGATTTACCTGTATTTGATGGGGGTCCGGTGGCGACGGATCAAATTATTGTGGTAGCTTGGCAATTTATAGATTCTGAGAATTTGCAGGGATTTAAATTGTATTTTGGAATTACCCTAGATAAGGCTAGTGAGTTGATGCAAGCCAATCCCGAAACTTGCGTTCAATGTTATCTTGGTCACTCCGGTTGGGAAAAAGATCAATTGGATTATGAAATTAAAGAAGGTGCTTGGGTTGCGGTTGCATTACAAACTGAAGAATGGTTGGATGGGGATGATGGTTCAAATTTATGGAAGAAACTGATTGGAAAGACCAGCGTTGAGATGAAATTACTTGTCAATGCCCCCGAGGATCCTTTTAAAAATTAGAGGCGATGAAGAATTCATCTGAGATTTTAGAAGTTCAACAATTATCAATTCAGTTTAAGGGTAGGAGAGGAAATGTGGATGCGGTTAAAGGAATCTCTTTTTCCGTTCCTTATGGTAAAACTTTAGCGGTTGTTGGTGAAAGTGGAAGTGGTAAATCTGTGACTGCAATGGCTTGCACTCAGTTACTTCCAAAGCCTCCAATTTGTGAAGTAAGTGGTGAAATTTGGTTTGAAGGCAGAAATCTTTTAGCTTTATCTGAAGAAGAAATTCGAACGGTTCGGGGGTCTGGGATCGCATATATTTTTCAAGAACCTTCTACTTCTTTAAATCCTGTATATACAATTGGTTTTCAAATTGCTGAAGCGATTCATTTGCATATCAAGAATCCTGGAGATGTTCACTTGCGAGTTATTGAACTGCTGGATCTTGTTGGAATCCGAGATCCAGAGAAACGTTTTGGAGCCTATCCACATGAGTTGAGCGGAGGCATGCAGCAACGAGTTATGATTGCCATTGCTCTTGCTTGTGAACCAAAACTTTTGATAGCAGATGAGCCTACCACTGCTTTGGATGTTACTATTCAAAAGCAAATCATGGATTTGCTTCTTGATTTGAAGCGTAAACTTAAGATGTCTATTATTCTAATCACCCACAATTTTGGAATTGTAAATGGATTTGCAGACGAAGTGATGGTTCTATTTAGAGGAGAAGTAGTCGAATTCGGTTCTGTCAAAGATGTGCTGAAAACTCCTAGGCATCCATACACAAAAGCTTTGATTGGTTGTATTCCCAGACTGAATCAGAAGAAAAGGCGTTTAACAACAATTGATCATGAGATTGTCAGTTGAGTTATGAGTGAAGTATTGTTACAGGTTAAAAACTTAAAAGTTCATTTTCCGGTTAAAGGTGGAGTTCTAGGAAGGGTTGTTGACACTATACGAGCGGTGGATGATGTAAGTTTTGAGATTCATAAGTGCAAAACTTTAGGTTTGGTTGGGGAGAGTGGCAGTGGTAAAACTACGGTTGGTAGATCGATTCTTAAGCTTGCCCCAGTCACTCAGGGAGAAATTTATTACGATGGAAAAGAAATTGTTTCTATGCAAAAGAGGCCCTTTTTCCCATATCGTAAAAAAATACAAATGATTTTTCAGGATCCTTTCAATTCCTTAAATCCTCGAATGAAAGTAGAGGATATAATTTCAGAGCCTCTTGAAATTCATTTTAAAAAAATGAGCCGATTGGATCGTCAAAAGAGAATTTTCAACTTATTAGATAAGGTGGAACTCAGCAAAGATTCTATGATGAGATATCCCCACGAATTCAGCGGTGGACAAAGACAAAGAATTGGAATTGCTCGTGCACTGGCAGTAGAACCCGATTTTATTGTTTGTGATGAAGCAGTCAGTGCTTTGGATGTTTCTGTTCAAGCGCAAGTGGTTAATTTATTGCAGGATCTTCAAGCGGAACTTGGATTGACTTATTTATTCATTGCTCATGATTTAGCAGTTGTTCAGCATATTAGTGATTCTATTGCAGTTATGAATAAAGGGAAAATAGTGGAACAGGGCCCCTCTGACGAAATATGTCAAAATCCTAAGCAGGCTTACACTCAAAATTTATTGGATGCTGCACCGATCCTCTAAGTTGTTATGCATGCTTGTTTTACAAATTCAATATTCTATCTAGTAAGATCTTTGAGAAGAGTAGATTGAAAATTACATTGGAACTTTGGCTATAATTAGGTAATTATGAAGGAATATAATCCCCTTGATTTGGATATAAATTAATCGTTAACAGGTAGAAAATAGTATGAATAAAGAATTACTTACAGAAGCAGCTAATATCTCAAGAGGTCTTTCTATGGACGCAGTGCATGCATGCAACTCAGGACATCTTGGTTTGCCGCTAGGTGCTGCAGATATCGGTGCCGTTTTATTTGGGGACACCATGGTTTATAATCCAGCAAATCCCAATTGGTTGAATCGAGATCGTTTTATTTTGTCTGCAGGTCATGGGAGTATGTTTCTTTACAGTTGGTTGCATTTAAGTGGTTATGATCTTCCATTGGAAGAGGTCAAAAGTTTTAGAAAATTACATAGCAAAACTCCTGGGCATCCAGAGTTTGGTGAAACAGTGGGTGTAGAGTGCACCACAGGACCATTAGGTCAAGGAGTCGGGAATGCTGTTGGGATGGCTATTAGCGCAAAAATGGCTGCTGAAAAATTCAATACGAACGAGCATACAATATTTGATTACAATGTGTTTTGTCTCGCTGGAGACGGTTGTTTACAAGAAGGGGTTGCTGCTGAGTCCGCATCCATTTGTGCCCACTTAGGGTTGGACAACTTGGTTTTAATCTACGATTCCAATGATGTTACATTAGACGCTATGGCGGATGCTTCTCAAAGTGAGAGTGCAGCGGGTCGTTTCAAAGCTTATGGCTTTGATGTTGTAACAATTGACGGACATGATTTGGATGCGATTAAGGAGGCGTTGGATTTCGCTCGATCTAACAAAAATGGGAAACCTAAATTAATTGAATGCAAAACTACTATCGGGAAAGGGATTCCTCAAGTTGCTGGAACTGCTAGTGCTCATGGCGAAGGGGGTGCAAAATTTGTTGAGGAATCACGGAGTGGGCTTGGACTTCCTGACGGTAGTTTTTATGTTTCTGAAGCTGTAAAAGAATTTTTTGCAGAAAGAAATGCTGAAGCAGCGAACAAAAACTCACAGTGGCAAGTAAATTTCGACGCTTGGGAGTCTGCGAATCCAGACTTAGCTGACCTGCTTCGGGGGGGGATTGCTAAAGATGTGCCTGCAGATCTTTCAATTAAAATACCAGAGTTTGATACCTCAAAAAAGATTGCGACTCGTGTTGCAGGTGAGAAGGTTTTAAATGACATTGCTGCAGCAATGCCTCTTGTGACAAGCGGGAGTGCTGATTTGCATGGTTCTACAAAGAATTACATCAAGGATGGTAAAGATTTCACTCGGGACAATGCAGATGCAAAAAATATTTTATACGGTATAAGAGAACATGCGATGGGAGCGATTATGAATGGAATTGCTTACTCGGGTATATTCCGCACTTCAGGAGCTACGTTTGCTACTTTTAGCGATTATATGCGTCCCTCAGTTCGATTAGCTGCTCTTTGCAAATTGCCTGTTTTCTACATTTGGACTCATGATTCTGTGGGTGTAGGTGAAGATGGTCCTACCCACCAACCTGTAGAAATTACCAGTGCTCTTCGCTGTATTCCTGGATTGGATGTAATCAGACCTGCGGATCCAGAGGAAACAGCTGGAGCTTATATTTCTGCTATCAATAGTATAGACAATCCAACCGCTTTAATACTGTCTAGGCAAGGGCTGCCTTTTATCGAGGGCCTCACTGCTCAAGAAAAGAGAGAGGGAGTCTTAAAGGGAGCCTACATCGTTAAAAAAGAAACAACCGAGTTAGAGACTATCTTGCTTGCTTCTGGATCAGAACTTCAACTTGCAATTGCAGCTGCAAAGGAATTGGGTTCTGGAATTCGGGTTGTGTCCGTTCCTTGCATGGAGATTTTTGATCGACAAAATGAGGATTATAGAGAGAGTTTGCTTCCTTTGAAATGTACCCAAAGGGTTGCGATTGAAGCTGGTATTTCAGGTTTGTGGCACAAGTATACTGGTTTGAAAGGAAAAGTAATCGGAATTGATCGTTTTGGTTTGAGTGCTCCAGGAGATATCGTGATGGAACAACTTGGAATGACCACTCATAAAGTAATCGAAGCTGTCGGTGAATTATGATTGTTATGATTTAAAATGAAATTTTTGTAATCGAGTTTATCTGAGGGACTTCATTTGTATAAATGAAGTCCCTTTTTTGTAGCCTTTTAGTCAATTTACAATATTGTTGTTTTTATTTTATTATGAAAGATCAAAACAAATTAAGTAAAAAGTTCAAATTTCCTCTTAACCGAGTGGATTGGACTAACACTCTGTTTTTATTGGGAACTTTAATAGTCTCTCTAACAATTGTGCCTTTTTATATATGGCAGCATGGAGCTGATTGGTCGAAGGTGGACATTTTGTTTCATTCTATTCTTTTCTTTTTTTATTATTGTTTTACAGGAATGAGTATTACTCTCGGTTACCACCGCTTATTCTCACATATTTCTTTCAAGGCAAAGTGGCCCGTCAAGTTATTCACCTTAGTTTTTGGCGCTGCTGCATTTGAAAACTCAGCGCTTGATTGGTCTGCAGACCATCGGAGACATCATAAACATGTGGACACGGACTTAGACCCATACAATATTAATGAAGGTCTTTTTTATGCTCATATTGGTTGGTTGTTATTTAAGTTGCGTCCAATACCTCCGCTAAACAACGTAAAAGATTTACTCAATGATAAATGGGTGGTTTGGCAGCATAACTGGTGGAAACCTGTCGCCTTTTTCACTAGTTTTGTGGTTCCTTTTGCTCTCGGATTTTCTTATGGAGGTTATGAGCATGCATGGGCGGCTTTATTGATTTCTGGATTTTTGCGCATTGTAGCTGTTCAACATTCTACTTTTTTTATTAATAGTTTTTGCCATTGGATCGGAAATCGTCCGTACTCCTCTCATTGTACTGCAAGAGATAGTTGGATTATGGCTTTGGTGACTTTTGGTGAAGGATACCACAATTATCATCATGAGTTTCAGCATGATTATAGAAATGGGGTCAAGCCTTGGCAGTTTGACCCTACTAAATGGACTATCTGGTTCATGTCTTTGTTTGGACTGACTTATAATCTTAGAAGAGTCGCAGATGCAAATATTTTAAGAAGAGAGTTCATTGAAACGGAATTAAAAGTAAAACGCCAATTGGAAATCCTTTCTGAAGTTGAGATTTCATCCATTCCTCAAGAGTATATCTTGAACTCGATCGAATATTTGAAGTCAAGCGCTGAGGTAATTAAAAAAGTTACCGACGAACTGCAGGCGATGGCTAACAAAAAGATTGATTTATCAAAATCAAAGTTTATCCAAATGAGAAGAGAGATGGATGTCATTCTTGGGCATATCCAAATTATTAGCCAAGCAAAGTTGAAGATGGCATAGGTTGGTTTGAGATCCTAGTGAGTGCTCCGAAAAAAAAGAGATCTAATACTAATAAAGACGATTTAACAAAATCTAGGAAAAAACTTGAAAATCGGGATGCTAGAACCTACCGGATGGTTCCAATACAGCCCCATGATCACAATACTCCGCTCGATTACAAGAGGAGAACACAGATCCCTGAAAAGGTTCAATACTGGGACCTATTTGCTTGGATGGCGGTCTTTGTTTTTGTGTGGTTGGTTATTTTTATAATCTTATATTCTGAAAATCCTACAATTTTTACCACCAATTGAAATTTGTTTGAGATGATTAATTTCTCAAGTGGTTGTAAATGGATCTCTAATTTTCAACCATTATTAGGAAGCTCTATTAGGGGCTTAATTGCATTTATTCTCAAAAGTTCCGCAATTCTTAAACCTAAAAAATCTGTCGAGAAATGGAAATTTCCTCTTTTTTCCTAGCTGAAATATTTTATTATTTGTAATCTATGTTGGATTTAAGAATTTGATTGCTCTCTGAAAGTCCACCGACTCTATTTCTTTGGAGCCAGAGTTTTGAGTGTTTTTCAAGAATATCAAATGTTAAGAGATCCATTTTTGTTAGATCAGGATGCCCTCTTTTTGTTAGGTCCATAAATTTAAGGAATGTAAATTGTAAAATATTCAGCGTGTGGAGAATTTCATCCTTAACCATTAGACACTCTTCATTTTGATGAATGATATTTTCCACAGAATTTCTAATATCTAAGACTTCTTGATAAAACTTTGAAATGGCTTGGGAATTCAATTTTGGAAAAGTTTTTTCCATACTTGCTCGGTTGTATCCTTGAGAGGTCAGTAAATTATGGATCAGTGAAGAGTTGATTGGATGCCACACTCCTTTGTCAACCAGATGTCCAAGTTTTTCGAGAGCCTTTGCTAAATCGGTATTTGAAGTGTTTAGTATTTCTTTAGCTAAAATAGAAGGAACTTTGTCATTTATAGAGCTTTTATGGTTCCATGAGTATAAAGATGCCAATACGAATGGAGTGTATGATATGGATATCATTTGATGATGACCGCCATCTCCCCAATCTGTAACTAAATATCCAATAGCTCCATTTTTTACGCCATTCAAGGCGGCATTTTTTAAGTTTTCTTTTGCATTCCCCAATCTTCCTGATATCGACAACCAAGAAGAAGTTCCAGGGCAAACGTAGAAAGGGATTCCAGATTTTTTAAAATGAGGACATTGTTCTGAATATGGAGAGGAAGCTTCATAGCCCCAATTCATTGCAATTATATTTTCTGGTAATTCTGAAATGAGTTCTGGATTTTTTATAATAATATCTCCCCAGAACATCATGCTTCTACCCCTTTTATCCAATTCTTTGTATATTTTTTTAAGAAACTTTAAGTACACGTGCTCTTTGCCAATTTTTTGAGCCTGTTTCTTTGATTTGCCAAGTCCAAGCTCCCAAGTCTCATCCCCTCCAATATTGACGATGCTTGTTGAAAAATTAGGAAAATATTCGTCGAAAAGTGACTTTATAAAGTCGAGAGATTTTTGGTTTGGATTTAAGGTGGTACCATGCGTAAATTGGACATGATTGATCGGGTGTTCAAAACCGTCTTCGCATTCAGCCAAATGTTTGTATTCCTCGTGCTTTAACCATCTCTCAAAATGCCCAAAAGAGTTCATATTTGCAACCAGTTCAATATCATGCTGTAGGCAATATCGATCCAGTTCTCTGATCTGCGGAGCTGTTAGAGGACTCGATTCTGCCCAAACTTTTTTATGATTTTTATAAGCATAAGTATGTTCGATATAAAGTTGGAGTTGTGTAAATCTCATTTTTTCCATCCAGCGAATCGTCCGTTTCAATGTTTCCATTGAGGGAACTTTACAACGACTAATATCTAACATAATCCCTCGATTTTCAAAGTCAGGACCATCTTCAATCGAAACGCATCGTATGCTGCGATCGCTTTGCTCTATGATCTGCACAAGTGTATGCAATGCATATTTTATTGCACGTTCACAACTCGCTTTTATGGATATACTTTTAGACTTTACTTTTATTTGATAATGCTGAGATTTCAGCTTACCGGAGTATTCGACACGGATAGAACCTTTACATTTCTGTAGGGAATCCGAAAAATTATAACCCAGTCGAAATTTCAAGGCGGCATCTAGGACTTCGAGGTAAGGAAGAACACTTTTTTTAGGAATCCCTTTTCCAAAGGATATTTTCTGGATCAGACAAAGCTCTAAAGTTCGTTTTGAATAGAAAATATTATGAGGTTGGGGATAGATGGAATAAGCACTCACTCAATCCAACTTTATGGATCCCATTATGGAAGTCTAGATTATAAAATATCCAAAGCTTGATCTAAAATGGGCTTCCATTTTTTAGCAGTTTTTGGAGCCAGCAATCCCACTCGAGTCCTCCTTTGCAATATATCTTCTGCATTGAAAGCATATTCTTCTTTTTTCAAAGATCGGGCCAAATTTCTTCCTCTAATTATGAGTTCTTGATTGATAGGTTCTTTGCAATAGAGAGCCTCCGCTTGATGCCATAATTTTAAATGATTGTTGATTTGAATCTCATGACCCAAGCTTATCGTTGGTTTTAAATGATTCAATTTCTCTAAGAAATTGATTGTATCCTCACCTATTTTTCTGAAAGTCGTCCATTTCCCTCCCGAGATAGAAAGCATTCCGGATTCACTGAAAAACATGCGGTGTTCTCTGGATATTTTTGAGGTGTTTTTTGTAGAATTCTGATTAGAAAGGGGTCTAATTCCTGAAAATGTTGAAATGATATCTTTTTGCTCAATATTCACATCATAAATGGATCTTATTCCAGATAATATAAACTCTACCTCCTCATTAGAAACTTTGGGTTCGGACCCTAAATGTTTCATTTCAACATCCGTTGTCCCTGCAAGTATAATTCCTTTCCAAGGTAAAATAAAAAGAACTCGTCCATCCTTTGTTCTGGGTAGGATTAAACCATCTTTTTGTTTGAATCTGTTAGAATTTATTAAAAGGTGACTTCCTCGACTGAATCGGATTGTTTTCTTTGTGTTTTTTGAATTTTCCAAATTACATAAACGATCTAAAAAAGGTCCAGTAGCATTTATTAAGTGCTTGTACTTTAAAGTAATTTCATTGCCTTTTTTATGGTCGATACAAGCGATTTGTTTCCTTTTGGAGTCAATACGAATTACTTCTGTGTAGTTGACTGCAGTTCCTGAGTAATCATAAATGGATCTTGCCAATTGAATTGCTAATCGAGAATCATCAAATTGTGCATCATAGAAAAGAATACCTCCATTAAAGGTCCGTTTTAAATAAGGTACCGATTTTATCAGTTGTTCTTTACTGAGCCATTTAGAGCGACGTATATTGTTAGAGCCCGCTAATTGGTCATAAGTAAAAATACCAAGCTTGTAATAGTTCTTCTCAATGAAGGAACTTGTTGGCAAAATAATGCTTCGTTCTTTTACAATCTCAGGAATTTTCTCTAACAAAAAAGACCGCTCTAATAAAGCTTCTCGGACAAGTCTTAAATTGCCTTGCTTTAAATAGCGAACACCTCCATGGATTAATTTTGTGCTTTTTGAGGATGTGTAAGAGGCAAAGTCTCCTCGTTCAATTAGAAGAGTCCTATAACCTCGAGATGCACTTTCTAGAGCTGTTCCGAGTCCGCTAGCACCCCCTCCGACAACAATGGTGTCCCATTCATTATTCATGAGCAGATTCAAAAGGAAGCCATTTCAAAGCTTTTGGAATTGCTTTCTTCCAAAGCAACTTCATTTTCTGAACCTCTTTATTCTCAAAGCTTCTTAGATCCCTATATCCTAAATCAATGGATTTAATTTCATCCAAACTTTTAAAGAGGCCTCTTTTAAATCCTGCTAATGAAGCAACTCCCCAACCAGTTAATTCTGTGTGCTGCGCTACTTGAATCGGTATATTCAACAAAGATGCTTGGAACTCCATAAGAAGTTTGTTTTTGGAAGCACCTCCATCCACTTTAAAATTTCCAATGTTTTTCCCAACTTCTTTTTCAAAAGTTTTTATTAGATCATAAACTTGCAAAGAGATAGACCAGAGAGCCGCTCTTGTAATGTGAGCTGAATTCGTTCCAGTTGTGAGTCCGTGAATCATCCCACGAGCATTAGGATCCCAATAGGGAGCTCCAAGTCCGTTGAACGCAGGAATTAAAATACAACCCTCTGAATCCTTTACCTTTTTAGCCAATCCTTCACATTCTTTTGTTTTATCAAAAAAATGCATCTCATCACGCAACCATTTTATAGTGGATCCTCCCGAGAATATGGCTCCCTCCAATGCGTAGTTTATTTTATTTTCAATCTTCCAAGCGACTGTGTTCAGGAGACCATGTTGGCTCTGAATGATTTCATCTCCGTTATTCATAAGTTGAAAACATCCTGTGCCAAAGGTACATTTCGTATCATATTTAGAAAAGCATTGATTTCCAAAAAGGGATGCCTGCTGATCTCCTAAGATTGCAAAGAGATCAAAGGGGTAATCTTTTAGAGGTATTTGGCAATCTGAATTCGTGATAATTGGCAAAATAGTGGAGGGAATTTCAAACAATTCTAGCAACTCGTGATCCCATTCCTGAGTTTCTAAATTAAACAGTAAAGTTCGACTTGCGTTGGAAGGGTCTGTCACATGGTAGGCACCGTTCGTAAATTTCCAAATCAACCATGAATCCACCGTTCCACATAAAAGTCTACCCTCTTTCAGAAGCTTCTTGCAGGTTTTAATATTTTTTAAGATCCAACGAATCTTAGTTGCAGAAAAATACGGATCAATGGGCAATCCTGTCTTCTTTTGGACCCATTTAGAAAGCCCTTTTTTTTTAAGCTCCAAACAATAATCTGAAGTTCTACAATCTTGCCAAACAATGGCTGGATATACGGGTTCAGAAGTATCTTTATTCCAAAGTATTATGGTTTCACGCTGATTTGTAAGCCCGCAAGCGATCCCTTCGTCTGGAGAATGAGCATTAATCTTTCTAGTAACCAATTCAAGGCAATGTTTTTGTTTTTCCCATAATTCGAGGGGATCTTGTTCTACCCAGCCTTCTTTTGGGTAGGACGAAGAAATTTCGCTTTGTTCCATGAAGTGTAGAGAACCAAATTTATCAAAAACAATACAACGACTGCTACTCGTTCCTTGATCCAGTGCAATTAGAAATTCACCCATCCTAGCTATACATAAGCATAGATCTTATCATATTGCAAAATGAGTGCTTTAAAAGAGAGATTCACTTATCACTCATCTCGCTCTTATATAATTTGCTTGATTCTCATTTCTCAGTGCATCATCGAAGTTCAATGAGTGGAATCTGATTTTTAACTATTCGATTTGGGAGCAGTAAAGGCAAAAGGGATTATTGGGATGATTCTGAAGTTCTAATTTGTCCTTTATAAATCTCACTGGGCAACATCTTTATTTTTAAGTCTTTCTGATATCGTTTTATCAAACGCATTTCTTCATTGTTGAATAGAGAGATACATGTGCCTGATTTGCCCATACGCCCAGCTCTTCCAGCTCTGTGAAGATAGTTATGGCTATCGGATGGACTGTCAAAATTCACAACAAATTCTATTTCTTTTATATCTATTCCCCTAGAAGCCAAGTCTGTAGATAAAAGAATTGGATGGGTCCCCTCTCTAAAGGCTTGCAAGTTTCTTTTTCTGGAAAGTTTGTCTAAATCTCTAAATAAGGATACGGCTGGAAGTTCTTTTTCATTCAGCCGTTTTCTAAGCCGCTCAGCATTTTGGCTTCTGTGAAAAAAGACAATGGATTTTTTAGGGGAGAGGGCATGGAGCACTTTACGAAGTAAGTCTGCTTTGTCGTTGCCGGCAACCGTAAAATAAAGATGAGCAATATTAGGATGGATCCGATTATTTTCACTCTCTAAGAGTCGGATTTCAGGTCTTAGCAAGATCGCCTCATCTAGAACCTCTTTGGTGTGCGTTGCTGAAGCGCATAGGAGTTGATTGTCTTTAGGCATGGGTTTGATGATTGCTTGAATCTTAAGCAATGCATCGCCTGCTAATTGTTTGTCTGCCTCATCAATTACAAAATGTTGGGTTGCATGAACCTTGAGTTTTTTCATCTCGATGAGCTCTAAAACTCGACCAGAAGTTCCGATGATAACATGTGGTTTCTTTTTCAGTTTTTCTTTTTGTCTCGATACAGAGGATTCTCCAAGAATCAACATACTCTTAGTGGAAGATTCTAGAGCTTGTTGTAGTGCTTGAAATTGCTGGTGAATTTGAACCGCAAGTTCATGGGAGGGAGCAAGTATGAGTGCTTGTAATTGCTTTGAATCAGGATCTAATTTTGAGAGTATGGGTATTAAATAAGCAAGTGTTTTTCCCGTGCCTGTGGAAGCGCTGATAAAAGCACTTTCTTTGTTTAATAGATGAGGAACGGCTCTCGTTTGTATCTCAGTAGGTTTAATAAAACCTAATTTTTCTAGGGCAAGAACCATGGAATTTGTTAAATTTAAAGAGGAAAAAGACATCGTTGTTTGGATTGGGGAAGATTACCAGCGGGAAGAGGGACGTTCCGGCTTAGGAAGGCGACCACTTTGATAGCAGGATGGGGGGATATCTCCAATAAAGCGGCTTGGTGCCATCCGGTTGACGTATCCCCCTTGAACACTGAGAGTCGGGTAAACTAAATAAAGTTCATCCATAGCCCGGGTGACGGAAACATAAAAGAGTCTTCTTTCTTCGTCTATATCTCCACTTTCTAAGGTCCTCTTTAGCGGAAACATTCCATCGCTCAGGCCGATAACAAAAACGATGGGGAACTCCAATCCTTTAGCTTGGTGAATGGTAGAAAGTTTTATCTTGTCGTCTGTCAATTCAACATTTCTGTCCGAGGTTTCAGAATTAAGTAGAACTAATTGAGCCAGTAATTCTTGGATGTCAGAAAAACGATCTGCAAAACCAACGACGCTTTCCATATCATCTAAGCGACTCTCCCAATTTTCATAAATGGTTCGTATGTAGTCACTGTACCATCCCTCAACCGCAGCATTTACAATTTCGCGAGGAGGGGCATCTTGATTCGCTAGCCTTGAAATATCTTTCAGGGTTTGAACAATCGACGGCCATTCTGATCTTGAAAATTCAGGAATTTTCTTTTCCACTTTAGGTTCCGCCAAGCAGTCTATTAGGGGGATTTTCTGAGTATTTGCTATTTTTAAAGCTTCTCTGTAAATTCTTTCGGCTGTTTTTATTCCAACCTTAGGCAAAAGACAGGTAAATCGTTGAAAGGAGATTTGATCTTCAGGATTGCAAGCAAACCGAAGTTGTGATGTCAGGTCTTTGATATGAGCTTGTTCAAAAAATTTCAAACCACTGGTTAATTGAAAAGGGACCCCGTTTTTAGACAGCTCCATTTGGAGATCCATGGCTTGATAATGAGCTCTGTATAAAATAGCGATATCAGATAAGGATCTTCCCTCTCTTAATAAATCGCGAATTCTGGAATGGATAAACTGTGCCTGCTGACGGGTATCCATGGCTGTTACGAAATAAGGCTTTTCGTTGTTAGGCCGATTGGATTGCAGTTCTTTGTGGTATGGGTTTTCAGTAATGTGATGATCCAGAATTCGATTTGCAAAATTTAAAATTTCGGGACTACTTCTATAATTTATTTCAATTTTGAATATTTCTGCACTGGGGTGTCTATCTGTAAAGGTCGCAATGTTTTGATAATTGGCTCCTCTCCAAGTGTAAATGCACTGCGCATCATCTCCAACTGCCATTAGTTGATGATGTTTTGCTATTTTATCTACAATTCTAGATTGCAGAGTATTTGTATCTTGATACTCGTCTACCAAGATGTGCTTGAACCTTTTTTGTAAATAATCTGCAAGAGATTCATCCTTTTCCATGGACTCAAGCCATAGTTCAAGAAGGTCGTCATAATCGACTACTTGCTGAGCTAATTTCTCTTCTTTATACAATTTTGCAAAGTAAAGAATTTGTTCCGCCAATCTATCTTCACTGTAAAATCGACTTTTGATTGTCTCCTCTAAGGGAGCACATGTATTCCGAGAGTAACTGATAATCCCCGCAACCATTTTGGGTTTCGGATTTTCCTTTATTTTTAGAAAAGCAGGATCTTTAGATCTAATTATATTGGTGAGCAGAGACTCTGAATCGGACTGGTCTAAAATCGTAAAATTTTTCTTCAATCCTACGGATTCTCCATACATTCTGAGGATTCTTTGTCCAATACTGTGAAAAGTCCCTCCCCAGAATTTAGATTTTCCCACTCCCGTTAGATCCTCCACTCTTTCTAACATTTCTTTAGCTGCTTTGTTTGTGAAAGTGAGTAGTAAGATCTGATGCGCCTTTATACCCTTCTCTAACAAGTAAGCAACTCGATAAGTCAATGTCCGGGTTTTGCCAGAGCCAGCACCGGCTAAAACAAGAGCAGGTCCATCCTTTGCAGTTACGGCTGCATATTGATCTTCATTCAAGTCGGCTCGAAAATCAATCGTGGATCCGTAACTGTGAAGATCCTTTTCTGCATCCTCAAAAGGGTTAAAATCATCGAGATTCATTTTATAAATTTAAGAGAAATTGGTTTTGTGGAAAAGCGTTCCAATTACTGTTTTCTTAAGTAAAGAGGTTAAAACGCTACGATTGCTCCCATCGGCAATAATCATATCTGTTCCCGAAGAGGTTGCTAATTTGGCTGCTTCAATTTTACTAATCATTCCACCTACCGATGTCTGAGTGTTCGTGCCTTGTGCCATTCGAATAATTTTCTCAGTAATTTCTAAAACTTCCTCTACAATTTCACCGGTCCCTTTAATGTCAATCAACCCAGGTATAGAGGATAAAATACAAAGTAAATCTGATTTGGATAGAGAGGCTACCATAGCAGAAAGGATATCATTGTCTCCGAAGCGAATTTCTTCATTACTAATGGTGTCATTTTCGTTTATAATCGGAACTATTTCTTCTGCTAATAAATTATCCAATGTATTTCGAACAGCAATATGACGATTGGCTCCTTTTATGTCCTCTTGGGTTAAAAGAATTTGGGCAACAACAATTTCTTGAGGGGCAAATGCCTGTCTCCATCTTTCAGTTAGAATGCTTTGCCCAACAGCGGCACAAGATTGCAAAATTGCAAGATCTTGAGGGCGTGTATGGATTTTTAATTGATCCATACCAAGCCCGATCGCCCCAGAACTTACAAGGATAACTTCTAGTCCAGCATTTTTCAGGAGACCTACTTCACTCGCAATTTCTGCCAGTCGGTGATTGTTTATAGAACCGTTCTCCAGAGTGAGCATGCCCGTTCCTAGCTTGATCACAATCCTGCTGGGTTTTGTATGCAATCTAGCCATTCAATGCTTACAATTTTTACCCAGTAAAAGGAATGAAATTGAATTCAAGAAAAGTCTTCTAATCAAAATAGAGTTTGAAAAATTATATTACAATGCGTTGAGTTCTTTTTCCTTACTTGCAAGGAAAGAAATAATTTCGTCAGAGAAACCATCTGTTATTTTCTGAATTTCTTTCTCGTATCTTTTAAAATCGTCCTCGGAAAGGTCTCCCTCTTTTTGAGCGGATTTTAATCGATCTAGAGAATCTTTGCGGGCGGCTCGAATTCCAACTTTTCCATGTTCCGCCATTCCATTAGCAATTTTAGCCAGTTCTTTTCTTCGATCTCCACTTAATTCAGGTATTGGAAGTCTTATCAATGTTCCATTCGTAACAGGGGAGATCCCAAGATTAGAACTGATGATCCCTTTTTCAATGGGTTGGATGGAACTTTTATCCCATGCTTGAATCTGAATGGTTCTCATATCTGGGGTAGTAATTGCTGCAACATCGCGGATTTTCATCATGGATCCGTAAACGTCTACGTTTATGTTATCAACCATGGATGTAGATGCTTTACCAGTGTGAAGCGTTCCAAAATCAGCCAGGGTATGGTCCACGGCTTTTTTCATATCTTTTTTAGTTTTATCGAGAAGTGTATTAATTTCCATAATTTTTGTTGGGTTCTAGATCGTTGTTCCAAAGTTTTCAAATTATCAGGTTAAGAGAAGCATCAATATTTTTAAAAGGACTTAGCTTATAAAACAGATTTACTAAAAAGCTTCATTTTAATTGTGTTTTAAAAGATAGAAGAGAGGTTTCAAGCTGTAACTAAAGTCCCTATTTTTTCTCCCGTTACTGCCTTTATAACACTTTTATTCTCTTCCATATTAAAAACTAAAATCGGAATTTTGTTATCCATACACAATGAGAATGAAGTGGAGTCCATAATGTTTAATCTTTTTTCCAAAGCTTCTTGGAAATCTAATTTCTCATATTTTACAGCATCCGGAAATTGGTTTGGATCTTTATCATAGATTCCGTCTACCTTGGTTGCTTTCATAATGATGTCGGCTCCAATTTCACTACCGCGAAGGGCAGCAGTTGTATCCGTTGAAAAGAATGGGTTCCCAGTGCCAGCTACAAAAATCACAACCCTCCCTCTCTCTAAATGCCGAATGGCTCTTCTGTGAATATAAGGTTCAGCAAGTTTATCCATTGGGATCGCCGATTGGACTCGAACAACAACACCCATTTGCTCTAAACAATCCATAATAGCCAAACCGTTGATCACAGTTGAGAGCATTCCCATAGAGTCTCCGGTAGTTCTTTCCACACCCCTATTATTCGCTCCACTCAAGCCTCTAAATATATTGCCACCGCCTACAACGAGTCCCACCTCAACCCCTAAGTTGTACACCTCTTTTATTTGTAAACAGATTCTTTCAAGAGTCTCTGGATCAATAGTATCAGCCGTTTTTTGATTTTTCAAAACTTCGCCACTGATTTTTAAAACGATGCGTTTGTATTTGGGTTTCTTTGAGTCAGAATTTTTTGATAACATCGTAGTTTTTTATGCATAAAAAGTGCTGTGAGGTCAATCACTCCTTTTTTAATTTAGTTTTAAAATCTTTTCTTGACTATTTCGGCGATTGATTAGAATCTTGTAACTTTGTTGCAGCCCGATGGTGTAATGGTAGCACAGCGGTTTTTGGTACCGTTTGTTGGGGTTCAAATCCCTATCGGGCTGCCATTTAAATCAAACATTTCCCCAACTATTTAAGTGTGTAATTTTGGACAATCAATCCCTATAAGTTGTAGGAATCTATTTTTTTAGATTTTTTCACACATGTTAGGACCAATGAATGCTTTAGTGGTTCTAACTCTAATTCTCTTTTTACAAATAAATACGGAATTTTAAGGCGTAGGCTGAATGGTTTCGCGGAGTTTGTTTTCAAGAGTTTATCCCGAGATAAGAAAAGATTTTCAAGAGTTATAGAAAATATTTCCTGTATGGAATCTGTTTGATATTTTTAATTTCGGGATCTCTTGTTCGTTGAAATTACAATTTATTCATCCGTGAAGACGAGGATAGAATTCAATTGCAATCTTCAAACGATAACCCTTTGGAATTCCCAGTATAAAGCGAAAACCATTTTTTAGTTGGAGACTAAAAAAATAGATGTATGCAAATAGCAGACTTGAAAGATGGTTTAGATATTCGAAAGGGGTTTAGGGAATTCCATATTAATGAGATACTTTATTGGCTCTTATCTGAGCGTATCCATCTTTTATAGAGCTGTATGAGTCAAAAGCCTCAGCTGTAAGGTTGAAATAGAGATCCATTGTTGGAGGCCAATCGTTGATCGTCTCTAAACCATTGGATCCTATCCGGAGATCCTGTTCGGGCAACTGATTTAGAGGAGATAGGAAACCATCGCCAACTCTTCCTACTAAATCTCTCATGGAGGTGGGTCCAATCAACGGTAAAACAATATAAAATCCATGACCGATGCCGTAGTGACCCAAGGTTTGACCAAGGTCTTCTCCTGATGGATTGATACCCCATTGCGTTTGAGCTAAATTTTTTAGACCTAGGATACCAAACGTAGTGTTGATTGCAAATTTCTGAGTTTCAAGTACTACCTTCTCTCCTTTCAACTGAATCGCTGAATTTACTAAGCGTATGGGATACTTAATATTCTCAAAGAAATTGGTGATACCATCCCTAACTGGGTAAGGGAGTACATTTTTGTAGGTATCAGAAATATAAATGATCACACGAGTGTAAAGAAAATGATTGAAGTTAAAAACGGTCCTGTTGATTATTTCAAAAGGATCGGGGGTCAATGGTTGAGATTCGTATTCAAACTCATCATTCCATTCTTCGAGATCACAACTCTGAATGATTTCACAAGCGCTGTCTTTGAAAGCCAAGTTTTCAATGGATTTAAATTCCGGCAATATAATATTAGCTGCAGCGATCGAGTTTATGAAAACAAAGATTGAAAGTAAAATCCCTGAAAATACTAAATTTAATTTCTTCATGATGAACAATTGGTTCTACTCAGATTGGTTTACTTTTTTATCTAAAATCTCAATGAGTTTCTGAGGATTTCCTCTTCTTAAGATACTGTCAAATTGACTTCTGTAATTGGCTACCAAACTGACCCCTTCAATAATAGCATCGTATACTTGCCACTCGTTCTCAACTAAAGTCATCCTGTATACAACGGGTAATTGAGTATTTTCAATCGTTACTTTCGAGTGGATTTCTACTTTCTTTTCTGAAAGTTTTCTCTCTTGTTCAAAAGTAATTCCAGCTTCCCCAATGCCGCTAAAATTTTTAAGGTATGATTTTAGCAAAAGTTCACTAAAAAGATCCATGAAACTACTTAATTCGTCTTCGGTAAATTTTTTCCAATTTCTTCCTAAGGATCTTCTTGCTACCTGTTCAAAGGAAAATGAAGATTCTATGGCAGCACGAACCTCCAATAATTTTTTGGCCCGAACCTCCTCCGTCATCTCAGGATTAATTTCTTTCAACAACTTAATTACTATATTGACGGTAGATTCCACTTTGACTAGCGGGGCAATGGTTTCAGCTTCTAAACAGACAGAATGTAGATAAACTAGGACAAGGGCTATTAAGTTTCTTTTTTTCATAAAAGTGTAATTATTTATCTAAACTACCAAATGCAAAATTGCTAATTATTTTTTCAATATCAAGCGCAGATTCGGTTTCAATAATGGTTTCACCGGGTGATAAAGTGATGCCTGAACCTCCAGGTGAAAGTGATAAGTATTTATCACCAATCAAGCCATTTGTTTTGACGGAAGCAATTGTGTCATCGTCAAGCTGAATTTCTCTACCAATTCTAATGGTCACAATGGCTTCAAAATTCTCTGGGTTAAGCTCTATTTTGTCGATTTTCCCTACGGAAACCCCAGAGATGTTAACATTTCCTCCCTCTTTAAGACCAGTAGCAGACATAAATCGTGCCGAGAGTGTGTAAGAATCTTGTTTGAAAAGATCCAATCCTGCCATCTTAATCGATAAATACGAAATGGCAACGATACCACTCAATACAAATATTCCTACAATTAGTTCAATATTTTTTGTTTTCATATCCCTATGGGTTGGTTTTACAATTCATCTCTAGTAAGGGTTTCAACTTTTCTTTTTTAAAACTAAAGTCCCCGATGTTTGACATTTCAGTTACTGGTATAATTTGATAAAAAATGGAGAAATTGGGAGTCCTATATTGAATCTCATCTTTGCAAAAAATAGTATTATTATCCAGTCGTTCTTTAAGAGAAGCCAATTTTCTGTCAAGATCCTCTACATGTCCTGAAGGTGAAATATAAGTCAGGATTTGGCTTCTACTGATTTTAGAGCTCAAAGCTGATGGATGGTCGAAAATATCTTTGATGGAGTTCCCAAGAGTTTTCATGATGTGCTGAGAAGCAATTTCCCCCACAGACTTTACTATTTCAGAAAAATCCATCAATCGGATTAGAATAAAAGAAGCGTTGCTTTCCTGATTGGAATCCAACTTATTTTGAATTTCGAGTTTGAAATCTAGGGGATCTTTAAGTCCAGACAATTGATCAATCAAAAGATCGTGACTCTTCAGCAATTTATGGATAAGAGGATCGGTTTGTTGCTCTAATTCTAAAGGCGATCCAGAAAATATAATTTTCCCTTCTTCAAGGATAGCAACAAAGTCACTGACATAAAAAGCATCTGGTATATCATGACTGACAATTATAGAAGTAAAACCTAATTTTCTTTGATATTTAGAAATCAGGTCGAAGACTGAGTTCCTTCTAATTGGATCTAATCCGGTTGTGGGTTCGTCAAATAATACAACCTCTGGGTCAGTCACCAAGGCTCTAGCGAGAGCAACTCTTCTTTGCATGCCACCTGATAGTTGTGATATGAAATTATTTCGAAACTCAGCAAGTTCTAATTGCTCTAAAATTGCTAAAACCTTCTTTTCTATTTTTTTGGGATTTAAAGAGGTAGTTTCAATGAGAGGAAGGGCTACGTTGTCAAAGAGTGTGTAAGAATCAAAGAGAGCATTGTGTTGAAACATGTAACTAAATTTATCTTTGAGTTTTTTCTTTTTTTTCCCTTTCAAAGATCCAAATGAGGTCCCTTTATAATAAATATCTCCTGAGTCAGGTTCTATAAGGCGGGCAACGTGCTTGAGCATCACTGATTTGCCAGTTCCACTTTTGCCAATTACGGCTGTCATTTTACCCTCGGGAATGGAAAGGTTGATGCCATCTAAAATGGTTTTGTCCCCAAATTTTTTGACTAAGGATTTAAACTCAAGTAATGGCGTATCCATTATAACATAAAAGAAGTAATAATATAGTCAGCTAACAGAATAGAAACACTAGAAAAAACGACTGAAGAAGTGGCTGCTCTGCTTACTCCCGTTGCTCCAAAACCTTTATGGCGATGAATGAAGTAGCCTTGAAAACAACAAATTAAGGATGTTACAAATGCAAATACTAAAGACTTTGTAAAACCTCCTATAATATCATTCGCTGTAGTAGCGCTTTCGACTCGGAACCAAAAAGCTCCTTGATCCACCCCTAATAATTCAACTCCAGTCAAATAGCCACCCCAGATACCGACTACGTTGAAAATGCCAGTCAACAATGGATACACTAAGATTGCTGCAATCAATTTGGGTGCAATTAGAAAAACAAGGGGATCGATATTCATTGTATTCAAAGCATCGAGCTGCTCTGAGTTTCTCATAATTCCAATCTCCGAGGCCATGGAGGAGCCGGCTTGCCCAACGATCATAATCGCTGTCAAAACAGGTGCCATTTCCCGGATCAAAGATAGGGCAATTGCGGATCCCAACAAACCTTCAGATCCAAATTTAGCAAGGGTGAAATAACCTTGTAATCCTAAAACCATTCCTGTGAAGAATGAAATCAAGAGAATTACAGGCAGCGTTTTTACACCGATCATGTAAATTTGCTCTATTAATTTAGTAAGGGAGAAACCGTAGGTCAAACCTCTGGAATAAGCTTGGAATCCAAATAGAGTCATCCTTCCTATTTCCTGAAGGATTAATATGCACCAAGCTCCCGTGTTACGAATCATTGTTTAAGATAAGCGAATTAAAATGAAGAAAAATAAAATTGTTTTCAACTATTTAATAAAGGTCTCGTATTCGTCTACAATGAATACTCGAAGGTTTGGCCCTTATGCTGAATAGTGACATGGTTCCTCTCGTCCTTTCGGCGGCTTGGCAGCGTTTCTCCAATCTCTTGGGCATGAATTCCAAACGATTCAGATAAAGATTTGATTTCGTTGACATTTTCTTTTGGACAATAAATTTCCATTCGATGTCCCATGTTGTAAACTTGAAACATTTCTCTCCAACTGGTTTTGCTGTGTTTCTGAATTTCTGTAAATACAGGCGGAATATCCATAAAATTATTTTTTACAAATTCTACAGATTGACCAAATCGAATACATTTTGTTTGACCCCCTCCTGAGCAATGAACGATCCCTTTCACAGCAGCTCTCATTTCTTTTAAAAGTTTTACAATTACTGGGGCATAAGATCTAGTCGGTGAAAGGATTGCATCTCCAGCAGTCAATCCAGATCCGGCAATAGAATCCTCTAATTTATAAGGGCCACAATAGACAAGATGTGAAGGCGTGTTCGGATCAAAGGTTTCTGGGTATTTTTCCTTGTAATAAGAACATAAAAGATCATGCCTAGCACTTGTTAGACCGTTGCTGCCAATCCCACTGTTCTCAAAATTCTCATAATTTGCTCTGCCTGAGCTTTCAAGACCTACAATAGCCAGACCTGGAACGACCTCTTGGCTTGAAATGACATCATTACAATTTATAATTGCTACGGCACAGGAATCAACAGTTACAGATGGGGTTAAATCGCCAACATCTGCAGTCTCACCTCCTCCGCTGTGAATATCTAAACCATGATCTCGCATTGTTTGCAAAAAGTCTTCGGTTCCATTGATTAATTCTGCTAGAGCTTCGCCGGGAAAATTTCTTGCGTTCCTATTGACAGTGCTAGAGATTAAGATACCAGATTGAGCTCCAATACAAAGAAGGTCATCGATATTCATAACGATGCTGTCTTGAGCAATTCCTCGAAAAACCGAAGGATCTCCGGTTTCTTTGTATTTTAAATAAGCAATTGTGGATTTTGTGCCTGAACCATCTGAGTGAATCACATTGCATTTATTAGGATCCCCTGTTAGGTGATCAGGAGTAATTTTGCAAAAAGCACCTGGGAATAAACCCTCATCCATCTTGTCTACAACACTGTGAACTTCACCTTTGGTAGCAGATACACCTCTTTCTTGGTAACGATTGGTTGATTGATTGTTCTCCGATTGCATAATTTAAATTGATTGAATGTTTTAATTAGAATGAAGGAAGCATTAAAACCATGCAAAGCGATAATCAAAGATTATTAATCATTTTCGCAAAAGGAAAAGGAGAGTCCTGCAAAACAAGGCTTGGAGCTGATATTGGAGTCGATAAAGCAATTAGAATTTATTATCAAATTTTAGAAATCTACATTTCAAAAGTAGATCAACTAGGAGCTGATTTTGATCTTATATTTTATGTTCAAGGAGATGAGAGTTGGTTTCAACAAAAATACCCATCCATTCCAATTATAAAGCAACCTGTAGGAGATTTAGGACAAAAAATGAAGCATGTTTTTAATTTATTAACGGATGCATATGATCAAATTATTATTTCCGGCTCAGACTGCCCGATTATTGATTGGATGGATATCAATGATGCATTTGAGGTTTTGGAATCTTATGATGCAGTGATCGGTCCTGCGAATGATGGAGGCTATTATTTGCTGGGGCTAAACCGGATTCTAAATATTTTCGAACGAATAGACTGGGGGACTAGCAGAGTCTTAGATCAAACCTTAAAATCGATTGAAATTTTAGAAAAATCTTGTTTTCAACTTTCATCAAAAAGAGATATAGACACTCAAGAAGATTTGGACTTTTATATAAAAAATGGATGGATTCAACTTTCCAAGGATTGAAATTTTCAAAAATTTCTTAATTCTTAAGGTTTCTCAGCTATAAAGATCGCTCTACGCGGAGATGGATAGCCTTCGATGGTTTTGGTAATATCCTTAGGGTCTAAAAAGTCTTTTAGAGATTCAAACTTCATCCATTCTGTTTTTCTTTGTTCCTCAAAAGAAGTAACAGTTTCATTCACAACACGCACTTTTCTAAAGCCACATTTATTCAACCACATCCTCATAGCATCGGAGGACGGAATGAACCATACATTTCTCATTTTCGCGTAACGATCTTTGGGTACTAAAATATCTTGTTCGCCGCCTTTGATGACGATTGTTTCCAAGACAACTTCACCTTTTGGTCTTAAAAGATTTTTTATCTGAATAAGATGGGCGATTGGATCTTTACGGTGATAAAATACACCCATTGAAAAAATAGTGCTGAAGGCTGGAAGGATAGAAGGTATGGAATCAATTCCCAGAGGAAGAACCGCGCATCGATCCGACTTTATATACTTGTTAGCTACTAAATATTGCCACACAAAAGCTAAAAATGGGTCGATCCCAAAAATGAGTTTTGGTTCTTGGCTTAGCATCCTCCAACAATGGTAACCGCTTCCACAGCCTATATCTAGAATCATCCCGTCTTTCAGTGGTTTTATATGTGAGGAAACACGATCCCATTTAAAGTCTGAGCGCCACTCAGTGTCCACTTCCGTTCCAAAAAAAGAGAAAGGTCCCTTTCGCCAAGGGTGAAAACTCATCAAAATGTTGTGGAGTTTTTTATTTTCTTCAGGGGTCAGATCCGCACAGGTTCCGATTTCAAGAGTAGATTGATTTAGGTGAATTACAGAGGGCTTAGCATTGGGTAGCAATTCCCAAGCTTGATTCCATCGATCATAATGTCCGTTTGTTTTAGGAGAAAAAGCGTGAGTAATTTGTTTTTCTAATTTTGGGATCCACTCATTTAAAGAAGTTTTTTCTAAATTTTTTATAAAGGAAGAGTAATTTTCAATCATACAATTATTTTTGAGAAATAAAGGAAACGAAATTAAAACATTGAAACCACTGCGTAGTAGTTTTGAATCCGGATCGGCTCAATCTTTTGTAATGATCTTCTTGGGTTTCAGGAACAAGAACATTTTCAAGAGCGGCTCGTTTTCTTGAGATTTCTAAATCTGAGTATCCCTGTTGTTTTTTGAATGCATGATGAATTTCCGCTTGTAAAAGATGCGTATCTTCATCTTTAAAAGCTATTTTTTCACTCAATATAAGAATGCCGCCTGGAAGTAATGAGGATGCGATCCTTTTTAGAAGACTAGACCGTTGGTTTTTTGGGATAAATTGAAGTGTAAAATTCAGTAAAACGATGGAGGCATTTATAAATTCAATATCTCTTACATCTTTACAAATCCAATGAACTGGGATGTCGGGATTTAAATCCTTAAATTTCTGGTCTTTTTCGCATTTTTTGATCATCTCAGGAGCACTGTCAATTCCATAAACATGAATACTTGGATCATCCAAACCCTGAGTGAGTGAAAGTGTGGAAGCACCTAGCGAACATCCAAGATCGTAGCAATTGGAATTCTTTTGTTGGTATTTGGACCCGAGTATTTTAATCATTTCAAGTGAATATTGATAACCTGGGACCGATCGATGGATCATGTCTTCAAACACTTGAGCTACCTTTTGATCGAACTTAAAATTACCAAGGTTTGGCTCCTTTTTGTAAATATTATCAATAGAAGAATTCATTTTTATGAACGAACAATAAATGAGCTTAAAATAGAAAGGTAATAGAAATATTTAAAGTGCAAGACAACAAACGGATTTAAAACCCAAGTTCACAGCGGAGAAGTTTGAAGGATTATTTTATCCGAAATTATATTCTTCAATGAGGGACTTATACAATGAAGAATCTTCCCAATCAAGAATGATTTTTGATGAAGAGATAGATCCTTAAGGACTACTTTGCAAAAAACTTTATTGAGACAATATCTAAATATACACTTGTCTCCATGATTGCAGATTAAGTAGTTGTTAATTCTCTCTGCTAAGATTAAAAAGAATACTATTATTGAACCATGAAATCAATTGCTGAAAATCGCCCAAATTTCCGAGCTTACTCTTCCGATTTGGAATTAAATTCCACTTCAGTTTCTCTTTCTGCCGTAGAAACCAATCACCTAATTAATGTAATGAGAGCAAGGCAAGGAAATTTAGTTGCCTTGTTTAATGGCAGAGGTCTTGAGGCATTAGGAGAAATTGCGACGCTGAGAAAATCTTGTCAGATTTCAATTCATAAAACTTGGGAAACTCATCGAGATAAGCCAGAGATTGTTTTGGCTCAAGGTTTGCCTAAGGGAAAAACGATGGATTCCGTGGTTCGAAAATGCTGTGAATTAGGGGTGAGTCGCATAATTCCATTGAAAACTGAGAACTCTGAGTTTCAACTTACGGGCCGTCGAGAACAAAGCAAAATTGAAAAATGGAAGTCTGCGGCAATTGAAGGATGCAAACAATCTTGCAATTCTTTTGTACCAAAAATAGAAACTCCTATTTCTTTGGACGAGTTTATTTCTTTTGACGTTCAAGGAAATTTATATGTCGGTGCTATTCATCCTATTGCAAGGCCGATCTCCTCTTTTGCTTTCGATTTTAAGAATCTGAATAAAGGCTCAGAGATGATCTATATAATTGTTGGACCCGAAGGGGATTTTTCTAAATTGGAGTATGAATCTTTGGATAAAATCGGAGCTTCCTTTTATAGTTTAGGTCCCTTAGTTTTAAAGGTCGTTACTGCAGTTACAGTTTCGGTTTTTTCTTTTAAATCCTTTTTGAGTGAATAATTAGTTGCCTGAAAAAATCTGTCTTTTTAGGAATTTATTTAGCGGAAGAGTTTGCTGATTCATCCTTTTGGGGATGGGTGCTCTTAGTCTTCAAAATTCTAAAATTAAGATCCACAGAGTTCGTGATATTAATTTGCAATCCTTAATAAATTTCAAAGATTCAAATTTCTTTAATATGATAAAAGGATTAAAAATGAATTTACTCATGACATGAAGTGTGTATTATTCTCCTTTTATGTTTGGTCTTTGTAGCTGGATTCGTTATGGAACTAGATGGAAATACCTGCTAACTATCACTCAATCTCGCTAAAGATCAAAACGACATTGAATCGCAACACATCAAATTACAACTTATCAACAAATGAAAGACTTATCAAAGTGTAGAAACATCGGGATTTTTGCCCATGTGGATGCGGGTAAAACAACGACAACAGAGCGAATCTTAAAGCTCACTGGAAAAATTCATAAAATTGGTGAGGTTCATGATGGTGCGGCCACTACTGACTTTATGGAACAAGAGCAAGAGCGAGGTATTACGATTCAATCAGCGGCTACAACTTGTTTTTGGAATGATTATAATTTTAATATTATTGACACCCCTGGGCACGTAGATTTTACGATTGAAGTGTATCGTTCTCTGAAAGTACTCGATGGGGGGGTTGGAGTTTTTTGTGGTTCCGGTGGTGTAGAGCCTCAGTCAGAAACCAACTGGCGCTATGCCAACGACTCCAAAGTCGCGCGGTTGATCTATGTCAACAAGCTCGACAGAATTGGTGCTGATTTTTATAGAGTTGTTGATCAAGTTAGGGATGTTTTGGGAGCCAATGCCCTAGTGATGACTCTTCCTGTTGGCACTGAAAGTGACTTGAAGGGAGTTGTGGATCTTCTCACTCGCAAAGCGTGGATTTGGGATGAATCTGGAGATCCTTTAAAATATACAGTCGAAGAAGTTCCTGCTGATATGGTTGATAAAGTAGAAGAATTTCGTGAGCAACTTATTGAAACTGCTGTAGAGCAAGACGATGATGCGATGGAACTCTACCTAGGAGGTGAAGAACCAAGCGTAGAGGTTATTAAAAAATGCATCCGTAAAGGAACGATCAATTTAGACTTTTTTCCAACTTATTGTGGGTCTTCCTTCAAAAATAAAGGCGTACAACTTATTCTCAACGCTGTGATTGATTATTTGCCTGCTCCTCATGAGGTAAATCCTCAGCCTGAAATAGATTTGGAAGGCAATCCGACGGGTGAGTTTGCAATTGTTGATGAATCTAAGCCATTGCGTGCCTTGGCATTCAAAATCATGGATGACAAGTACGGTGCTCTAACTTTTACTAGAATCTATTCAGGTTCGATCAACAAAGGTATGACTGTATTGAACACTGCTACTGGTAAAAAAGAACGTATCGGTCGTATTGTTCAAATGCATGCTGACAACCGCGAAGAAATTGAGTTGGCATCTGCTGGGGACATTGTTGCACTCTTGGGTCTCAAAAATGTTCAAACAGGGCATACCCTTTGTGACAAAGACCAACCTGCGACCCTTGAGCCGATGGTATTTCCAGACCCAGTAATTTCGATTGCAATCAGCACTAAAGACAAAGGACAGGCAGAGAAACTAGGGGTGGCACTAGGTAAAATGATTCAAGAAGATCCATCCTTTAGGGTGGAAACCGACGAAGACAGTGGAGAAACTATTTTAAAGGGAATGGGAGAACTTCATTTAGATATTAAGGTGGATATCTTGAAAAGAACTCATGGAGTGGAAGTGGATGTGGGCAAGCCTCAAGTTGCTTATCGTGAAACAATCACACAAAGAACCGAAGATTCATACACCCACAAAAAACAATCGGGTGGGTCCGGTCAATATGCAAAGATCGACTACGTAGTAGAGCCTTTGGAGCCTGGAAATGGCTTTGAGTTTGAGTCCAAAATCGTTGGGGGAAATGTTCCGAAGGAATACATACCTGCGGTTCAGAAGGGATTTGAGCAATCCTTAGATAAAGGGGTTCTTGCTGGTTTTCCATGTTTGGATTTTAAAGTGACACTCATAGATGGTGGTTTTCATGCGGTGGATTCCTCAGCGGTTGCTTTTGAAATTGCTTCCAGAGCTGCTTACCGTCAAACCATGCCTAAAGCTGGGGCAGAACTCTTGGAGCCTATGATGAAATTAGATGTTTATGTACCTGAGGATAATATGGGAGACACGATCTCAGATTTGAACCGACGTCGGGGAATGATAAGTTCTCAAAACGCAACTGCAACAGGGGTTCATATTAAAGCGGAGGCTCCACTCAGTGAAATGTTTGGTTACATTGGTGCATTGAGGACAATGACCTCAGGAAGAGGTCAGTTTTCTATGGAATTTTCTCATTATGCAGCTTGTCCTCGCAATATTAAAGAGGAAGTTATTAAAGAAGTTCTGGATAGAAATGCTAAAAAATAGTTAAAATTTCTATCAATTTTTTGAAGGCTGAATTAAAACGATTCAGCCTTTTTTTGTCTTAGAAGGAAGTCTTAATCGTTGAATAGATTATAACCTGAATTCTTCATTAGAAATTTGATTCTGCGCTTCACAGATTCGGCTATTATTGGTTAAGTATAATGATCTTTAAATTCAATCTCATTTTCTATTTCATCTTTTGAATTAAAACAGAATGGTCTATGGTTGATTGAATTTTTTAAGCCTCTTTGGATAGATTTTTCCTGTTGTTTTTGAAGTGCATTCGGCAAACAATCCCTACTCCAATAGTGCCTAAAATTACTGAGTAAAACTGGCCTTTAGAAATACTGAATATTAAGTCAGAATCAGGTTCCCGAAAGAATTCCCCTACGATTCTAACGACCGCATAAAAAATAAGAAACTCACCAGTTAGAACCCCATGCGCTTCAGACTTTGTTATTCCTCGATTTTTCCATAAACGAAATTGAGCAAATAAAAAAAGTAAAAGGCCTTCTAAAAATGCGGCATAAAGTTGTGAGGGATGTCTTGGAAGTCTTGCGAGAATTCCGAACTCTGGGATGTATTCTAGAGGAGCTTTTGGGAAAATAATTGCCCATGACACTTCTGTAATTTTTCCATAAAGTTCGCCATTTATAAAATTAGCAATTCTACCAAAGAAGATGCCAGCAGGAGCAAGGGTTACAGTAATGTCTGCCAATTTCCAAACAGGAATTTTGAGGTTTCTTCCTGTCCAAATAATAGCAAATGCAACCCCTGCAAAGCCTCCATGGCTTGCCATACCACCCTCCCAAACTTTGAAAAGGTTGAATGGGTTTTGAATTAAACTATCGAATGAGTAAAGAAGCATATATCCCATCCTTCCTCCTAGTAAAACCCCCAAAATGATGGCTGTTATATAATTGCTTTGCTGTTCCGGATTTAAAGGAGATTTTCCTTTTTTGTAATAAATTCGGAGCAGGAGTGCCGCCACAAAAAAACCAAGTAAGTAAGATAGACCATAATAGCGGATGCCATCAATTTTGATAAACTCTACCCATGAATCAGGAAATTTAAATATAAATGGACTCAAATCATGGGTCCAATAGTCTTGAGATTCGATCGTTGGTTTCACTATTTATTAAGATGTATATTACGAAATCAGTCGATTTAAAATATAAGACTTTGATGTGCTGGATTAAAGACCAAAAAAAGAGCTCCTGAATTTGTAAAATTTAACGACAAGCGATGAGTCAATAAAATCAATTATTCAGAGAGTGGAACGTTTCATTTTCAAACCTAATTTATCACAAGCGTTTGCTTGTTCTGCATACTCAATTATCAAAATAAAACTAGAAGCAATATTTTCATTTCCTTTAAGTTTGTTCTTTTTAGTTAAAGGAATAGCAACGTTGACAATTTCAAAATTCTATTAAATTTATTCAATAATCTTGAATTTGCCTAAGTAATTAATCATTATGCAATCTCATTCTAATATATATTATAACAACCCTATGAATTTAAATAATATAAAAATCCATGTTCGAAAACAAGAATCTCTCGATCGATTTCTTAATTTAAACGGTTTTTCAGTGGAGGAGTCCAAAGATATTTTAAAAGTTCAAAGGGAGGATGAATTACCGGTTTATTTACACGTAGGTGAGAATGGAATTTACTTCGAAGTGGACTTAGGAAATATTTCACAAATGGCAAGTGCAGATCTTTACGTAAAACTGTTGGAGTTGAATACTCAGGTTTTACCTGTCAGTTTTGGTATTGATAACACTCAGGAAGAGGACCCTCGATTGGTTCTAGTTGAGAGTCGAGAGTTCAGCGATTTAAATGATGATGAATTTCTAAGTGTTTTCGATGCCCTAGAGCTCGCTGTGGATAAAGCAGAAAATTTATTGAGTAAATATATAGAATCTTAATCGTTATAATAAGGATATAAATGAGTATTTTTTCAAGAATTTTTAAAATCGGGCAAGCTTCAGCAAATAAGGCAATTGATAAATTGGAAAAGCCTGAACTTATGCTTGACCAAGCAATCCGAGATAAGGAGAATCAAATTAAAGAAGCCAAGCGTTCAGTTCAACAAGTGATTGCAACAGAAAGACAAGCAAAGGCTCAACTTGAAAAAGAAAAAAAAGGACAATTGACTTGGGAACAGAAAGCTGAGTCGGCGCTCCGAGCGGGTCGAGAGGACTTAGCAGCAAAAGCTCTTCAACGTTCAGCTGAGGCAGAAACGAAGGCAAATGCTTTGGATTTACAGTGGCAGTCTCAAAGAACTGCGGTCGAAGATCTCAAGAAAGATATCCTTAAGATGGATGATGAGTTGTCCGAGTTTAAAAGAAATAAAGATTTTATTATTGCGCAAAGTAAGACGGCTCAAATTAAAAAAGACATCTATGAGGCAAAAGCGAATATGTCTAAGGATTCTAGCGCTGACGATTTAATGGCCAGAATGAAAGCTAAAGCTGAAAGAACTTCCCACGAGGCTGATGCTGCCAAAGAAATGGCGGATTCTTTTTCTGGAGGGGATCGTTTGGAGAAAGAATTTGAATCGCTTGGTGAAGAAACTGTAGATTCTAATATTCAAGCCAAACTAGACGCATTGAAAGCAAAAGTTCAAAATTAGTCTTTGGATTCACTGGTATTAATTTTGTGAAGCGATTGTATCAAGGGGTTTTGATTGACAATTGAGTGAGACTTAGAATTGCCCAAAAGTAACTCCTATAAAAATTGAAACACCGCAATTTTGGTGTAAATTTAAGGAAAAGTTAAAATTTTTTAATTCAAATTTCGTTTTTGAAGAACGTGTTTTCAATCTTTTAGTTTTAGTGATCTTGGCTTTAGATTTCACAAAGCTTAAGGAAGTAGCTTTATAAATTTGATAGGTAAATTGCTAGGTATAATTGTTAGAGCGGAGAAAATATTTGAAGTCTTTTAAAAGTGCCAATAATTATTGAAAGATTCACAATGGGTATCGGATCCTATGGTTTTTTGACAGGAGTGAAACCGATATCGGTCATTTTCTTTAATCCTTCATTAGAAAGTAAATAATCTATTAACAGTTGAGTGTTTTCTGAGGGTTCTTTTGCAATCAAATAAACTTTATCAGCATAGGCATATTTAGGTTCCGTATAGTTAATACCATCTACTTTCAAAACTTTTACTCGAGATAAATCTTTCACTTGACCGGATTCAAAAAAACCAACGCTGTTTTTGTTTGCGTTTAAAAGGGTGAACAATTCTTTGGGACTCTTTGCAATGTTACTAGAAGCATTCTCTTTAGGGGAAAAGCTCAATTTAAAAATTTGAGATGGGAAATTCGAGGAGTCCCCAGCAGTCTTGGATTCAAATAATTCCGTAATCATTTCATACTTAATGTTGTCTTCATTTGTTTGAGAACTAGTGATGAAAATCAAGGACGATTTAATTATAGGATTGACCAAATAACCTCTTTTTTCAAGGTTACCTTTCGATATTAGTTGAGTATCCTTCAATTCTAAAATGGAAACTTCATCCTCTTCTAGCTGGTAAAGACTATCCTTTATTTTAACATAAGATGTGGATTTAAATTTTGGAACCGAGAGATCCTCTAGAAGTGACAGTTTTAGAGGTTCAATCAAGTTTTTATTAAGATAAGGGTTGGTTCGTATGGATACAGTTTTAAAACCGACCGTTGGATTGGAATTAATAGCTTTCAATGGTGATGAGTCTAATTTATCATCTTCATCAAATGCTATTTCAAGGCTTGTGCTAGCATTGGCAGGGATTGGATTGGCTGTTCGGATAATGGTTTTTCTTTTGTATCCAACCGCTTCAATAGATCCGACTATCATAACATTAGCTGGAAGGATGTAAGTATTAGTTCCAGTCAATGGTTTGTTTCGTTTATTATTCACCCAGAGTTTATAAAATTTAGGACTCAATTCATTGCCATCAGAATCATTAATTGTTAACGCAAGTTGAGCTGTATTGATTTTTTCAATTCTAGGATTTGTGAAAGAGGCCCTGTCGTCATTAGAACCAAATCCTATCTTACCCGTTGAATCAAAGACCGTACTTGATACAGAAAAAAGTTTTTCATTGTCGATAGAAACCTCAACCTGCTCCGCTATCCTTTCAAAATGCAAAACATGCCACTCTTCATCTTTAATCGCTCTCATATCCGCATTGAATTGAAGATCCGATTTTTTGCCGCTCTGGATTCTATAAATACTAGTCCTAATTTCTCCTTTGTACCCATAGCTATTAAGTTCTAATACTGTAAAATTCCATTGGTTTTTGTATCCAAAAATAAAGACAACATCTGCATCATCCAAAGCAGTCGTGTTTGGCTCATTGGATTTGAATTCCATTTTAAATGAGAAGTTTTTAAATTCATCAGCATCATAAATAGCGAAGGTTCCTGGTCTGGGCCCCGTCAACTCTTTATCTGGTTTTTTGATCCTAAGTATATTTTTCCCTCCAATATATCTGGTTTCCCAGTTGTCTTGATTGATAAATTTGTAACTTTCAAGGGAACCAAGTGTATGGTCGCCAAAGTTTGATTTACTAAGTGAATCTATATACATCAACTGTGGTTCTACCTCTTGGTAAGGACTGACCGGTTTCTTGATGGGTAAAGGTGCTTTTACCGGTTTTTCTTTTGGGGTAAAATTTTGTTTTGCAGGAGTAGCGGGGGGGGGGTCAGGGAGAGAAACTTTTTGATTTTGAGTTGTAAGTTTTTTTTCTGAAATTTTCTCTGGCTTTTTGGCTTTTTGATTTTGAGGTTTGGCTTTGACTGGATTTTTTGGAATTTCCTTAGGATTGGGTGCTTTAAAATCTTTTTTATTATTCTCTGTTTTTTGAACGTTTTGCTTCTGTTCTGGATTGAGGTTTTCGGGTTCAGGACTCTCTCCAATTAGGAAAAATGAAAAGGCAGCCAAAGCAACTAAACCGGCGGAAGCAATAGACCATTTTAAGAAATTGTTTTCTTTGGAATTGATCCCTTGAAGATCGACAAGAAGATCCAAGGCATCCTGGTAGCGATCATTTGGGTTGTGCTCTAAGCACTTCTCAATGATTTTGTCCCATTTAGGATCCAAACCTTTAATGGTTTTTGAGAGCATTTTAACATGCTTGCCGGGTTCTTTTCCAGTGATCAGGTAGTGAGCTATAACTCCAATTGCATAATAATCAGCGCGTTTATCACCCATGCCTCCAGCCTCAACTTCTGGAGCCATATATCCTTCAGTGCCTCCAGTATACTGACCCGCCTGAGCTTGATCTTCTGCTAAATGCATAAAAGTGTTTTTGGTGTTTTTACTAGAATCCTCTTCGGGGTTTTCAGAGCTTTCTGGAGCCACCAACTGTGCAAGACCAAAATCCGTAATTTTTACGGTTCCATCACTATCCACAAGAAAGTTTTCAGGTTTTAAATCTCGATGAATAATTCCTTTATTATGAGCATGCACGAGTGCAGACATAACTGAGAGTAGGGTAGCTTGAACTTCCTCAGGAGTCATTTTACCTCCGCTTGCAGCTAAGAAGTCTTCAATGGTCTGGCCATCAATGTAATCCATTACTAAGAAGTAAGAGTTGTTCTCTTCGCCAAAGTTATGAACTTCTACAATATTTGGATGCTTTAGAGTACCCAAAGTTTGGGCTTCCTGCTTGAAAATAGCCACAAATTCAGGAGAGGCTGAAAACTCTTCAGGGAGAACTTTTAAGGCGAAACGTTTTTTAAGGTATTCATGTTGGGCTAAATAGACCACTCCCATTCCTCCACGACCGATTTCTTTGATGATTGTATAATCACCAATTTTTTGGCCTGGTTCTTTTGAATCTGCTAACATTGAAACCTCTTTTATTGAACTTCTATTGTGAACAATTCAACCGTATCAGATTGTCCAAGGACTTTAAAGTCTCCAAGTAAGTTTATTTTTTTTCCGACAAATTGAGTTGCCGATTCCTTGGTGAGTAACATCCGGTGACCAATATTGCGAGTGGACTCAGACAATGCTTGGCAGAAATGGATATCACGACCAATTAATTTTTCATAACCATTGGGGGCGGTATCCCCTAAGCTCATCTTTCCATGATGGATAACAATTTGATAGTCGAGTTCTTTAGTAAGCTTTTCCTCGGTGATCCATGACAAAAACTTTAAAACTTGTTTTGCGGATTCATTATTTTTCTCAAAGGCAATAATTGGAGCATATGCAGACGGCAATGCGATTTCTCCATCATGCCTGAGCGCTTCTTTTTCTAACGAACTCTGCCAATTGGGTAGAATTTTTTGGATATACTCTTCATTGTAATTTTCACTTGTTCTGGAAGTGCCATAGATTCGTATCGCCATGAATAGATAATCTTTGTAATCGAGTAAAAGCTTTTCTTCTTCCAATGGTATATGTAAAAGATCCTTTGCAATGTTATCAGTGGAACATTGAAAGAAAAAGTTTTTCTTAGCAATTTGAATTCTATCCCCATTTTTAAGTATCGTGGATTGTTGTACTTTTCTGAAGTTTAAAAAAGTACCATTGGTGCTACCCAAATCAATAAGCCACCAATTACCAAGAGGATCGGGAGTCAGGGATATGTGAGTTCTAGATACCTGTGAGTCAGAGAGTTCTAAATCGCATTGCACGGAACGTCCTATTAAGAACGAGTTTGTAAATTCAAGCGTATCGCCATTGAATAAAAGGGATGCTTTCTCTACTTTAGATTTGCTGAAAAGGGCCATATTTTAACCGGATATATATACTAAAGTTAGGGTTATATTATCACTTCCATCCAATTCCAATGCAGTTTCTACTAACGATTGGCTGATGGCTTTTAAATTGTTTGGGGTAGCCCCATTTAAGATGGACTGAATCTGATTTTCTGGGATGGAATCGGTCAGGCCATCTGTGCAGATAAGAATAAAATCTCCATGTTCAATAGCGACCGATTTGTGTTGGGGATTGATAAAGGGCAATCCCCCTCCAAGAGCTTGATCTATTAAATGGCGATCCGGATGGGTTCGAGCAGCTTCTTTCGATAAATAACCGCTCCTTTGCAATTCTCCAACAGGGGATTGATCTTCGGTGAGTTGTTTTAATTGTTTGTCCCTGAATCGATACAAACGACTGTCTCCAACATGAGAAATGTGTAGGGAATCTTCTTTAAAAATGGCAGCCGTAAGTGTCGTGCCCATTCCTTCTAGAGATTTGTCCTGATGCGATCTTTTGGTTAATTTAGAATGACATTTTTGCATAATCCCTTCCATTAAAAAGTGAATAGAGCTGGATCCTTTGATTTGATCTTTGTTCTCATCCATTTCTTGGATAATATAGTGACTTGCAAATTCACTCGCAATTTCTCCAGCATTGCAACCGCCCATACCGTCAGCAATGATTTGAATAATTGTGTCTTCAAGAACTACGGATTCAAAAATATTTGTGGTAAAGACTTTACCCGATGAAAAGTCTTTGCCACTGCAATGATCCTCGTTGTTTTCACGGTTTATGCCGACATCAGTAATGCTGTAAGAGGATAAAATCAGGTTGTGGGGCTTAAACATGGGCGTAACATAAACACTAAACTTTAAAAATTCAATTATTGAAATTTCTTTTGACTAAACTAATGTATACGAATTATGCCTGTTGTTCACGAACAAATTAAAATTATTACCAGTGGGAAGGGAACTACTGATTTTACAAAGGAGGTTTCAAGGATAATTTCTAAATCCAATATAAAAAATGGGACGGTGACTTTGTTTTGTCGGCATACAAGCGCGAGCTTATTGATCATGGAAAATGCAGACCCTTCGGTTCGAGTGGATTTAGAAAATTACTTGGATCGATTGGTTCCTGAAAGGGATCCTCTATACACTCATACCTTTGAAGGTCCCGATGATATGCCTGCTCATGTAAAAACTTCATTTTCTAGCACCTCTGAAACAGTTCCTTTGCATGATGGTAAAATGGTCTTAGGTACTTGGCAGGGATTGTACCTTTGGGAATTCCGGTCTCAATCCCATTCCAGAATGATTTGGGTCACAATCAACGGCGAATGAGAATTTCAATCGAATGAATGCTTTTTTTAATTACACTAAAATTTGTTTTTTTTCATTGTTTTTAGTTTTTACTGGATGCGATCAGGACAACAATCCAGTGCAAGAGACCGATGAAAAACAATACCAAAGAGGTCTTAGTCTTCTCAAACAAGCCCGAGAAAAAGAGGCCCTAGTCGCATTTAAAAGCGTTATTAAGAAAAGAGAGTTCGCGGCGCAATCCCATTTAGAAGTTGGCAAATTATATTTGCATCTAATGCGAGATCCAGTAACTGCTCGTTACCATTTCCAACAATTTTTAGAAATTCGTCCTAAATCGGTGGAATCTCCTATTGTTCGAGAATTGATCAAAACAGCTGAAAAGGAATTTTTAAAAAAACTACCCGGAAAGCCATTTAAGACAGGGGTCAATAACTTTGAGTTGCAAAAGGAAAATGTCCAACTTGCTACACAAAACAGTAAATTGACATTAGAATTAGAGAAGGCAGCTCGGACAATTGGGGATTTAAGAGAAAATATAGCTTTATTAAATCAACAAAGGTCGGTGGAAGCTAATCCTATTCGAAGTATCCCTCAAAATCCTTTGCTAACAGATCCAAATTTTTCTCACAACAACGACTCAGTGGCTTATAATTCAGATTTTGAGCGAGTCCGCACAAATCAAACGAGTTCTCAAAAAAGGATGACCACCTATGAAGTCCAAACGGGCGACACCCTTTCTAGGATCAGTGCTAAATTTTATAAAAATCGCAAATACTACAAAATTATTTATCAAGCCAATCAAGACCAGATGAAAAGCGAAAATGATTTGAAAGTGGGTCAAATTCTTAGGATTCCCATTCCCAAAAACAGATGATTTATTTCGATAACAACGCCACCATGCCTTTCAGTTTATCGGCACGGGAGGCTTGGAATGAATCTCAAGAATTTTTTTGGTTCAATCCAGCGGGTTTGTCTAATGAATCTACTAAAGTTAGAGTTCTCATTAAAGAGGCTAAGCAAGAATTGGGTTCTTATTTTGATCGTTCTGCAGATCAAGTTATTTTTACCTCAGGTTCCACTGAAAGTAACAACTTGGTTTTCCAATCTTTGAGTAAAATTCTAGGAAACAAGAAAAAAATTCTTTTGCATGCGGATGAGCACTCCTCGGTACTCAAACCGGCTCAATCGTGTTTTCGAAATCAATGGGACTTTTTTAATTTTTACGACAACAAATTTTGTGCTGATACAAAAATTCTTTCAGATCTTGGGGCTTTGGTTATTTGTGCAGCCAATGGTGAGACTGGTTCTATTTCACCCTTGTCTAAAGCTTTAGATATTACTGATCAAGAGGGAATTTTCTCATTTTGTGATGCTACTCAGTTTTTTGGAAAATTAGGTGATTTTCAAACACTCAAACGCTTTGATTTTATTTCTGGAAGCGCTCATAAATTTGGTGGACCCAAAGGCTTGGGCTTTTTAATCATTCCGAAGGGGGTCTCTGTTTGTCCGCAATTACTTGGAGGAGAACAACAGATGGGGATGCGATCAGGCACGGAAAATTATCCTGCAATCAATTCTATGATGGCTGCCTGGAAAGAGATTTATAGAGATCTTGCCAATAGTCAGATTTTAGAAGCACCTCGTGATTTATTTGAGAAAAAGATTGTGGAACTTGTTAAAGGAACCAAGGTCTTATTTTCTGATCAGAATCGTCTATGGAATACTTCATTTTTAGTGATGCCTAAATATGAGAGTAAGCGTTGGGTATTAAGAATGAACAAGTTGGGGTTTATAATCGGGTCAGGCTCTGCCTGCTCAACGAACAAGAAGGTTGAGATTGCGGAAGGTTCTTTTCGAGAAAAACTATCCTCTGAAGAACAAGAACGAACCCTGCGTTTGAGTTCTAGCTTAATCCATTCAAAAAAGGAGTGGATGCTTCTGTTGGATGCTTTCAACAAAACATGGCTCAGCCTAAAAGAAGATGCAAAATTTAAAAACTCAAATGTGTTGGAAATTTAAAAAGGTTTATGCTTGTAAATACTCATGAATCTTAAACGTCTCCATCTTCAGAATTATCGGAATATCGAGTTTGAGGAATTAGAGTTTGAAGGATTGTACCAATATTTTTTAGGTAAAAATGGGCAAGGCAAGACTAATTTGTTAGAGTCCATTGGTTTATTATCCTCGATCCGATCCTTTCGAACCAACGACCTCAAGCAATTGGTTCAAGAGCATTTCGATGCAGCGGGTTTGTTCTATATATTAGAGCACGAAAAATTGGGAGAGGTTGAGATTTTGTTAAAATTTGGCTCAAAAACTCGAGAGCTCCGAGTGAATGGAGAGATTGTTAAAAAATTGTCAGATTTTACCGGTTTGTTCCCAGTGATCGTTTTATCCTCTTTGGATATGGAAATCGTTCGAGGGGCACCCAGTGTAAGAAGAAGTTTTTTGGACCAATTGATTTGCTCGGTAGACAATTCATATTTTGTAGCTTTGAGAAATTTTAAAACTGCTTTATCGTCTAGAAATTCTTTGTTGAAAAGAAATGCAACCAATGGAGAGTTTCTTGCTTTTGAAAATTTAATGGGAGATTTGGCGCTTCATATTTCAGAGAGTCGTCGGAAGCATGTAGATCAGATGGAGGCCTATTTCGAGCATGCATACAGTATTTTTGCTCCTGAACATGAAATCCCAAGAATTTGTTATTTACCAGATATTGAAATCTCTGATGTAGAATCTTACAGAAAGTTTTTACAGGACAATCGGGAGCGAGATAAAATTCTCAAATCTACGCAAAGGGGGCCTCACAGAGACGATCTAGATATTCGGTTGATTGATAGAAAGGCTAAAGAATTTGCTTCCGAGGGACAGCAAAGAGGTCTAGTTTCAGCTTTGCGTATTTGTCAGATTACCTACACGCGTCAGCAAACTGGGGTGCTTCCTCTAATTGTGGCAGACGATATTTTGGGTGAATTTGACCCAGAGAGGCGTTTCCATTTTTGGTCTGCACTTAGGGAGGAAATGCAGGTGTTTGCTTCAGGAACGGAAATGCCTACCAAGAGTCGAAGAAATTGGAATACTTTCAAAGTTTCAAAAGGCTCATTTCAATTGGAAGGAAGCACTAAAGAGTAATTCGTCTATTCAAATTGTTCTTTAAATTTACAGAATTCTTTTTGAAAAAAATCTAGATTCATTTCCAATTTCTCGACTTTTCCTTCCAGAGAACGAATCGAATTTATTAATTCTTCCTCTCTCTGTTGTCCCTTGGTTAAAACCCTTGAGAAGGCATTTTTTTCCTCTTGTTTTGAAACTAAATTCGGCATACCACACAATAAATGGGTGTATCGAACTTCTTTTTGTCCGGGTTGAACAGAAAGTTTAAGGATGGTTGGGAAGCGATCTTCCTCTTTTAGATCTTCAAGAGTGGTTTCTACTTCCTTGATACTTTCAAAATTTGAAATTCTTTCTGTTCTACTTCGAATTTCACCGATCGTTTGGGGACCTCGTAAAAGTAAAATACAAATAATGGCAATCTCATTCCCATAGAGTTCAATTTTTTGGGCTAAGTCATGTCTGAATTTTGCAACCCTAGAACCTGCAGTATCTACTCTGAAGACCCACTTTTTTTCCCTAAGTTGGTCCAAAGCTTCTTCCAATTCAAATTCGTCCAATTGCATGACCGGGTTCCGGTTGGACTTTTGGTTACAAGCGGCCAGTAAATTGTTTAGGGTGAGTGGGTAGTACTCAGGGGTGCTTCTTTCTTTTTCTATCAAACAACCCAGTATCCTAGCTTCAATTTCATTCAGAGGTTCCAATTCATCCATAGATTTGAGAAGTATCTGATCTTTGTTTCTACTTGCAACGTAAAAATTAGGAATGATCTAGAGATCATCTCCTTTGTAAATGAACTCCATCCACTTTTTAAATGGATGAAATCAAATAGGAAAACTGATGTTTTCCAGATTTAAGTTTATAGGAATCTAAGGTGTCTGGTCCACAACTGTGAGTTCCGAGACCTCTTTGTGCTAGGTCTAGGTGTAATTGAATAGTATCAGCAGGTTTTAAATCGAACGTGTGTTTCGCTTTTAGAATATTCTCTACTGAGAATTGGCTTACATTTGCACTGAATGATTGTAGCGATGAAAAGAGGAGTCCTTTGCCTGTATCGTTTGTCAACTCGAGTTTGTAGAGATCGACTATATTTCCATGTTCTTGTGGTAAAATGTAGGGAACATATCGATCTTGAACCGTGGATGAGTAGGAGCTAAGAAGGGTTCCAAATTTTCTATCTGTGTAGGACTCATAGGGACCTCTCCCTAACCATTTCATTTGATGAAATTTTTTGTTTATCTCTAATCGCGTTCCAATTCTTGGTAAATCTTCCAATTCTTCAGGAATATCAAAATAGTGATTTATCAGGATTCCGGATTCATTGAGTTCTATCTCTTTTTTGTAGGAAATAGGACTCTCGACCTTCGATGCTTTTAACTCAAAATCACTGGTAAAAGTTAAATTATTTTTATGACTGCTTATGGGTTTGCAAACCATGTCAAAGACCCCTTTTAAATTCCAGCGTCCCATAGCCTTCCAATCATTTTGCCATTGCTCCTCTTTGAGTTTTACACCGTCATTATCAGTAAGTGCTCTCATAAAAAAAGCACCATGGTTCTTCGTAATTGCAGGAAGTCCATCCAGCTTGATTTCGTTTAAGTCGTGTATTTCATCAAAGGTAATTTCTAAATTCCCTGATGAGTAGGAATTTTTGCTATTTTGTGTCCAAGGATTTGATAGACTTAAAGTTGGATAACTTTTAGGGGTCACCTTCGGTAATTCTTCTTCGTGTATTGCGATTTCATGTCCTGCATCGCACCAAAGAGTCGGCTCTAAAAGTTTGAAATGAAGGATTATCATATGAGTGAGGGCTTCCTCCGTATTGTGTTTGGGAATTTCCCAATCAAAACTTTTTTGAGGTGCGAGCTTGGGAAGTCTTTCCTGACCTGAGCTAGTGACAACTCCATCAATTTCTATTTTCCAATACATCTGAATTGGAGGAAGATTAATAAACTGAAAATCATTAAAGATTTCAAATGCACCGGCATTGTTTTTGGATTTATTGATTCGAACAGGCTGAACCAGTCTTTTAAACTCAAACATGGATGGGTGAGGTGTTCTGTCCGGCCAGATCATGCCATTTATATTGAAATTTACATCATTAGGCTCATCACCGTAATCTCCTCCATAGGTATAATAGGCTTCTCCTTCCTCTGTAAATTCAAGAAGTCCTTGATCGACCCAATCCCATATAAAACCCCCTTGCAAATTTTTATATTTGTAAATTGTATCCCAGTATTCTTTTAAGCATCCATTGCTATTTCCCATTGCATGAGAGTACTCACACATAATGAAAGGACGTGGATCTTTTGAGTTTTTACCATGTTCTTCTAGTTCTTGAATGGATGGGTACATAGGACCATGGAAATCATTAGACCTTTCTCCTCCTTGATTGTATCGATTTCCTTGCCACTGAGTCCAATGATGCTTTACGGCTCCCTCATTGTGAACCATTCGGGAAGGATCGTAATTTCGAATCCAATCGGCCATTGAATCATGATTGATTCCATAACCAGATTCATTGCCGAGAGACCAAGAGAAAATACAGGCGTGATTTTTGTCTCGGATCACCATTCTTTTTCCTCTTTCTAAAAAGGCTTGAGACCATCGGTGAGAACGACAAATACTGGTATAGTTGTCATGGGCCTCAAGATTCGCCTCATCCATAACCAAAATGCCGTATTCGTCACAAAGTGAGTACCAAAGCGAATCGTTCGGATAGTGGGAAGTTCTGACGGCGTTAAAATTAAATTTCTTAAGCAACAGGATGTCCGATAGCATACTTTCTCGATCAATTGTCTTTCCTGTTTTGGGGTCATGATCATGACGATTGACGCCTTTAATTAAGGTGGGTTTTCCGTTCAGTAACATTTGCCCCTCATTGAAGGAAATGTCTTTGAACCCAATTTTAGTGGCTATGGTTTCGATAGATACCCCCTCTGGGTCGATCAATTCAATGACAAGCTCGTATAGGTTTGGTTCCTCATCCGACCAAAGTTTTGGGTTTTGGATTTCTTCAATCAAAACAGACTCATAATAACTGTTTCTGTAGCATGGATGGACTGTAATTTCTTTGCTTAAAATTTCTTTATCATTGTCGAGCAAAGTTTGCTTCACTGTGTAAGCTTGATCTACTGGGTCTTCTAGGTAGTCCAATTGAGTTTTTATTTGAATCTTTCCAGATTGAAAGTCTTTCGATAAAGGGGTGGTAACAAATACATCTTGGATTCTTACCCTATCTACTGAATAGAGATAAACTTCTCTATAAATTCCAGCCATCCACCAATGATCTTGGTCTTCTAAGTAGGAACCGTCTGACCAACGAACAACGATTATTTCTAGAGAATTTGAGCCTTCTTTTAAAAACTCAGTAAGATCAAATTCTGAGGGCAAGCGAGAGTCTTTTGCCAATCCAACAAAAGAGTTATTCAAATAAACAAGCGTGCAACTTTCGGCACCTCCTATGTGTAAAATGGACCTTCTTTTCTGCCAGTCAGATTTTAGTTCAAAATTGGTTTTGTATAAACCTGTTGGATTTTCTTCTGGAACATAGGGAGGCTTATTTTTAAACGGCATTTCGATATTGGTGTAATGCGGTTTGTCGTAGCCTTGTAAAGTCCAATTAGAAGGGACTTGTATCTTTCCTTGATTGGGAAAAACTTTTCCTAAGCCAGCGAATGCCTCCGATGGGGAATTAAAAAGCTGAAAGTCCCATTCGCCATTTAAGCTCAGCACCCAATCGCTTTTTGCAGGATCGTAGGATCGAGCTTCCTCGGGAGACTTGTATGGAAACAAGTGGGATCGAGCAGGAAGTCGATTGATTTCAGTAAGTTCTGGTATTTCCCAAAGATTGATGTTCATAAGTCAAATATATCATAAAATTTATCTCGAACCCATAAGAAGAATGGTATTTAATATATGTTAAATGGTAAATTATGCTTGCTGATTATATTCAACTTGGATTGTGTCATAGAACAGTTGGAAGCCATGATTTTCCTACAGTCATTGCCTCTGGATTTATGTCAAAAGATGGCTGGGAAAAAGACTTTGAAAACTATGCTCATTCTCGTCATGCTCTCGTATATGTTATTCGTGGCAATGGATTTTACTTGGATGAAGGCGGAGTAAAATATCCTCTTTCTGCAGGTTCTTGGTTTCACAGGTTTCAAAATGTCCAGCATTCCACTATTATTGATCCAGAAAGTCATTGGGTAGAGTGTTTTATTGATTTGCCTGAGCTCTTCACTTTACCCTATCAGTCATTAGAATACTTCAATAAAAATGTGCCTGTTGGGATTAATATGAAGGCTATGGCTTGGTTGGACGAGCTTGCGGAATTGATACGTGCATTAAAAATGAAATCGGATTTCGAATGTCGAAAACTGATTCCAAAAATGTTAGAGTTACAGATGAGGATTATGGATCCATTTCATGATCCTAAAAGGGCAAATTTTTTAGTGGATTGTAATTGGGTGGAGGACGCTTGTGGGTATTTTGGTAAAAACATCCACGAACGCTTTAGTGTTCGTGATTATTGTAAACAAGTTGGGATTGGGTACGAAAAATTCCGTAAAGACTTTGTTGCAATGATGAATATATCTCCAGCAAAGTATTGTGTGCGAAGGCGACTCGATCGTTCTATTGAATTGCTTATGCAGCGCGATCCAGAAATCCAAATTGTGCAAATTTCCGACGAATTAGGATACAAGTCTTCTTTTGAATTCAGTGCCCAATTTAAGAAATTTTTTAAACTCAGCCCAGTTCATTATCGAGATAAATTTCTTCGCCACTAACCCCGAGCTCTTTTCTTGAACCCATTAATTTCTAGAGACTTTTAACAATATTGGGTGCTGTTTTTATTGAAACACTCCTTGAGATTTCTACAGTGACTCCAAAACGTCTTCCATTGATTGATTGCGAGGGATCTTTATTTTCAATGCATCTCAGGATTGGATCTTTGATTTTTAATCATCGATTGGCAATTAGCTTCGGTGAGTCATCGAATCCTAAAATCTTTATATTCAATTTTCTTGGAATAATACAAAGGGATCCCTATTATAATTCCTTACCAAAACTCTACCGATATTTATGAATACAACCTTATTAGAGAAGTTAAATTGGAGATATGCTACAAAAGTCTTTGACCCATCCAAGAAAGTCTCGGATGCTGATTTTGAGATATTATTAGAGTCATTGCGATTGACTCCCTCTTCGTTTGGAATCCAGCCATGGAAGTTTGTGGTCGTTAAAAATCTTGAGATTCGAGAACAATTAGTCAGTCACAGCTGGGGTCAACGTCAGGTTGCAGACGCTTCTCATTTGATTGTATTGTGCCGTTTGAATCAAATGACTGAAAAAACAGTCGATGAATATATGGAGTATACTGCTGAAACTCGCGGAGTGGATGTATCCGAATTGAAAGGTTTCAGCGATATGCTAAAAGGGTTTGTTAATAAAATGGATGCGGAACAACTTTCTCAATGGATGGAGAATCAAGTGTACATTGCTTTAGGAAATTTGATGACTTCTGCGTCTGTTTTGGATATTGATGCATGCCCCATAGAGGGTTTCTCTTCTACAGAGTATGATCGAGTTCTTGGTTTAGAGGAATTTGGTTTGAATTCCGTTGTTTTATGTCCTGTAGGTTATCGTGGAGAGAATGACAAATATGCTGAAAATCCTAAAGTGCGCTTTCTATCAGAAGAGGTAATCCTGGAAATTTCTTAAATATCAAAATTCGAGTTTGTTGGGATATTTAGGAATACAATGCTTGCTTTCTTGAAATTTATTTGTGGCTAGTTTGAAAGAAAAAATAAGCAAATGGGGCGCTGATTTCCAAGAATTTTCGATCGATATTGTCTATGGTCGCGATCGTGGGTTTAAAGGTCGATTGTTTGGGCTTTTTCTTCAGGGGTTTTCTTATCTTTTCAGTGGGATTGTTCAGTGCAGACTTTTTTTATACAATGAACGCCTTTTGAGTAACAATGCTCTCGGTTGTCTAGTAGTCGTTGTTGGAAATTTGACTGTGGGTGGAACTGGAAAAACTCCAGTTGTAGAGAGATTTGCTAAGACCTTACAAGATCGGGGTCGAAAGGTAGCGATCCTATCTAGAGGTTATAAAAGTAAAAAAGAACCTTCCTATCAAAAAATACTTCGCTGGATTACTCATGCAGAGCCTCCTCCTCCAAAGGTTGTCAGTGATGAATCGGGCGTCCTTTTAGGATCTGATGTTGCTGGAGATGAACCCTATATGCTGGCAAGAAACCTTCCCGGAGTTCCAGTTATTGTAGATTCCAATCGAGTTAAGGGAGGGCTGTATGCCATCAAGAAATTTAAAGTAGACACTCTTATCTTAGATGATGGATTTCAGTATTTACCATTAAGAGGGCGTTTAAATCTACTGCTCGTCGATTCTACAAATCCATTTGGAAATGGATTCACGTTGCCCAGAGGAATTTTAAGAGAACCTGTGAAACACCTGAGCCGATCTTCTTATATTTTCCTGACAAAATCCAATGGAAATCCAGATCCTGCAATTCTAGAAACCATTCATCAATACAAACCTGGAGCGGAAGTGATTGAATGTACCCATCGTCCAGAATATTTACAGCCTGTTTTTGGTGAAAAGCATATAGACCTTTCTTATTTACAGGGGAAAAAGGTAGGAGTTTTTAGCGGAATTGCAGTCCCTGAAAGTTTTGAAAAATTTGTTAGAGATTTAGGAGCTGAGATTGTTTATTTCAAAAGATTTTTAGATCATCATCGATTTAGTGAGGCCGAATTGGAAATCGTTTTTACTGGTTGTGAAGAGGCAGGAGCGGAAATAGTTCTCACTACTGAGAAAGATGCAGTCCGAGTTGAAGAGGATTTTGAAACGGATTTAGAATTTCTTTTCTTAAGGGTCATGATTCGCATTATTAGCGGTGTGGAAGATTTTCAAAGCGCTGTAGAAAGAGTTTGTTTTATGGATCAAGTATCAAAGGAATAAGATTATGACTCCTTTTTATTCTCAATTTTAAGATGAAGTCAATCCAGTCCAATTGGGAAGGATTTAAAACAAAAAATGTTCCTTTTGTATGAGAACTGTTTTCATCGGATTCGTTCTGTTTTTTTTGTTTTCATGTTCTGAGGTAAAGAGGGTGGAAAGGCATGGAACTGTCCAAGAATCATTGAAAAGCTTTATTTTTGATTTTAATAATAAGAAGATAGACTCGATATTTTCCACTTTGCCAAGTCATCACAAAGATAATTTTACAGCTGCAATTGATTTGATTGACAATCAAATGCATCCCGAATTTTACTCGAATTTCCAGAGTATGATTGAGAGTTGTAGTCTTTTAGTTTCCACGAAAAAAGACTTTATTTTACATTCAGATTTAATTCTTAGAGCTTTAGATGTAGATCAAAGAAAGATCTTGGAAAGAAATTGGGAGGCTTCAAACAAATTTTTGAAAATATTATTAGAATCTAAGTTCGACGATTCATCCTACGATTCTATGGTTGATTTTGGAAATGTATTTTTAATTGCTCTGATTAAAGTGATTCCTGAAATGCAACTTCCTTCTCCTTTTGGTGATTTTCTATCCTATGGAATTTCTGAGGGAACCATCCATTCAGAGATTCAAAAAGGTTTGATTGCAGATTCAAAAATTGAATTGGTCAGTTTTAATAGAAAAACATACTTATATTCTGGATTTCGTTGGGTTTTGGTGGAGAAAAGATGGTTGCCTGAGTCTTTCTTAAATACCTACAAGAATCATTTTGGAAATTACTTGGATTCAATCTCAAAGATGTCAAAATTCCGGATTCGCAAAAAGATCCATGAATGGGTTTACCTCCTCGCAACCTTAGATCGAGCTTTTTCAAGACTTTCTCAAGCCCAAAGTCAACAGGCCTTCAACGATACTTGTCATCATATGGGTGGAGTGGTTGTTCTTCGTTTGCTCCAACTAAATTCTATTTGACCTAAAGGACGCAAAAATGAGATTCAATTTAAAGATTTTACAGCGAAATGGGTTGTTAAATCTTTAAATAGGACCTTTTTTTCATTTTTGAAGGTTTTAACAATCATTGCAACCGAATCTATGAAGTTTGAAACTAAAGTTATTAGGAGGAATTCGGGTTTCAATCAATTCTGTATCGAGAAAAAGTCTTTCATTCAATAACTGGGACTAAAAACGATAAGCCCAAATTGTAAAATCTTTTCTATTAATGGAACTGTTTCCTCCAAAAATAATCACTTGAACAACCCCTTTTGAATAATCTCATTAGGAGGAACGGTTCCAATCGAGATTGGGCCATTGTTTTATTTTTCTATGGAGAGTTCTTCTGCTTATCCCTAAAAGCTCAGCAGCTTTTGTCTTATTTCCATTGGATTGATAAAGTGCGTTGCAAAGTAATTTTTTTTCATTTTCTTCAACGGACAATGGATTCACAGAAATTCCATGGGGTTGTAATTCGGGCTCTTCTTTTTTTAAAAATCGAGGGTCTAAATTATGAGATTGAACTACTTTGCCTCTGTGCATGATCACCATATTTTCACAGAAATTCCTCAGTTCCCGGATATTTCCAGGCCACCTGTATTCGATCAATATTTTCATGGCCTCCCTATCAAATGAAATGGGGACAAAATGATTCTCCTCAGCGTAGAAATTTATGAAGTGCTCTAATAATAAAGGGATGTCTTCTTTTCTCTCATTTAGAGAGGGGAGTAAGATACGCACCACATTGAGTCTATAATAAAGGTCCTCACGAAAGGTCCCGTTTTTTACCATTTCTAATAAATCTCTGTTTGTGGCACAGATAAGACGAACATCCACCTGAATTGGCTTAATACTCCCAAGCCGCTCAAATGACCTAGACTCTAAAAAACGAAGGAGTTTCACCTGGGTTTGAGCATCAATTTCACCAATTTCATCTAAGAACAAAGACCCTCCCTCAGCAGCCTCAAATCGGCCCATTCTTTTTTCATTGGCTCCTGTAAAGGCACCCCTCTCATGACCAAACAATTCACTTTCGAGTAAATTACTAGCCAAGGCTGCGCAGTGAACAGCAACAAACGGTTTTTTTCTTCTAGGGCTGTTGTCGTGAATGGATTGAGCAAAAAGTTCTTTACCGGTGCCTGTTTCCCCATTGATCATAACGGTAGCCTTTGAGGGAGCGACGAGTTCGACCTCTTTTAGGACTTTGGATAAACTGGAAGATTGACCAATAATTCCAACGGAAGCATGGATTCGACTGGACCTTGGATCTGATCGGAGCGTTCCTTTTTCATTCTTTTTGACTTGCAGGGATCTTTTTAAAAGAAGCTCCAAGCTTTCAAGGTTCACAGGCTTCGTCAGAAAATCAAAGGCACCCTGTTTGATAGCCTCTACAGCAGTCTCGATATTTCCGTAGGCAGTCATCATGATGGTAATTGGATCGTAGGGCATTTTTGCTGCGTATTTGAGAACCGACATTCCAGATTTTCCCGCCATTCGAAGATCTGTAAGAATGAGGTCAAATTCCTCTTCATTCATTAAGGTAAATGCCTCATCAGCATCCGCAGCTACATAGGTGTCATAATCGTCTTCCAATGCAGAGAGCAATCCCTCTCTCGCATGCTTCTCATCCTCAACGATTAATAAGGTGTGAGGCATTTATAATTTAAAGGCGGGCGTTTCCGCATTCAAGAGTTGCTTTGAATTCATCGTAGGTCCTCTTAAGGCCCTCTTTAAGACTTATTTTAGGTTCCCATCCAGTGCTTTTGAGGAGAGCGTTGTCCATAAGTTTTCTTGGAGTTCCGTCTGGTTTTGAGGAGTCGTATCCAAGCTTTCCCGAGTAACCAACCGTTTCTTTTACCAATTGCGCGAGTTCTCCAATAGAAATGTCTTTTCCAGATCCAATGTTTACCCAATCAGGGGGGGATTGAATGTTTGCTAGGTGAATGACTGCATCTGCCAAGTCATCTACATGAAGGAATTCTCTTTTGGGAGTTCCACTTCCCCAAATAATGACTTCCGGAGTGTTGTTTAATTTTGCTTCGTGAAATCTTCTGATTAAAGCGGGAAGAACATGGGAGTTCTCAGGATGATAATTGTCTCCAGTTCCATATAAATTGGTGGGCATCCCAGAATGAAACAATACTCCGTATTGTTTTCTGTAATATTCACACATCTTAAGACCTGCAATTTTAGCGATTGCATAAGCTTCGTTCGTCTTTTCGAGAGGAGATGAAAGGAGACAATCTTCTTTCATTGGTTGAGGAGCGTTTCTGGGATAAATACAAGAGCTACCAAGGTTGAGAAGTCTGGACACCCCATTACTGTAGGCAGAGTGAACGATATTAAAGGTAATTGCTAAATTTTCATGTATGAATTCAGCTGGGTAAGTATTATTCGCATGGATTCCACCTACACGCGCTGCAGCAAGAATCACGATATCAGGTTTTTCTTGGATAAAAAAATCCTCGACCAGTGCAGAGTTGGTAAGGTCCAATTCGGATCTGGTTCTAGTAATCAGATCGATATGATTGTGATCCTCAAGTTTTCTAAGAATAGAAGATCCGACCATACCTCTGTGGCCTGCGATGTAAACTTTTCCTTTCACCAACGTTCTTTTAAAATCATCCCAAGCTTTTAGTAGAGGCGTTTAGATAGAAGCGTTGAGTAAAGCTTGCTCTTTTTTTGCGAGTTTCATGTCTTCATCCACCATGATTTTGCAAAGGCTCTTGAAGCTAGTCTTGGGTTCCCAATTGAGTTTTTTCTTAGCTTTTTCAGGATCCCCTATGAGAAGATCTACTTCTGCTGGCCTTTCATATCTAGCATCGTATTTAACATATTTTTGCCAGTCCAAATCTAATGCTGCAAAGGTTTCCTGACAGAACTCTTTAACCGTGTGAGTTTCATTTGTGGCAATCACATAGTCGTCTGGTTCGTCTTGTTGCAACATTAGGTACATGGCTTCAACATATTCCTTAGCATATCCCCAGTCTCTCTTCGCGTCGAGATTTCCTAAATAAAGTGCATCTTGTAAGCCTAATTTAATGCGAGTTGCTGCACGAGTAATTTTACGGGTTACGAAAGTTTCCCCTCGTCTTGGAGATTCGTGATTGAATAGAATGCCACTGGAAGCATGCATGTTATAAGACTCACGGAAGTTAATAGTCAGCCAGTGTGCATAGAGTTTTGCACAAGCATAAGGAGATCGAGGGTAAAAAGGAGTCGACTCTGTTTGGGGAACTGCTTGAACTTTTCCATACATTTCTGAGGAAGAAGCCTGATAATAGCGAACTTTGTCCACAAGACCGGTTTCTCTGATTGCCTCTAAAATTCGAGCTGCTCCTAGTCCGACCACATCCCCTGTGTATTCTGGAATATCAAAAGATACACGAACGTGGCTTTGTGCGCCGAGGTTGTAAATTTCGTCGGGTTTGAGATTGTAAAGCAACTTGACGAGCGCTGTCGAGTCCGCCAAGTCTCCGTAGTGAAGTTTGAGATTTGGATCACTGTAAATATGATCGATTCGATCGGTATTAAAAGTGGAGGCCCTCCGAATAATTCCGTGAACTTCATATCCTTTTTCTAGTAAAAGTTCAGCTAGATAAGAGCCGTCTTGTCCTGTAATTCCTGTAACGAGTGCTTTTTTCATAGAATAAATTTAAATTTATAATCCAACAAATACAGACCTATGAGTCAATTCTTTATGATTTAAAGTTGTGTGGATATGGTTCCTAATTCGAACTCTAGAATTGATTTTTAGCCCCTGTTAAAGGAGTGAATTCTTGAAATCACATTCGGTTTTTAAATTTCTAAAATCTTTTTCTTAGGTAAATGTAACGGGATTCCAAAGTTTCTTTAGTCTTAAAGGTGATTTCTAAGAAATCAGGAATTAAGGATTCGTTGTTTTTTTCTAGAAAATCATCTTCTTTCTCCCAAGTTTGAAATTCTGGATTGAAATACCAAAGATCTATTTTGTCTACAAAAGGACTGATTTTAGTCTGATACAAGTCTAGAATATTTTCTACATTTTTTGAGGATGAATGCCACTTAAATTGAAGCCCATTTTGGGTCGATAAATCAAAGAATATTGTGATTGGGGAGTTTAATGGAGTACTATTATCACTAAAGATGGCAGGAGGAGACTGGATCGATAGCTGGAAGTAAGAATCGTTGAATCCATCTGTCCAATTGGGTTGAACGATTTCAATGTTTTTTGATTTTCCACGAGGTATTTCGGTTGTGGGGTTCTTTATTGAACTGGATGCATTGTTAAAAATAAATTGAAGAAAGAAGCAGGTCCCATCCACATGTTGATCAAAAGCATTTTGGGTTTGGGTTTCAGTCCAAATTTGTTGAAGAGAGAACATAACTTGTAGGGTGGAGACTAAAGTCAAGGCTCCTAGACCTAGAGACAGGATTACTTCAATCAAAGTGAAAGCGGATTTTTTCTTAGAAATAATTTTGTTGGAGGGATTCAATGTACGTTTTTTTCTTTTCTAGAAGTTGTTTTCTTTCCTCAGATTCAGACCACTCAGGTCTCAGTAAATAGAACCTAAGAGCACTTTTAATGGGTTCATTTTCCCCTTTTTCAATTTGAATCATTAAAGAAAATAAATCTAGATTCTCAGTTTCATTGATTTCTGCACTCCATTGAATCTGTTCGTTGGATGGGAGAGTGAGTTCTCCCCCTTGTAATAACTTATCTTTATCCTCAATGGTTGTAATGAAATCTTTGGCCCAAGCAATGAATGCATTTTCATTTTGCGAATTTTTATTATTTTCCTTGGCTAATACTGCATTCATATAACTGTTTGTTAGCAACGCGATTGAAAGGCTGAAAAGAACGAGTGCAACCATAACTTCAATCAAAGAGAATCCGATTTTTTTGAAGAAACCATTCATTCAACCAACCTTGAGTTTGAAAGGGGATCCATTTGAATTTGTTCCATGTAATTTTCATATTCAAATTCAATGATATATCGTTGAGAACTGTTTGAGGGATCTAAAAAGATTTTATTTACAGAAGCCAACTCAAGGTCGCTGCTTGATTCTTCGCCAGGATTATATTTCGGAGATTTAAAATTGATAATACCCTTAAAATCAGAGGGTAATTTTTCCTCTGTAATTGGATTCGAATGAGTCCGTGATTGGAGTTTAAAGCTTCTAGTTTCCTCATCAAATTCAATAAATAAAGTTTCTTTTCTTTTTAAAACTTCTAACCTAGCTCGATTCAAAAAAGAGTAAAAAATTTCTTCAGGGGTATTTTCTTTTTTAGTATCAAACAAATTGTGAGTGTTTATAACAACCAGTCCTGTCATCATTCCAATTAAGGCTAAAACAGTGAGCATTTCAATCAATGTAAATCCCTTAGGATTTAAAGATTTAGATTTCAACTGAAATTTCATGTTGTTCATTTTGACTAGGTTTGATTACCTTAATAATCCTTTTTATTACTAGCAAACATTATGAACACTCTAAAACCAACTAATTCCTACCGAAGTCAGAATAAAACGGGCTTCTCATTGATTGAGATGCTCATAGTTTTAGCACTGATTGGTTTGATTGCAGGATTAGCAATTGGTGATTTGGGTAGTATTTTAGGAGGAGGCAAAGAAAAAGTCGCTGAATCTTTTGTAAACTCTAGCATGGAAATCCCGTTAACCTCTTACAAATTGAATTTGGGAAATTATCCAAGTTCAGCTGAAATGAAAGATTTCGCTGCGCTTTTGACGGCACCCACCAAAAAAGCAGATCGTTGGAAAGGCCCATACATCAAAAATAAAAAAGGAATTTCAGATCCTTGGGGCAACAACTACCGCTATCGATATCCAGGAGTAAAGAATCCGGGTGGATATGATCTTTGGTCGATAGGCCCTGATGAAACTGACAGCACTGCAGACGATATCGGGAATTGGTAGTTCACTAATTATTGAGGGGCTTTCAAACAGTTCTAATTTTTTTTGTTCTCAGGACTGTTGAAGTTTTTATTAACCTCGATCTGTGAAATTCCAATTTAGATTGGATTCTTCATAGTAAGGAACCTCACGCTTTTCATTCTTAATGGGGGAACTGAAGCCTCTAAAAGTTTCGCGGATGCCATATAAATTCAATCGATTGAGTGAGGCACTTTCCGAATCCTGTTTGTTTACTGAAGGAACATTTTCGGAAGTATTGGGAAATGAAATCAATGTATTTTGTTTGCTAAGCTTCAGTGCTGCAGAGTCAATAAAATCACCGAAACTATTAATATTGGAGGATCCGAATCTGTGGGTTAATAATGACATAAATAATTTTTTTTTAAGGTTTTTATAAGTTCTTGAATTATAAATCGGCACGGATTTTAGAAACTTAAGTAAAAATTATTTATTTTTATTAATTTATAGATAGAAACCAAAAAAAGGCCCCATAATTAAATGGGGCCTTGACCAAAATTGGAGTAATGAAAATAAATTAGAACTGTTTTTGGATTTCCTCCACGACACTAGGATCTGCAAGTGTTGATAAATTTCCAAGTGCTTTGCCTTCTGCGATGTCTCTTAGAATTCTTCTCATAATCTTTCCTGAACGAGTTTTTGGAAGATCTGAAGAGAAAATTATCTTTTCAGGCAGCGCAAATTTCCCAATTTTCTGAGCAACAAGAGAATTGAGCGCTTTTTTCAGTTCATCATCTGCAATTTTTCCCTCTTTCACAGTCACAAAGGAAACGAGGCCTTGACCCTTAATTTCATGAGGAACACCGATGACCGCAGACTCTGCTACTGAAGAATGCTCAATGTTAATGCTTTCAAGCTCGGCCGTTCCAATCCGGTGGCCAGAAACATTCACCACATCATCGACTCGCCCTAAAATCCAAATATAATCGTCTTCGTCTTTTCTGGCACCATCACCAGGGAAATAATATTCTCCATTCCATTTGCACCAATAGGTTTCTTTAAACCTCTCGGGATCTCCATAGATTCCACGCAACATTCCTGGCCAAGGTTGTTTGATAGACAAAATTCCTGCTCTAACTTCATCCCCCTCCTCAGATAAAACCGCAGGTTCAATCCCGAAAAAAGGCAAAGTTGCACAACCAGGTTTTGTAGGAGTAACTCCGGGTAGAGGAGACAAAAGAATCCCGCCGGTCTCGGTCTGCCACCAAGTATCGACAATGGGGCACTTTTCCGCACCGATTTTAGTGTGATACCACATCCATGCCTCGGGATTGATGGGTTCTCCAACAGTTCCTAAAAGTCTCAAAGATGAAAGATCGTGTTTGTCTACCCACGAATCTCCCCACTTCATAAATGCCCGGATGGCAGTTGGGGCCGTATAAAAAACAGAAACTTTATATTTTTCGATGAGATTCCAAAAGCGACTGTTGTCAGGAAAGTTCGGAGCGCCTTCATAAACCATCAAAGTGGCCGCATTTTGTAAGGGGCCGTAGATGATGTAACTGTGTCCGGTAATCCATCCTATATCTGCAGTGCACCAATAAACATCCTCGGGCTTTAGATCAAAAATATATTTACTGGTTAAGTAGGTGTAGACCATGTAGCCAGCGGTTGTATGGATAATGCCCTTTGGTTTTCCAGTGGTACCACTTGTATACAATAAGAAAAGCATATCTTCCGCATCCATTTCTTCAGCGGGGCAATCAATTGCTTGGTCTAGAACTAAATCGTGATACCAAATGTCTCGACCCTCTTGCATAGTGCATGGCATTTCTTTATGAGGATGGCGTTTCACAACGATTTGCTTTTCGATCGTCTTGCAATCCTGAATCCCTAAATCGACAATCTCTTTAAGAGCCAAAACTTTACCTCTTCGGTAACTGGCGTCCTCTGTAACAATCACTTTAGCCCCTGAGTCTTGAACTCTATCTTTGATGGATTCGGCAGAGAAACCCGCGAAAATTACAGAATGGACGGCTCCAATCCTAGCACAGGCCAATACAGAAATTATCAATTCTGGAACCATAGGCAAATAGAGGGCTACTCGGTCGCCTTTTTTGACCCCAAGGCTTTTTAGACCATTGGCAAACTTACAGATTTCACGATGCAAATCTTGATAAGTTAAAACCTTCTCCTCCCCAGGTTCTCCCTCCCATATGACTGCAGCTTTGTTTTTGTTTGGTCCCTCTAAATGCCTGTCAACACAGTTGTAACAGAGGTTGGTCTTTGCGCCTTTATACCAACTAAAGAAAGGCTTTTTGGAGTCCTCTAAAACCGTGTCCCACTTTTTAAACCAGTGAAGATCGTTTGCAACTTCAGACCAGAATTTTTCTGGGTCTTGAATACTTTGCTGATACATCGATTTGTAAGCTTCCATACTTTTAATATGCGCTTTTTCAGAAAATTCTTTGGTTGGAGGAAAACTTCTGTTTTCATCCATTATGGATTCCATATTATTTGTGGTCATAGTATTGTAGCAATTTCAAGAGGTGAATGTGACTCATTGAAGGGGTCCGTAGAGCTTGAGGAGTTCTTATCGAATAATCGAACTCATATCTTGTCAATATCTATTCAAAATGATTCAATGATAAATTATGATAGAAACCTTCAAAATTCCTGAATTTTTAGCTGAATTGTTAGAGTCCAGATCCCCCTCTGGCTTAGAATTAGAGGCTCAAGCAGTTTATCGTAAATGGACAGAGGAAAGTGCAGATACCTACTTGCAGGATGTTTTAGGAAATTGTATTGCTCGGATACACTCTTCTAATGATAAAAAGCTTATGCTAGCAGGTCACATCGATGAGTTAGGTCTGATAGTCAAATATATCAACGAAGATGGGTTTGTTTTTTTTGATACAATCGGAGGACATGATAAAATTTTAATTTCGGGCAGGAGGGTTCAAATATTAACAGATCGTGGGATTGTAAAAGGCGTTACTGGAAAGCGTGCGATCCATTTAATGAGTGAAGCGGATCGTAAAAAAGTGCCTGAACTGCACGAAATGTGGATGGATCTTGGAGTTTCCAGTAAAAAAGAAGCTTTAAAGTTAGTTTCTATTGGCGATGTGGCTGTGTATGATCACTCATTGGAAGTAGTGAATGGATCCGTTTGCACGGCTCGGGCTTTTGATGATAAGTCTGGGGCTTACGTAGTGGGTGAGACTTTAAGAAGATTGGCGACTGAGAAACTTAAAACGCAAGTAATCTCCGTGGCAACGACTCAGGAAGAAATTGGAACTAGGGGGGCAATGACCTCTGCTTTTAGCTTAAATCCTGATATTGGAATTGCTGTAGATGTTGGACATGCGACCGATTCACCAGATTGTGATAAGAGAAAATACGGGGATTTTAAAATTGGTTCTGGACCTATTCTTGGGCGTGGTCCCAATATACATCCAATGGTTTTTAAGCACCTCAAAAATTGTGCTGAAAAAATTAAAATTCCTTATCAGGTAGAGGCAGAACCTAGACCGACTGGAACCGATGCTAGGGCTATTCAAATTGCAGGAAGTGGAGTTGCTACGGGGTTGGTCTCTTTGCCTCTAAGGTATATGCACACACCCAGCGAAGTGATGGACATTAAGGATCTAGAGTTTACAATTTCTTTGTTGTGTGAATTTGCAAAATCAATGCATGAAATGGAACTATAAAACGATCCTTAAACTTGGATTTTTTTATAGCTTCGAATCAGTTTCCAGTTCATTTAAGTTGTTTTTAACTACCAAATCATGCCTGTGTCGATCGTTGTTCTTTATTACAACAAGATTCATTTAACTAGAGCTTGTCTGGATTCTATAATTTCAAATTATGGAGCTTCTGTTTCTGTTTTTGCCTATGACAACGGATCTCTGCCAGAAATTACAGGTCAATTGAAACAAGAATACCCCAATGTACTATTTAAAAGAAGTGAAAAAAATAGGGGTTATTCTGGTGGATTTAACAGGGCCCTTCAATGGGTCTTTTCAGAAGGGGTAGAAAAGGTTTTATTTTTGACAAATGACACCTCTTTGATGGAGGGTGCGCTCGAGTGCTTGAATCAATTTTCAATCACCAATCATTGTTCACTCATTGCTCCGTTACTCCTTTCTCATAGAGATTTGAGTCTGGTTGATTCTTATGGGGCCAAGTTTGATCCCAAAACCTATAGCCTTTCTCATTTTAAAGATATTGAGGGAGACTTTATACTAGGTGAAAATGAGTATATCCCCGGAACTGCATTGTATATCGATAAAAAAGTTTTCCATTTAATAGGAGGTTGCGATGAATCCTATTTTATGTATTGGGAAGATGTTGATTTTTGTTTCCGAGCTAGATCTAGGGGAATCCGAATGGGAAGATGTGCCCAGGCCCGAATTTCACATGGAATTGGCAAAACTTGCCACAAAAAAGCGATTTATACGACTTATTATTTTCAGAGAAATCGAATTAAATTTTGTAAAACATTTTTGAATAATCCGGATTGGATGCATGCCAGAATTCAATTTAGAGACGAAATTGAAGATAAAATTGAGTTTTACAAGTTGAAACAAGATTTCAAGCGTATGCATTTTTGGATGGATATTGGAAAAGAATTTGCTCTGTTGAAAAAATAGTAGAATGGTCTTGCCAATAACTAAGTAGGTGTCCACTATTAAATGTTTTTTAAAGCATTATGCAAAAGACAAAGAAAGCAATCGTTAAACGATTTAAAGTAACTGGAACCGGGAAACTTATGAGACGGACCCCCGGCCATCGACACTTATTGCGCAAGAAGTCCGTGCAACGCCGTCGTCGCGCAAGCAACGACAAGTCAGTGTCTCCCGGTTTTACGAAACGTTTAAAAACTGGAATGAATATATAGGAACGTAAGTTACTGTATCTAACATAGAGAAATAAAGACATGGCAAGAGCACAAAATGCCCGCGCGACCAACAGACGTCGCAAAAAAGTTTTAAAAAGAGCTAAAGGTTACTTCGGTAATAAATCACGCTTATACCGTTATGCAGTAGATGCTGTAGAACGCGCTGACAAGTATGCTTATCGCGATAGACGCAAAAAGAAGTCTACGATGCGTCAATTGTGGATTGTTAGGATCAATGCCGCTTGTAGACCACAAGGAATCAATTACAGTCGCTTTATGGCGGGTCTCGCTGCTGCTGAAATTAAACTAGACCGCAAGGCTCTTTCCGAGTTGGCGATCCATGATGAGGCAGCTTTTTCTGCCCTAGTTGAAAAGGCTAAAGAAGCGAATTCTGAAACGGCTTCAAAATCGGAGTAATCCATTTAGCAATCCAATTATAACCACTTAATAGAAGAAAGGCTCTTTGCCTTTATGGAAAAAAAGCTTCAAGCAATCTTAACCGAAGCCAAAAGTTCCGAATCTTCAATCCAATCAATGCCTGCCTTGGATCAATTCAAGGCGGGCATTGTTGGTTCTAAAGGTTCGATGACTGAGATTATGAAGGGCATGAAAGCCCTTCCTAAGGAAGAAAAACCTGAATTCGGTAAAAAAATTAACCTTGTAAAAAAAGAGTTAGAAACTCTTTTTGCTAAGGTGCGAGAGCGGTTGGAGGAGTCTGATTTAGCAAAAAAATTAGGCCCCCCCGTAGACCCTACTTTACCCTCTCCTAATTTATCAGGGGGTGGACTTCACCCATTGACTCAAATCAGAGAAGAAATGGTCGCGACCCTTAATAAAATTGGGTTTTCAGTGGTTGAGGGAACCGAAGCTGAAACGGAATGGTTTTGTTTTGATGCTTTAAATACTCCGGAAGACCATCCAGCTAGAGATGAACAAGACACTTTGTTTTTTAATGAAGACACCGTTTTCTCAAATGTTACCAAAAAGGAAGAGGAGAGGTATTTATTGAGAACTCATACTTCCTCCGTTCAAATCCGGACTATGTTGGATCGGAAGCCCCCTATTCGAGTGATTGCTCCCGGACGTGTTTTTCGTAGAGACACCGTGGATGCTACACACAGTGCTAATTTCCATCAATTTGAAGGCTTATATGTAGATGAGGCAGTCACCGTTCGGGACCTAAAGGCACTTCTTGATTATCTGCTTAAAAGTTTGTTTGGCGACAAGGTGAAGACACGATTGAGACCCAGTTTTTTCCCTTTTACAGAACCGAGTTACGAAGTGGATTTAATCTCTCCTAATTTAGGAAAATTGAGCAATCAATGGATCGAGGTTATGGGCTGCGGTATGGTAGACCCAAAAGTCTTTGAATCTGTGGGTTATGAAGGATCTGAAATCTCTGGTCTCGCTTTTGGTATTGGCATAGAACGGATTGCAATGCTGCGACACGGGGTGGATGATATTCGTCATTTTTATCAGAACGATTTGCGTTTTTTAAATCAATTCAATCGTTAGGAGATACTAGTATATGAAAATTAGTTATAATTGGCTTTGTCAATATGTGGACTTATTAGTCACTCCTGAGGAGTTGGCCGAAGCCCTTCCTATGATCGGATTGGAGCTGGATAACATTGAGAAGTTAGGCTTGCCCTCAATTCCTAAGCTTGTGGTTGGAGAGGTTTTGGAGAAAAAGCAACATCCGAACGCCGATCGTTTGAGTGTGTGTCTAGTAAAACATTCTACCGAGGGATCTACTTCACAAATTGTGTGTGGCGCCAAAAATTTTAAAATTGGAGACAAAGTTCCTTTAGCTCTTGTAGGAGCAGAATTACCCGGAGGATTTAGAATAAAAGAATCCGAGCTCAGGGGCGTTGCTTCCAGTGGCATGATGTGCAGTGCCAAAGAATTAGGTTTAGGGGAAGATCATGCAGGACTCATGATTTTGGATGAGACTCTAGAAACGGGTGCCTCTATGAACGATGTCATGGGGGGTGGTGACACTGTTTTTGAGTTAGAGGTTACTTCCAATCGAGGAGATTGTTTGAGTCAAATTGGGGTAGCCAGAGAGATTGCAGCTTACTATGACATCCCTCTCAGGGAGCATGCAGTCACTCGAAAGATTCCTTGTAGTCCTAAAGCTTCAGAAGAAAGTTTGATCCAAAGCCTAGAAATCGAGTCGGATCTTTGCCCTTACTATACAGCTGTATCCATTCAAGGAGTTCAGATTGGCGAAAGCCCGAAGTGGTTGAAGGAATTTTTAGAAAATGTAGGCTTGAGGTCGATAAACAATGTCGTGGATATTACCAATTATGTACTTTGGGAATACGGACAGCCTCTACACGCATTCGACGCCAGCAAAATAGAAGGTGAAAAGATCGTTGTCCGCAAAGCCACTCCCAATGAGAAGATCACAACTTTAGAGGGTGTTGAAAGAGAATTAGACAATGAAATGCTGGTCATTGCGGATGCTGAAAAGCCACTTGTAATTGCAGGGGTTCTCGGAAGTTTAGTGGCGGAAGTAGACAATTCATCCGTGGATATACTTTTAGAAAGTGCTTATTTCAATCCAGCTTCCATTCGAAAGACTTCCAGAAAGTTAGCTCTTTCTACGGACAGTTCTCATCGCTTTTCAAGAGATGTGGATCCTGCGGGAGTTAAAAAAGCGACCCTTCGAGCCGTTGAACTGATTCTTCAATTGGCAGGTGGGCAGGTGTCCGGTCCAATGATAGTTCATGGAGAACCTGGATCAGAGGGTAGAAAGATTCGAGTGACTGAGCAATATGTAGAGAAGATACTCGGCTTTTCGATCAGAAAAGAAGAGATATCAGACATTTGTCGAAGGCTAGGATTTACCGCTGATATTATTCATGAGGAAATTGTGGTTTTCGTGCCTTCTTTCAGAAGAGAGGTAGATCGTCCAATTGATTTGGTGGAGGAAATTTTAAGAATTTACGGCACGGAAAGAATTCCTGCGAAGCGAGTCAGTTTTAATGCTACTGGGGAGCAAGACGACCCGATGGATCAAAAACTATCGAAGATTCGAAATCGTCTGGCTAGTGAGCATTTCCAAGAGTGTCAAAATTATACTTTACGGAATGTTAAGGATCTAAAAAATTGGTTTGGGGATGAAAATACCCAGAGCCTTAAATTGGCCAACCCCTTGAACGCAGATCAAACTCACATCCGAGCTTCCTTATTGCCTGGTTTATTGGGCAATCTACAGTTCAATATAAGCAACGGCAACTCTCCTAAAAGGCTTTTTGAGGTGGGGCATGTTTTTCGTTCGCAAAGTGGTAAAATTGCTGAACTGATCTCTGTATCATTCATTATGACACAAGAATCTTTGGCTAGAACTTGGTTGCGCCGTGAGCCGATTGATTTCTTTTCTGTGAAAGGATTTGTGGAATCGATTCTCTCAGAGATGGGGATCGATCCGAAACGAGTTCAATACCTTCCGCAGGTAACTAGTGATCTTTGGCAAGAGGAACATGCGGCTTCCTATGGATCTGTATTTCGAGAGCAAATTGAAGTATCATTGGGTTTACTAAATTTGAAGTCCCTTAAAAATTGGGATTTGAAAATCCCAATTTTTGGAGCAGAGATCGTGATACAACCAAAACAATTGTTGAAGGTCTCCTCCATTGTTGGATTTAAACCGATCACAACCTATCCATCTGTTAGTAAAGATTTGGCTTTGGTTGTTGATCATGAAATCTTATCCATAACTGTTCAAAAAGAATTGGCAAAGATTTGTAAAAAGGCGACTCCTAAGGAATTCTCGGTGACTGGAATTGAGCCTTTTGATTTCTATCAAGGAGAGGGACTTCCTGAGGGTAAAAAGAGTTTAGCATTCGCAATCAACTTTAAATCTCCAGATCGCACCTTAAAGGACAAAGAGGTGAATCAAGCTTTTGATAAAATACAGTCTCTCTTAGCGGATACAACAGATTACACGCTTCGTTGACGAAAGCTTAATGGGTCAATAATAGTAAATTCCATTCTTTATGGAATTGGTTTTTAGTGCATTTAAGGTTTGAATTTAATTTTAAGATGAAATTAAAAAATTAGAGTAGAACCATTCAGGTTTTACTTATCTAAATAGAATTGTAATCTAAACTAACTTCATTTTAAAAACTCTAAAACTTAGTTACTGGTTCTTTATTTTCATTTTCTATCGCCTGTTGAATTCTGCTTAAAATGATTTTTCAATAACAATAGCATTTGGTTTTTGATAGTTTCATATTTTTTTGATTTGAAAAGGTTGTTGGTTTCATGAGGATCTATCTCTAGATCATAAAGGGTTCCCATAAAATCCTTTCCTTGTCCCTCTTTCCAAATCGGTCGAACATTCATTGCATATCGATCTGTTCTAATACACTGAAAAATGGGGCCCCACCATTTGTATGGGGTGCCCTCGAGCTTGTACCAATCCAAATTTTGATCTTCGATGATTTTTGCAAGGGAAACAACATCGTAGCCTCTTTTACCCTCAATTTCGGTCAATACATAATCTTGAAGGGCTGGGTGTTGAAAAAGGTCATGGGGTGTAAAAATACGATGTTCCGTAAAAGCATAATCTCGCCATCGGATGCTTGGATGATTCATGAGAGGAATGAGACTTTTTCCTTCCATCTTTTCTACACTTTTTATTCCAGTATACTCAAGGAGGGTGGGTGCAATATCAACCAGTTCTGTAAACGGTTTGATTCTTTTGCCCCTTGGGATGTTATGACCTTGAATGATAAGAGGCACCTGTCGCGAAGGTTCGTACATGTTGAATTTTTCATTTAAATCATGTTCTCCTAACAGATTTCCATGATCTGAGTGAAACACAATCAGATACGGCCGCTGCCAATTATTTTCTAGGTAGTTGATAAAATTACCAATCTCTTCATCCACATAAGAGCAAAGACCATAATAGGATTTTCTCATATGCATAATTTCCGATCGGGTCATTCCTTTAGTTCCACTAATTTGCTGATAAACCTTTTTTTCAAAATCAATCACGCCCTTTGATTTTACTGAGTCCGAGGGATATTCCATGAGACTCGCATCATACAAAGTATCAAATGGTTCTGGTGGAATCACAGGAGTGTGGGGATAAAGTAAACTCAATCTAAATAGGATGGGGGATGGATTCTGTTGGTAATTCTCTAAATATTGGATGGATCGGTGGACTCGATTTGCACACTCAGCCTCATTGGCTGGTAGAGGATTGGTTCCTCCAACGATCAATTTCTTGAATGTGGATTTTCTCTTAAGAATATTTAGTTCTTTTTCTCTTTTTATAAATTCAGCGGACAAACTTCCCGGCCATCCTTCTTTGGGTGCTTCTTTGAGGAAACTTTCATTGAAGGGCGAACGTTCTCGATTGTGATGTTCTTTGCCCACGTTCACTGTATGGTAACCATTTTCTTGAAGGATCTCAGGAAAAAACTTCAAGCTAGATCGGGTGGGGTCAAACCACATATTTTCGGTTGTGGATGGGTACATGCCACTTAGAAATGAGGCTCTGGAAGCTACACATGCAGGACTCTGGCAATAAGCCCGTTCGAATAAAACTCCATTCGAGGCCAGTCGGTCTAAATTTGGAGTTTTAATCCAATGATTGCCGTAGGCTCCAATTCCATCGACTCTATGTTCATCAGTAACAATCCAAAAGATATCTCTTTTCATTCTATCCTATTTGTTTTTTTTGTGAGTCTTAAGAAGAGGGTGGGCAGAACCTGACATTTTTACGGCAGTTATTTTAAAGAGAATGTTTTTGTCAATCCAAGAGTGCGAGCTCTTTTTTTACTTGGATCTTAAATTTATCCATTAAAGATTCCATTAAATTTTAATGGGATCTACAATGAGGAAAGGTACATTAAAACTATTTTAGATCCACAAGATCGTAAAAAATCTTTTTTTGAATTATAAAAGTTTGCGAAATTCATTCTAATGTACTTATTATTAGCATCCCCTATTTTAATTGAATATCATGAAAGTTTTTATCCAAAAATTTCCTACCTTTTCTATTCTTTCCCTTATTTTACTATTGTTTCAATTGGTTGGTTGTGAAGAACAAAAGATTGTTACCTCTAAGAATGTAGCCTTTGGATACAAAGAATTTTGGAAGGATGATAATTTTAACGGCAAACCGGATTTAGGAGAATCTTTCGAAGATCAGAATAATAATCTGCAGTTCGACCGAAATCACAATTTTCTTTTGTATGAATTGGATCCTAAAACGGGTTTATACTTATTTGACGAAAACAACAACCCTGTATTGTTCACAGGAACTGTAAACAAATATTTCATTGGGGGTCAGAAAATGTATGAGCGCAATTATTTAAATGGCCTTTTGCATGGAAAATTGAAGCGGTGGACGAGTATGGGAATTTTGATTCTTGAATGCTCTTATTTTAATGGGCAATATGATGGTAGATGCATCGAATGGTATCCATTTCCAGTGGATCCTGAGAAGAAAAAAAGAACTCCGAAACCAGAGGAATTTGATGGAGATGGTTTTAGAGTTCCAAGGGGAATTACAGAGGCTATTACAACGGCTGCTGCAAAATTCAAAGATGTGACTCCAACAAAGGAAAGAAAAAAACAAATTAGAGAATGGATTTTAGATCAGTACCAGACCGGTTCTTTCAAAGTCTACAATTGGGGTGAGTGTGTTTCATTGGCTAGAGCCACTCAAGAAAATCATCCGACCCATGAAAGCAACCTTTGGATGATTCATGCTTTTAAATCCGTTGCAAAAGGAGAATTTTACAGAAAAAAAGAATCCTATTATAAAATCGGAGAAAAAGTAGACAAATGGGCCGCTTACGATCCAGAGGGGGAGCAAATGTGGGAAGAAAAGTATGAGGGTGGCCTGCTTGTAGAAAGAACTATGAAGCAATAAAATGGGTGCTAAAAGTGATTTTATCCATTTATCATTAAAACGAGAAATTGTTCAAAAAAATATATTACAAAATATAGGTTTTTTTGACTAATTCAGAGTATCAAATTTAGTTATAAAGCGGAACCGTATATCTAGAACATTCCCCATTTTAACAAAAAGATTTTTTTGAAACACAAACAATCGATAGATTGAACTGTTTGTTGGATTGGATGTGAAAAGCATCACCCAAATAGTAGCCTATATTACGAAGACTCACTTACTAGAATCTCTGTGCATTTTAGTTCTAAGAATCATGTGGAGCTTTTATTCATTGAAAACCTTTGCAATAATTTACGAATGAGATTTCTAGGAATAGAGTTTTAGAGCACTCATTGTGGCCTCATAAATCTAAAATTGTAGATTTTTTTAAAGTCAATTTCGAGGATCTACAAGTTAGAGTCTTCATTTTTTTCGTCGATCAAAGACAATGCTTCTTTCAGAGTGTAGCGGATTTGTTCTTTTTTCTCTTCTGATGATATTTTTTCAGTATCCAGATCTATAAAAAAACCGTCATTTTCTTTAACAAATTCATGCTTGCTTTCAATTTCACCTATAAAGTCATCGACTTGAAAAGTTTTGATTGGATAACCAAATCCTTTTACAGACAGTTCTCCTTTCTCTATGCATTTGATTACATCTTTAATCAATACATAAGTGCTGTAGGAAATTTGAATTTCATTCACTTCAGCAGAGCTTTCTAGGCGACTTGCCAAGTTGACCTGATTGCCGATGATCGTGTAGTCCATGCGCTCATTCGAGCCAAAGTTGCCGACCGTGCAATAACCTGTCGTTATACCAGCCCGTATTTGTAAGGGTCTGACAAAACCCTTTCCAGACCACATTTTTCTGAGACGAATCATTTCACGCCTCATTTCGATTGCCATTGATGTGCAAGCAATAGCGTCTTCCTGTTCTCCCTTACTGTAAGGGTCTCCAAAGAAGATCAATATGGCATCGCCAATAAACTTATCAATAGTGCCTCCATGCTTGAGGGCAATTTTGGACATGGCATTGAGGTAGCTGTTCAGAACTTCTGTAAGTGATTCCGTTTCCAAAGTATCCGTGAGCTCTGTAAAGCCCTTTATATCTGAGAAAAACACGGTTAGTTTTTTTCGACTAGAGCTAATATTTGCTTTGCTTTTACCCAAAAATATAGACTCATAAACTTGGGGTGAAAGATAGCGGGAAAGATCCTTCGAGAGACCTGACAGTTTTTCATTCAAAGACTTTGATTCCAGTAATGAGGTTTCTACTTTTTTATTGGCGATTTGCATTTGTTCACTTTTTTCTCTGATTGCGGATAACATATAGTTAAATCCGTCAAACAATGATTTGAACTCATCATTACTTTTGAAGTTTGTATGCACTGAATAGCGATCATCTTTGGACACTTGATCCATTGCTTTTTTAAGCTCGAATATAGGCAGTGTAAATATCCGTTCTAGTTTAAAGGCAAGTATGACGATGATGATAAGAGATAAAGCACTCGCAATCAGTAAGGTGAACACTTGATCGAAAATGGCTTTTTTGAAACTATTTAAGTTTGAAATTATAATCAAAGACCCTAGGTAGTCACCATCAGAAATTAAAGGAGTATTGACTGCCAATATTCCTAATTCAGAGACTTCAAATGCATCCTTTATATTATTATTTTTGTAAAGATATGGAATGACCTCATTTTCAAAAATGGCATCACTTTCTGAGGATTGATAGGAAGCAAATACATCTTCAGGGTTCGTATAAATATAGGCAGCTTCAATATCAGAGCTAAATTTTAGGGAATTTAAGGTGGAGAGCGCTGTTCCCTCATCTTCAAATTCAACAGATGCGATTAGGTTTTCACCAATGATACTGGTGAACTTGGAGAGTGATTGAAGTCCATCTTGTCGTTCGTTGACGTATGTGAATGCAAATGTTTTTATCAACACAATCGTAAGTGCAATCGAAGCACTTAAAAAAAGTAAAAACACTAGTTTTACCCGTATAGACCTGAATTTTTTCGTATTCATCCTATTAAAAAAAAATGGATTTCAATGTTATAAAACAAAATTCAGAAACTATAAATTGCTCTAACATAATAATAAGCTCCATTCACTCCATTAGGGGCATAGCGAGAATAAGGGATAATACCGTCATGTGCATAAAGGTCTCCAGTAAGGGTGGATGACCATTTGTCAGGGTAACTGTTAAGGAGGTTATTGGCACCGACTGCAATTGTGAATTGTTGACTCCAATTGTAAGCGAGATCTGTATCTAGTGTCCATTGAGGATCAAAATTGTAGGCTACATTGTCTCTAACTTGTTGGTAGTTGCCATAGCGACTTAAATTCAAAGTGTAGTCCAATTTTTGGATCTTAAAATGAAATAAGAATTTGGTCGAGGATTGAGGGAGCCCTCGCTCTAAGCGATCGATTTGCTCAAAAGAGTTTTCGGGGCTAACGGAGGACTGATTGAATCCTACAACTCTGTTTTGGTTGAAATGTTGCCATATCCCAAATTCGATCGATTTTTGATTCTTAAAGTCATGTTTATAGTTTAGGCGTAGATCAATCCCATGCGTTTCTGTGTCAACTGCATTGGTTAAAAACCGAACATTAGAGATGTTGTATTTATCCAAGATTGCAAGCTGTTCAGGGGTAGAACCACTCCGTTCATCTGACAACATGATTCTATCTTTCACATTTACATAGAAATAATCTGTCATAAATGTGAAATTACGGTTGAATTCAAAAACACCTCCAAAAGTAAAGTGTGTAGAAGTTTCAGCTTTCAAGGAGGACCCTCCAAAGGCTTGTGAAACTTCGTGATTGGGTCTGAATGTTCCCTGATCAACAAGATTCCCGCTGGTATCAGCAAAGGAAGATATTTGCGAAAAGTAAGACTGGGACAACGAAGGAGCTCTGAATCCAGTGCTGCTAGATGCTCTTAACAGAAGCTTTTCCAAGATTCTATAATCTGAGGCAATCTTGAAGTTGGACGTGGAGCCAAAGTCTGTAAATTTCTCATAGCGGTAGGCCGCTTCAACGGCAAAGTCTGAGGTAAACTGATAGGTATTATTTGTATACAGGGCATAGCTATTTCGATCTTCATCAACCTCATTCGATGGACGATATCCTGAAAAGCCCTGAGATCCGTTCCCTGTATAAGAAGCGAAGTCTCCTGCCTCTATTTCATATTGTTCATAGCGGTATTCTAGACCCCCCGCTAAATCGAGTTTTTTAAAGCCTTTTTTCAAATCAAAGTGGAGGGTGTTTTGGCTGAATGTAAAATTACCATTCTCAAAAGAACTTGGCGAATTGGCACCTAATGAATAGTTCATGCTGTTATCTACAGAGAGTTTTATAATATTTTTCCCATAAGTATTACTGATATCCCATTCTACTCCGTTGGAAAGAATACCGGTAACCCCGCCTGTCAAAGAAAAATCAAAAATATCAGCCTCTATTAAAGGAAGGAAACCATTAGGAAACAATGGAGAAGAATCAGTGCTTGGTGGCCTGAAAAAAGCACTCGACTGGCTTTGTCTGAAATTCGATAATCCATGAGAATAAAAAATAAGGTCATTGCCCGTGGGTGCTTCGATATTGAGCATCGTTTCAAGGCTTTTGGTATTTGGCTGACCGTAATAAGACTCTACTCGCTTTGGAGTTAAGCGCTTGTCTAATCCTGCTCGTTGAGTCCTTTCCTCTTGTTGAACAGACAACGACAAGTTCGCAAAACCGTCATACTTCAATGGGTAATTAGTAAAAATACTGGTTTTAAAGGTTTCACCATCTCCTTTTGAGTGGATCCCCGCATGAGTCTTTACTGTGTGGTCGTCACTGATGCCTTTTAGAATAATGTTAATAACCCCAGAGATAGCATCTGAGCCATATTGGGCTGCTGCACCATCGCGTAATATCTCAATTTTTTCTATGGATTCGAGATTGATTGTATCCAGATCTACTCCACTGGATCCTCTACCAATTGTGCTATTGGAATGCAAAAGAGAAGATACATGCAATCTTTTACCATTTAATAGGACAAGAATTTGATCTGGGCTCATTCCGCGAAAGCTAATAACTCGCACATGGTCAGTTCCGTCTGCTATCGCTGGTTCTGGTAGATTGAATCCAGGAACAAAGTATCTGATAACTTGGGCTAGGGAAGTGAGGCCCGTTTTCGCAATTTCTTGATGGGTGATGACGTCGACAGGAGTTCTGGAATTCAGAAAGTTTCTGGCTCCTACGCGGGAACCTACTTCGGCTTTAAGTTCAGATTCCATAGCCATTAAATCTTCGAGGCTCTGGTCAAAAAGATTTTCTGATTCATTAGATGCTGAGAGCTGAGTTGTTAAACTCAGTAAAATAATTAAAATTAAATTATAAATGTGTTTTGAATCGATCATGTCTTAGCCTCTACTTGGTTCATTCTCCATTTTCGGGTCTCAAAACTTCAGCAATTCTTAAAAGTGAAGATTTAATCTCAAATTCTTGCTTGTTGGTTCTCTCAAGATTTATTTTTAAGCGTGGTTTTTGAGAAGTGAAATAAACCTGTATCGCACCCCCTTTTTCAGCAAAAGCTCTTGCATTGCTGATCAGCAATATTTTCTTATTCACAGTATAGTCAATGATTTTTTTGAGATCATTGGAAGGAACTTTAGGAACAAAAAAAATGCGAGGATTCCCCAGATCTTCAATTTTTTCAATGTAAGTGATCGCTACTTTTTGATTCTTGATTTTTCGGTTGGCATAAGTTTTTTCAAAAAGATCCCCAAAAGGATTTTTCAATACAGTAATTTGAAAATGCTTTTCGCTCTTTTCTGGCCATTCAATGAATTTTGCTATTTTACCAACTAGAGCCACTGTCAACTCATCTTCAGATTTGTATGCATTCAATGTAAGGGTTATAATTATACATAAAAAAACATAGAAAATGTAATTGTATTTCATTAGAATTTCTTCAACGGATCGTTAAGTTTTTAAAATCTCATCAATTACCAGTAACAACTAGCAAGAGTGTGTATTCTAAACTTAAATTCATTTGCTTGAATTGGGTAAAAAGCACGTTTTAATGGGTGTAATTTATTCTTATAGAATAATATAAAAAAAGCCAGTATTTTTTAGTCCTATTTTAAAATAGGGAAGTTCACTCCTTTTTTTAATATTTCCAAAGGACTCAGGTTCTCCATTCCCAATCTTTATATAAAACTTATAATTTTGAAGGTTTTCTTATCAGCAGTAGTGATTTCTCACAATAAGTTTTTATAAAGTCTTTTTATTTTAAATGAATACAGCAGTCTTAGTGATCGATTCTGTCGACTTCATCATGACTAATTGGACTTTAGATTTTACCAAAACGACAGAACCCTGAATCCTCCAAAAGGATGCAATAAAAAATAAGTTTTGAGCAAAAGATATTGAAGCGAAAAGAGTGATTAAATCCTGAAATAGAACTTTTGGTTCCGTGAAGATTTTCATAAATCATTGCAGTCGAATCCGTGAAGCTTGAGGTCAAAGTTTTCATGAGGGATCTGGGTTTATCAAATTGCATGCCATTTGAGCGTATAAAGTAAACCCCACGCTCTTTTAGTTTTTTAAGACTTAAATTTTAGTTTCTACTTTAGATTGCATTTACAATTTCTAAAATCATTTGTAGATTCTTTCCCCATGAGATTTTATCTTGAATTCCTAGTCAATTGTTCTATTCCGTTATTGTTTTCTTTTACTGTTGTCTCAGTGTTTGGCGATTCACTTCTATTTAAAAATGGGGATCGGATTTCAGGATCTTTAATCAATGAAACTCGGACCGAATATGTTTTTAAGACTGAATATGGAACCCTTCGTGTTCCTATGGATCAAGTTGATCTGGAGAAAGCCCCCAAGATTCAGTCAAAGCCGATTTTAAACTTAGTAGAGGGGGATAAGACCTCTTCGAAACTGAGCCATCTGGATCGGTTGAAAATCAGAAAAGCAAAAATAAGGCAAATATTTCCAAATTCTTGGAAGGGAAGAATTTCAAGTAGTGTAGAATTTTTAGAGAGCGAAAACAGTCGTTTCGGATTTCAGCAAAAATTATCTACTTATAAAAAAATAGAAGCTCAACGCTACAATTTAAACGCCTACTATGCCTATTCTAAAGTAAGCCAAAAAGATGGGGTCTCAATCAAAACTCGTGATGAACATGGGGCAAACGGGGGACATGTTTGGGATTTTGGAGAGGGCTGGTTTTCTAATACAAGAATCAGTTATTTGAGAGATGAGCAAAGAGATATTCAATTTCAAGTTCAACCCACATCCGCATTGGGTTATCGGGTTTTTGATGATTCTGATTTAGCCCTATCTTTTAAAATTGGACCCTCTTGGCGATTCATAGATGCCTCTCAATTGGATACAAACCAAGTAAATTTAATCAATATCGGTCAAAATCTGATTTATAAATTCAATGGACAAGTAAAATTTATCCAAAGCGTAGACTATTTTCGAAGCCCTGAGGATTCATCGGTCTCCAATACAATTTTTCGAGCTACTTTGGCTTCCAATCTTACGGATTTACTAGATACAAGACTTGGCTATGTCTATGATCACAATAATATTGTAGGTAGAGCGATGCAAAAAAAACAAGGTCGCCTAACCCTGTCCTTCGGAATTCCATTTTAATCTTATTTTCTGATCCGTAAAAAGCTTTTTTTAGAGCTTCGTTTGCAATGGCCTCAAAGTGTAATTGAAAATGGGTTTTATTTTCTAATCCATTTTATTCGAATGCATTGAAAAGGATCTAAATTCTCTCGTTTACCCTTTAAATTTCATTCAATAGTTTTTTATGAACAAAAATAGGGAAGTCATTTTATTGACAAAATGTAAGATATGTGTAAGTTATAAGATATCGGAATCTTAATCCCCCAAATATGACTAGAATCTTTATCATTTGTCTCAGTATTATTTCTGCTGGCACAGCTTATATAACACTCACTCGTTCTGAAGATCTTTCTGGCACTCCGATTTTAACTTGGGTTACGGATCCAAATCCGGCCCGTTATGAGCAAATTGATTTTTTTCATGATTGGTTGATTGCTCAAGGACATACCGATGAAAATGGGGATCCTATTGTTCGAATTCAATTAGAAACAGGGGGCGTGGACAACAAAAAGATCATCCATGGGGTTTCTGGAGTGGCTGGAGACATCTTGGATATGTACAATGAAGTGGATCAATTTAAAAAATTAGGCATCTTAGAAGATCTAACAGACTATGCTGATAGATACGGATTCGGTCCAGATCAAACCTATGATGCCATCAAAAACGACATTGTAATTGGAGGCAAACAGTTCGCTTTTCCATGCAACGTCACTTCCCATGCTTGCTGGATTAATATGGATGTGATGCAGGCTGCTGGGATTGATCAATTGCCAGAGTCTTGGACAGTAGAAGCATTTGAACGGATCGGTAAGAAATTTGTCCAGAATATGAACTCGAGCAATGAGGCACAAAATTATTTCTTTATGAACAATCCTGGTGATGATCAATTTGTTGGTTGGATCACGGTATTGATGAGGTCCAAGGGAGGTTCGTTTTACAATGAGACGATGACTGAATGTATTCTCGATCAGGGACCTTTTGCAGAAATGATTGACTTAAACATCAAATGGATTGAAGAAGATCGAATCTTTCCAAATGCTGCCGAGGCTTCCTCTTTTTCAGCTTCTGGTGGGTACGGAGGTGCCAAGATGTCTTTGTTTTTGGAAGGTAAATATGGGATGATTAATTTGGGACGCTGGCTCCTTGTTCGCATGAGAGAAATGGAGAATCCCCCCAAGGTTGCTGTCAGTCGATATCCTTATTTTGATTATGAAAACACAACCATCGGATCGAGGTGCTCTTCAATTTACAAGGGGTCCAAGCATAAAGATTTAGCAGCTCTTTTTCTTGCATTTTTAGCCAGTGATAAATACAACAATCAGATCGTTGACTGTGCGGACGCGCTTCCACCCAATCCAAATTTTTGCTCCAGTCAAAGATTCCTAAGACCCAGCGAGTATCCCAACGAGTGGGGAGCCCACGGTGCTGCATTCAGAAGTGCAGATGAAGTTGCGATTCCAGATGCCAAGAGTTTATTTATATCGCAACAAATCTTAGGTCGAGAACTTAGAACTGCCTTTGAAAAGGTGCAAAGTAAATTATCAAACTCTGCAATTGCTTCTTTGCAGGCTGCAGAGGCAGTCAATGAAGAAATCAAACGCAATGTCAGTAACAGTCTCCGCTTGGAGAAAAAATTCAAGAACGCACTTGCTTTGCAAGCTAAAATTGACGCATTCAAAAAAGCCGGTAAAAAAATTCCTGTGGATTGGATCTCCAATCCATTTTTAAAGAAATATTACCGTTCTCTGGGAATGTTGGAAGAAACAAAATAGTTGAGGCACTCCATGAACAAAAAAAGAAATCGAATCAATACCCTAAAGGGACTTTTGTTTCTTTCACCCAACATCATTGGATTTTCAATTTTCACTCTGTTTCCTTTGGGATTCAGTCTAATCATGGCATTCAGTAACTGGAATTTGTCACAACACAATATGTTTACGGATGAGCCTCTTAAATGGGTTTTGTTACAAAATTTTAAAGATCTTTTAGGATCTGAGGACTTTTGGAGATATTTAGGAAATACGCTCTTTTTTATGATCGGGATTCCAATTAGTATGGCAGGAAGCTTGGGCGCGGCTCTTCTTTTGAATCAAGATTTAAAGTCGCCCTCAAAGAGAGCGAGGTCTAAAGGGATTCTCTATGTGCTTCCCCTGATTGCCTTTTCTAGTTTGTTATTCTTGGGTTTCGGAATGTCAATAATGGTTCTTATTGTCACGGGCATTTTTGGAGTTATTTATATAGGAGGAGTTTCTGGAGGTTCCACAGTCTATCGGACGATCTTTTACACCCCTAATTTTACAGCGGGTGTTGCCACTTTTATTCTTTGGAAAAAAATATACAACCCCCAAACTGGGCCCTTAACTACAATCACCCAACCCATCCTCGAAGGTGTGAATGCAGTGGTTTTATTCCTTGGGAAAGACACAATCTATATTTTCATGTATGTAGTTGTGGTCCTGGCAATTGGAAGCCTTTATTGGGGATTGAATACTTTTTTAAAGTGGAGATCGGAAAAAGATCTTGGATACATTGGCTTAATTATTGGAGTTTCTGCCCTGATTTTGCCAAGTTTTTTTGTTTTGCATTGGTTTTCTCATCCAATTGCTTCCCAAATCATGCAGATCAGTGTCATTGCTACAATTGTCTATTTTGTTTCTCAATTTATAGCAAAATCTTCTGATTGTATTTGCCATCCCGAAAAAGGAATGGGCAATGCGATTATGTTGGGTTTAGGAATCATGGCACTTCAATTTTTATTAATTGGATTGAGCAACGTGCTTTATAAATTACCGGAGATGTCACTCGTTGGGATTTCATCTCCAAGTTGGCTTACAGATTATCATTGGGCGAAGCCCTCTTTGATGTTTATGGGCTTTTGGGCTGCAATTGGGTCCAATTCTATGTTGCTATATTTGGCTGCCTTATCGAATGTTTCTCCGGAACTTTCCGAGGCTGCAGATATTGATGGAGCCACTAAATTTCAGAAGTTTTGGAATGTAACTTGGCCTCAATTAGCACCTGTGACTTTTTTCATATTTATCATGGCTGTTATCAACGGAATGCAAGGAGGCTTTGAAGTAGCCAAGACTATGACAGGAGGTGGGCCCGCAGGCTCTACAACTACCTTGGAATATTTTATTTATGAGGAGGGCTTTGCTTCCGGAAGATTGGCCTTTGCATCTGCGATTTCTTGGATTCTTTTTGCAATGATTTTCGCCCTAACCTTGTTCAACTGGAGATTTGGCAATCGCTACGTGAACGATTGATCTAAAAGGAGAAATTATTAGTGTATGAATGCTGAAAATGTTGAGAAAAAAGTGGGATCTGGTTTTTATTTAAATCATACTTTACTGACCACAATTAGCTTATTGATGGCTTTGCCATTTTTATGGATGTTATTGACTAGCCTGAAGCCTTTATCAGAGGTTGGAGGTTCCCATTGGTGGCCAAAAGACTTTAAATTAGAAAATTATAAAGAGGTTTTCTCAATTGAAAATTTACGTTATGGACGTTGGTACTTCAATAGTTTGTTTGTTTCTTTTTGCGTGACCTTTCTACAAGTTTTGACCAGTGCACTGGCTGCATTCGCTTTTAGTAGACTCGAATGGAAGTGGAGAGATGGACTCTTTTTGCTGTATTTGGGCACTATGATGGTTCCAGGATTGATTCTGATGATACCAAACTTTCAGATTATGATCAAACTAGGCCTGATGGATACTTATCTTGGTTTAATTATACCGGCTGCATTCAGTGCATTCGGCACCTTTTTACTCCGACAATTTATGATGGGAATTCCGAAATCATTGGACGAAGCTGCGGAGATCGATGGGGCCTCTACTTGGCAGGTTTTTTGGCAGGTCATTTTACCTTTATCGAGGCCCGGTTTGATTACTTTAACAATTTTTACCTTTATGGGGAATTACAATAGCTTTTTCTGGCCAATCGTAATGTTGAAAAGTGCGGACAAGTACACCCTTCCAGTGGGATTGCTTTTTTTTGAGTCTTCTCAGGGTCAGCAAACCAATCTTCTAATGGCAGCGATTACAATGGCTGTTATTCCTATGGTAATTTTGTTTGTTTTGATGCAAAAGCATCTAGTAAAAGGGATTCAACTTGGAGGAGTGAAAGGATAATTTAAGAGGAGCCTTTTTTTTTGGAAAATTAAAATAAATCTCTAAATGATCTCACTGGTTGCAACTTCATCTGAGGCTTGGATTTTTGAAGAAATGATTATAAAAGCACAGATTAATAGATTCGACAAAAAAATGGTTTATGATGTCCTAATTGCAATCGAAAACTTGAAAAAACAAAAACTCATGATATTGTAAGAAAAATGTAAGTTATCCATCCAATTTTTAATTATGCACTCCTTCTATTTTTTACTCTTTTTTACCTTATTATTTACTGCCGCTTTTTCGAAGGATAAGAATTTTTACTCTGAAAAAAAGAAGATGATTTCCTTCGATAAGAATGAATTGCTAAAAATGGAACTTCCCATTTTAGTTGAAAAGTACAAATCATGGGGTCCTCTCGTTCAGCAACAGGCCAAGAGTTTTCTTGAGAAGAAATACCATGAGCAAATTAGGATCCATCCTTCTCTGGCTAGACAGATTGAAAAGAAGCACAAGGAGCTTGTAGCTATACAATCCAAAAATGAAGAGATCTTTAGTTTTATGCTTGGAGTCCAACAGCCTCATGCTACCAATCAGAAATGGGAAATTCATAAGGGAGTGCCCTCTCAATTAGCAGCTCATCAAATTTTAATGGAAATGGGATCTGATATTATAAAATTGGCTCCAGAAAACAGACACTTGAAAAAGCAGGGCTTTGAAACTGCCAATTTAAATACCCTCACAGATCGTTTGAAACACCCATTGTATAAGCAAATATTGGATATGCCTTACCGGGTGGCTTTCTTTTGGGCGCATGGTTCTGACATCACTTTTGATAAAAAAATGAGTTTCGATCAAAAAAGAAAGCTTTATGATGAATTCTATGAACTCACCCAATATCTTCTAAAAACATACAACAGATCCGGAAAAGTATTTATGGTTGGCAATTGGGAGGGAGATTGGTTGCTGACGAGTCAGGAAGGAGATTTGAACCAAGACGCAGATTTAGTGCGCATAGAAAACATGATTGACTGGTTCAATATACGCTCGAAAGCAATCGAACAGGCCAAAATAGAAACCCATTATGAGGATGTTCGCGTTCATTTGTACTGTGAGTTGAATCATGTATCCCTTGTAGCCAATAAAGGATATAAAAGAATTGTGAATAGCGTCCTCCCATACACTTATGTGGATTACGTATCGATCTCTAGTTATGACATGCAGGGTATTGGAAATTGGAAATCAGATCCTACAGAATCCGCTTTGAGGGAATTTGCTTTGCCTATGTTTGACTTTGTAGAGGAACATTTGCCCCCTAGAGACATCCCAGGAAAAAGAGTATTTACAGGAGAGGTCGGCTTCACAATCCATCACATCAATCACCTATTCGATCTTCATGGTTTGAAGGCTGAGCGAGAACAGGCGAGGCTTTCATTGATCAATGCGAAAGTAAATCTGGAGTGGGGAATGCCATTTTGGATTGTTTGGGCGCTGCATAATAACGAATTGCAAAAAAACGGAGAATTTCGAGGTTGGGGAATTTATGATCAAGTTCATGATCGGAAAAGAGTTTTATTTCAAGAAATGGTTTCTTTTTATAAATGGGCAAAAGATTTTAAAGCCGGATTTGAAAAGAAAAACAAAAAGTCACTCACCCCAAATCTTTTTAGAGAACACGCAGTCCAACAACTGGATTTGCAAATCAGTAAATATCAAATTGAAAACAAATAGAGTCGATTCCAATGAAAACCTTTTTATACTGCATCGCTTGCTTCATTTTCTCTTTTTATTCCAGTCTAAACGCTGAATCCCAAAATCCTGATCGCTATGTGTTCGGATCAAAAGTATTTTCGTACATTGTCTCTTCTGAACAACAAATTGAAGATCCATTTAAAGTAAGGATCGACTATAATATCCCTCCCAACCAGAAAGTTCAAAAGATTACGGTAGTGATCAAAAAAGCGGGTTCCATTTTGGGCAAAGTTTCATTTTCTGCTCAAGGATTTGGATCCAAGGATATCACGTTTGATAAGATCCAGGGAATGGATGATTTCAATTTGGGGGGTTATGTTGGAAAAGATTTTCAAAGCAGAAGTTATTATTTCAATCCATTCCCTTTTAACTTTGCACTGTTGAAAAGAAAACCTAAAGAGAATCCGAAAAATGAATTTGGTGGATTTTACAGTATCAAGCTTTCTCAACCACTTTCTTTTGAGAAAATGGATTTAATTGAGGTTCAAAATGAAAAATTAGAGAATGCGATTCCCTTGAGAATTTTTGTAAAAAATAGTTTAGGTTCTATGTTTGCCTCTTCAATAGCGACAATAAAAGAGGAGGGAAGATTGTTTTTTTATATGAAAATGCCTAAAAAATCTTCTCAATCTTACCATCTTGTCTCTTATTTAGGCACAGATTTCTCTACCAAAATGGATGGGGTGGCACCGATTGATTTGGAGTTGGTTGATATGTAAAACATGAGTAAGCGATTAATCAAATCTTTGAATTTCTTTTTTTTAGGATTTTTCTTGGCTTGTTCCGACTCGACAGAAGTTACCTCCCCTGAAAAAGAAACCACTTTAGAAGTTCAAAAAACTACAGAGATATTACCGGTTTCAGAGGAAACTCCTGAATTAGAAGAAAACTTCTTTCTGGAGGCAAATGGAGCTTTCGAGCAAATACTCTCTGGTATTGGGATCTCTTCAGTAGAGTCTTTCAAATTTGCTTTTGCAAAGTTAGAGCTAACGCATCAAAAGCTTTTGATTGAGAAAGTATTCAATGCACAGGAGCGATATTCTATTTTGGGGGATCCTGTAGAATCCGTTCTTAAAGAGCTCATTTTATGGGCAATTCATTCCATAGATACCTTCGATGTTTATGAGCACTTAGAATTTATATTGAGGCTTGAAAAATGCATGGAACTCCTCCCTCAAAACGAATCAGTGGGTGACTATTTTTTAGGTTGGTTGCCAGTATTGCATCAGGAAGATCAAAAAAACATATTGAATAGTTTTTTAGAAAAATATGCACAATCGATTCGATTGAAAAGCCCCAATGAGAAGATTTATTCCAAGCTTTTCGATAAAATTCCGCAATCCATTGGATGGGAATTGGATCCACAAAGCCAAAAAGATAAAATTCAGGAGCTGTTTTTCATTATCAACCAAATGACCAATAAAAGAATCACTCAATTGGACTTAGATAATTTTGGTTTACGAGATAAGATATTAATCGGTCACGAAATTTATAAAAGGCATCAAATCTCAGTCAATCAGAATTTTAGCGACTCCTATTTTCTTCACCAAACCTACAAATATTTAAAACAAACGGATCCATTATTAAATAAAATATTGGATGATTATTCTTTCTCAAAATGGAACCATGATTGGCTAGAAAATTCTATCAGTGTCTTTTTAGAGACTCAAAAATTTGGGTATGATGAAAAATGCCTCTTTTTTTATGAAATAAGGATGCTGAGTCAGGATCCTTTTTTAGAGAATTTTTTAATCAGAAAAATAGAAGAGAATTTACCACAACAAAATTCAAAGCTTTATGATTGGCTTCTAATTTACAATCATTTTTTAGACAAAAAAATAGTTGAGAAGTCATTAGAATCTATCCTCATAAAGCCCGCGCAATTATTTTCTAATGGGTTGAAAACCATGCAAATGAATACTTTGAGCCAAGACGCTCTCTCACTCTTGACTAAACTGTATCATTTATCGCCTGATAAATATCGTGATTATTTAAATAAAAAGATAATCGAAAAATACAACGAGATTAAGAGGCATTCTACCCACAGTGCGAATGATTTAAAGATTCTCTACCACTCCTTAAATTCTGTGGAGGAAACTACAATTCAAAAGTCCCCATCCATTCAATCCAAATCGAATTCATCCAAAGCATTGGATTCCTTGTATCAATACCTAGAAAATAAGAATAAAAATTCCCTAGGTGCAAAATTATTGGATAAATTCAAAGATGCCTCCGATTCTGATAAACGGGAAATCAAAAAAACGCTCAAAGATGCTTATTACAAAAAAGTAATAGACGATCCATTGGAGGCTAGAATCCTCAGAGATTTATATATGAAAATGGTAGAAATATACTCAGAGAATCCACCCATCTTGAGCTCTATTATTGGAATCCAACAACCCCATGCAGATCTCAGACAAGATCGAAAATATTTTGATTCTGTTCCCTCTCAACTAAAAGCAGTTCAAGATCAATTGAATCTTCAAGCCGATACAATGAAATTGGCTATGCATAAAAAACATTTGATGCGTCAAAATCTCAACATTGAGGGATACGATTCATTGAAAGACCTTGCAAGGCACCCGCTTTACAAAGAGATCCTTGATCAAGACTACCGAGTTTTGTTTTTTTGGGCGCATGGTCTGAATGGAAAGATAAAATTTCGGAACGAGTTTAAAGATTCCCAAAAAGAAGAGCTCTACAATGAATTTTATGAATTCACTAAGCATTTGTTAGTTGAATACAACCAATCTGGTAAAACCTTTATGATCGGGAACTGGGAGGGAGATTGGATGCTCGCTGAGATCGGGAATTTAAAAACAGATGCAAGCCCGGAGGCAATTCAAAACATGATCGATTGGTTCAATATAAGAGCCAAAGCCATTGCTGACGCTAAAGAAGAAATCAAACATTCCAATGTAAGGATTCATTTATATGCAGAACTGAATCATGTCAGCCTTGTTATGAGAGAAGGCTTGAGCCGAATCGTCAATTCAGTCCTCCCTCATATATTAGTCGATTATGTTTCGATCTCCAGCTATGATATGCAAGGCTTACTAAAAATGGCTCGCTGCGAAAATGTATCAGAAGTGAAGGCGCTTATTTTCCCTCAGCTAGATTATGTCGAATCCATGTTGCCCCCTGCAGATATTCAAGGAAAACGGGTGTTCATCGGTGAGATCGGGTATCCCATACATTCTATTATGAAACGCTTTAAGATAGACCGTCCCAAAGCAGAGATAAAACAGGCTCAAATGGCATTTATGAATGCACAAGCCAATATAGAGTGGGGAGTGCTTTTTTGGCAATGGTGGGCTTTGTATGACAACGAGCAGATAGATGAGGAAGAACCGGACGCTTATGTTGGCTTTGGTTTGATCGATCAAGTCAGCGGTAAAGCTCGGTTGAATTATCACTACTTCAGTGAATACTATAAATGGTCTGAATCGTATCTTTCTGACAATAAGAATGTACAATCTGTAAAAGATTTCCAAAAAAAATCTGTCAAAGAGATTGAAAAATGGGTCAAGAAGTTGAAAAAAGAATTCGATAATTAGAGGATTTTACAATTTTTGATAAAAAAAATTTAAATTTAGGGATATTAAATAAAGACGATTGGATCCTTTGTTCATGCAGGATGGATCAAAACTTTTTTATAAAAACAAAATTGGGCTCTAAAATAACAGTGCTCTGAGCTCCAATCAAAAAGGAAGCAGGAGGAATGGGTGTTATGAATTTCTCGCTGAATGTTCCTAAGGGTTAAAATTCAGATTTGTAATTCTTTGAATTGCGGTACTCCTTGGAGGGTGCAATTCATTGAATTTTCAATCAATCTCAGAAGAAATGAGTGCCAATAAAAAAATCATTTGATTTTTGTTAACTTTACAAGTCTTCAGAACGTAGCTCTATGTGTTCAGCTTAGAATTTCAAAATATATGTAATTTTAAGCTTACTCGATTCCAAATTTAAACTCAAACACCGATCCCTAAAACAGAGTCCAACAGCATATGCATTTTGATTTAAAGCTTAAAACCGATCTGTTTAATCTACTTCCAATCTTCAACGTTTCTCAACGGATAAAATGAAATTACTTGTAAATTTACATCTAATAATTGGAGTTTTGGCTCTGATAAACTTGTCGGCTATGGAAAGTAAAGTTGTGATTCGGGAAAACAATTCTTTTCTGATGGCAATGGGAAAAGGATCCCGTTTAGAAATCCATGCTGCAGACAAAAAAAAAGCAAGCTGGTTGCAATTAGCAAATGGTTATACAGCAAGTCCCAATGACACCGAAATTACATTAGACAATGAAGGGAAAAAAACGCACTGGGAAATAGGAGATCAATTTGCAATTGCTACCTCTTATTACCATGAGAGAAGAACGGAAGTGAGACGTATCCAGTCGATCGTAGATTCGGGAAGATTGACAAAAATCACATTTAAAAAACCATTAGATTACACGCATTACGGGGAGATTGAAAATTATCGTATGGTCAAAAAGGAGGGTGAAGAATTGACTTGGGATATTGACATGCGAGCTGAGGTTGGTTTGTTGACTCGAAACATTGTAATTCAGGGGCATCCTGACCGTCGAAAAGATGAATTCGGGGGTCACGTAATGGTTATGATGGGTGGGAAAATGCATATTGCTGGAGCTGAACTCAAGTTTATGGGGCAAGATGGGTTTCTCGGTAGATATCCTTTGCATTGGCATCTTTCTGGGGACGTAAAGGGACAATATATTACAAATAATTCCATCCATAATAGTTTTCATAAAGGAATCACGCTTCATGGTACTCAAAACGCATGGGTTGAGAATAATGTAGTTTTCGAAACGCAGGGCCATGGCATTTTTCTTGAAGATGGCACTGAGGAAAACAATGTAATCAAAAAAAATCTAGTTTTTAACACCAAAAATGCTAAAACGCCTGTGATTGCATCGGATAAATTTGCAATCTCTAGTTACTGGTCCAACAACCCGAACAACCATTTTATTGGCAACCATGCCGCTGGCTCGAGAGGCAGTGGATTTTGGATTGCTGGAAATAGGAAACCAATAGCAGGAGCGGAAAAGATGCCTCAATACAAAAGCTTAGTTCCTAGGCAAAGACCTTTTGGATTGTTTCAAGGAAACACTGCACACAGTAATTTAAAAACAAGTTCTGGGACTTTGGGAAGAGAGATGACCGGCATCGGATTGAATATAGGTCAAGAAATTCAAGAAGATAAGATTAAAAAACTGGATCACGACAACTATGCAGAACTTCACCAACCCGTCCCTGGGCAAAGCAACGACATCTATAATTTATATGTATCTGATTTCACGTCTTACATGAATGAAGACGTGGGTATTTTTGCTCGAACTTTTGGAGGGCACTTAAAAAATATAAAATTGGCTGACAATGGTTTGGCAATCATGACTACAGGAGGACAGCTTATTGAAGAGAGTGTTGTGATTGGACATAGTAAAAACAGCAATATTCACAAACGAAAATTCGAAACCATTCGAGAAAGTAGATATGGGCTAGGTCTTTACACCGACAGCGTGGTGGTTGACAAAACTTTGTATGCCAACTTTAAACCAGAGTGGACAAACAGCGAAGGTCAGAAGATTCGCGATTCTATTCTGACTCAAAGGACGGGTGCCAATAATTCTACTCTTCATGTTATGCAAGATATCCAGATTAAAAACACCCATCCTAAAAATTATTTTATGTCTAATGGTAAGAATGGAAATCGTAGGAGTGATGAATTGTCAGTAGCCTCTGTTGGTTTTGTGGACGGTGGAGGTGCTTTTACTGGAATTCCCGGTGCCATGGTAACCGCTCGTTTGAGACCAGCGGAAGAGGGAATCGAAGATCAATCTTCTAGAAGTGATGTTGAGCTTCTAACCAATGGTTTTCAAAGAGCCCCATACATAGATTTGAAGGATTCTACATTACAGCGAGAGGAAGAACTCGATGCGCATATCAACAAACATCAAATCGCAGGACATTTTAAACTGCAGAAGGGGCATTCTGGTTCTTTTAAAACCATCACTCGATCGGATGGGGAAATGATCAGAACAGATCTGGTCGGAAATGGAACCACTTCAGATCAGTTGGTTGTATTTGCCTACAAAGATTCCAGTTATGGTTTAGAAAATAAGGTCCGCTATACATTTGAATGGGACAATCAAATCGAAAATGATCTAGAATTCATCATAAGGGATTTTGCAAAAGGACAACAAGTGTACTTCATTCTCAAGAAGGTCCCTCGATCTACAACAATTCAAGGATCTGATCCTGCAAGTAGTCTTGACGAATTGATCGAAAGGTCCCCTCTTAAGGGAAGTTGCCATTTTTTTAAAGGGTCGGACCTGCATCTATTGTTGTCAGCAACGGATGAATCCTATCATCCCCAACTGAATGACTTAGCTACAATCAATCATCGAGTCTTTTGGGATGGAGTGCGAATTCGACCAAATGGAACAGGGAGAGACAAATTGGAGGGTGACCATCAAATCAGTCATAAGATGTTTCGGCCCTTCACAAGAGAATTGGAGAAAGATTTTGGAGATCAGGTAAGTTGGAGGAAGAACCCAATCAAATTTGTACAATCCAAGATCTCTGAGAAAGAAATGCTGGAGCAGGTTGAGAAGTTAGACCCAGCTCATTCTGGTTCAACTTCTGAAACCATATCAAAAACACAATCATTTCCTCTTTGGTCGGATCCAAATTCATGGGCAGGGAAAATACCTGCCTCGGATTCTATTGTAATTATACGCAATGGTGAAAAAGTTACGCTAGATAAGAATACTAGGGTTCAGGGAATTATTATTGAGGGGTCGGGGTCGGTTCTTAATATAATGGACCAAAAAGGCGCTCGTTTGAAACTAACATCTGACTTTGTTTTGGTCTTAAACGGAGGGCTTTTTCAAGCTGGAACTGAAACCAATCTCTTAGACACAGATTTTACCTTAGAATTATCTGGAGAGGACCCAGAATTCATCTTACCAGTAACAGATTTACTCAAAGGTCAGACCAACCACAAAATTTCTTACATCGGTTCAGAAAAAAAGCCAATTTTACAATCAAAAATTTAGGGATGGATCTAAAATTCTGATCCGCCTGCTTTTCTATTTTTACTTAGAAACCTCAAAATTCCTAGTGAACCTTTTTCATCCATTCGAATCTAAGATTCTGAGAGATGGGTATGAAAAGAAGTGGGGTCTTTTTAGTTCCTGGAAGGTGTAGAAACACTTTAAAAGAAATCTTTCATATAAATTCATAAAAGCTGTACCTATTACAAATAGATGGATATGTAATGATTTATCCAACTTTTTATCGATAAATATGAATTAAAATTTGATAAATTATTTCTTTATGATTGGTTATAGTCATAAATTATGAGAGTTTCAGATCATATAGTTTCTAAAAGAAGACGAGATTTAGCGATCTTAATAAGACAAAATCGCTACATGCCGATTTCTGAGATATGCAAGCATTTTGCCATCTCTGAAGCGACTGCAAGACGTGACTTGAGAGCGTTGGAAGAGGGTAGTGAAATATTGCGCACCTTTGGCGGTGCTCTTGGTGATTTTAATGAAGATTTCGAAACTTTCTCGGAGAGAAAAGAGCAATCGTCCACAGCAAAACAGTGGATCGCTAAAAAGGCCGTCCAGCAAATTCATCCAGGAATGGTTTGTTTTCTTGATGCTGGTAGCACACTTTATGCGATTGCAGAGGAATTATCCAAGAGTGGCAAAAAAGATATCAAGGTGATGACAAATAATTTAGCTGTTGCTGAGTTACTTTCTCCAGTCAAGGGCATCTATGTATCTCTTACAGGAGGCAAACTGGCCTCCAAGCAAGCGGTCCTTCTGGGTGAAGTTGCAGAGAGAACCTTGGCTCAATGCACATTCGATCTTTCATTTATGAGTGCTAAAAGTGCCAATGAGTCAGGCATTTGGAACAATCAAGAAGACGTTGTGTTGCTGCAAAAGCTTTTAATCGATCGAAGCGCAAAGCCTATATTTTGTTTGGACAAAAGTAAAATTGGGAGAGATGACAATCGATTTGTGGCTAATTGGCATAAGATATACGCCTTTCTTACAGATGCTCCTAAAACTTTACTGTTAGAGAACAACATCAAATTGCAGCCTTCTAAGCATTGGATGGTCTAGGGGAGCGTTGATTATTATGAGTGAAAAATTAAAGAAGCAACTGATACAACTGTCCCATGAGTTGGGTCGCGAGGAAAGGGCGTTGGCAATTCTTGGAGAGGGCAATACTTCTGTCAAATTGGAGAATGGTAATTTCCTGGTCAAAGCAAGCGGCAGTTGTTTGGGCACCTTGTCTGATGATGGTATTACAGAATGCAATGTTTCAAATATTTTGGATCTTTTTAACCAGTCGGAGCTTTCTGATTTAGAGGTAGACAAAGCTCTCTTAGATTCTCGGGTAGTTGCTGAATCTAAAAAACCATCTGTGGAGGCGACTTTTCATGGATATTTGTTGTCCTTACCGGGTGTCAAATTTGTGGGTCATACCCATCCCATCCATGTAAACAAGTTGTTATGCAGTGGCAACGGAAGAGACTTTGCAGAGCGTAGAATCTTTCCGGATCAAATTGTTTGTTGCGGAGCGGAGTCGGTATTTGTTCCTTACGTAGATCCAGGATTAGAATTAGCAAAAGCGATAAAAGAGCAAGTAGAGTTTTTTATCGGACGCACTTCCCGAGCTCCCGTTACGATTTTAATAGAAAATCATGGGCTTATTTGTATCGGCAAAACATGGCAAGGAGTTTTAGCCGCTTCTCTAATGGCCAATAAATCTGCCGAAATACTTGCAGGCGCTCTAGCTTGTGGAAATGGATCTGCTAACTATCTTGCGAATGATCAAGTGGATCGGATTGCAGGAAGACCAGATGAGCACTACAGGCAAAAAGTGCTCAATCTTTAATTCAAATATTTATCTTTAATTCAAAAAACTAAATCGAATAAAAAATGAGTACAGTAATGGGCTACAAACATGTAAATTATCTTTGGGACGATGAGATTGCAGGCAATATGAATGCAGTCGAAAGACTCGTATACCGATCCAATATTTTAGGGTCTGATCAAAGGATCACCAATACAGGTGGAGGAAATACTTCGTCCGTCGTTTTAGAAAAAGATCCCATTACCGGCGAAGAAGTCGATGTATTGTGGGTAAAGGGTTCTGGAGGAGATCTTAGAACTTCAACAAAGGACAATTTTTCCTCCTTGTATCAAGGAAAACTAATTTCTCTTCAAGGGGTTTATGCAGGATTAGAAAACACAGGACCCAAGACAGAAGCGGAAGATGATATGGTTGCTATGTACAAACAATGCACCTTCAATCTAAATCCCAGGGCATCCTCTATTGATACGCCCCTGCATTCATTCATCCCTTTCAAACACGTGGATCATATGCATCCAAATGCGGTTATTGCCATTGCTGCCAGTAAAGATCAAGAAGCTTTGACCAAAGAAATATACGGCGATGAGGTGATTTGGACTCCATGGTTAAGACCCGGTTTTGAACTGGGTTTACAATTACAAAAACTTTGTCAAGATTATCCAAATGCCAAGGGAGCCATTATGGGTCAACATGGTTTGATTAATTGGGCGAATGATGACAAAGAGTGCTATGAGCTTACATTAACTTTGATTGAAAAAGCTGCTCAATTCATAGAAGATAGGGATCAGGCTGAAAAGACATTTGGGGGTCAAAAATATGCATCTTTGCCTGAGGCAGAAAGATTGGATAATTTTGCAGAGATTTTACCATGGCTTCGAGGTAAAGTGAGTTCAGAGAAACGTTTGATTGGAACGATTCAGCACGATGATAATATTTTGAGATATGTGAACTCAAACGAAGCCGGTCGCTTGTCCGATCTTGGCACTTCTTGTCCGGATCATTTCTTAAGAACTAAAATCAAACCTTTGTACGTTGATTGGAACCCAGTCACTGAGGACCTGCAAAATTTGCAGGAAAAGTTGGATGCAGGGATTGTCCAATATGAAAAAGACTACGCCGCTTACTACGAAGCTTGTAAGCACAGCAATTCTCCAGCCATTAGACAATCCAGTCCAAGTATTGTCTTGATTCCTGGTATGGGAATGATCGCTTGGGGAAAGAACAAGAGTGAATCTAGAGTGACGGCAGAATTTTACAATTGTGCAGTAGAGGTAATGCGTGGGGCTGAAGCAGTCAGTGAGTATATTTCCCTTCCTCAACAAGAAGCATTTGACATTGAATATTGGTTGTTGGAGGAAGCAAAACTTCAACGTATGCCGGCAGAAAAAGAATTGGATCGTCAGATTGTCGTTGTCGTTGGAGCAGGTAGTGGCATTGGTCAAGCAGTGTGCAATCGGATTGTGGGAGAAGGAGCGCATGTTGTCTGTGTGGATCTCAATTTGAAGGCTGCCTCCGCTTCTGCTCAAACCATTATTGATAATTACGGAGAGGGTATTGGAGTCGCTGGAACCGGAATTTCTAATTGCGGTCCTGCACTTCCAGTTGAAGGAGATGTGACGAACCGTGACAGTGTTGAGGCCATGTACAAACAAGCCATTCTTGCCTATGGTGGGATTGATGGGGTCGTTGTCACTGCTGGGATTGTTTTTGCACAAGATGCCAAGGGATTGATCCCTGACTCAAAGTGGGACTTTACTTTCGATTTGAATGTTAGAGGAAGTTATTTTGTTGCTAGTGAGGCTCGTCCTATTTGGGAAAAGCAGGGACTTTCTGGAAGCCTAGTTTTAACCACAAGTGTGAATGCAGTGGTTCCTAAAAAAGGGTCGGTCGCTTATGACATTAGCAAAAGTGCGATCAATCATTTGACTCGGGAGTTGGCAGTCGAGTTGGCTCCTTTAGTCCGGGTGAATGCTGTAGCTCCTGCATCGGTTGTCAAAGGAAGTGCCTTATTCCCAATCGATCGAGTGAAAAAATCTTTGGACAAATATGATTTATCCTATGAGGAGACGGAGTCAGAAGAAGTGTTGACCAGTCGTTTGGCGCAGTTCTATGCGGATAGAACCTTGACGAAGGTAATTATGACACCCGAAGATCAAGCGGAAGCCTTCTTTTTGTTTCTCTGTGGACGTCTTAGTAAGACCACCGGTCAAGTAATCAATGTGGACGGTGGGTTGGCAGAAGCTTTTCTACGTTAATCAAAAATTGGAATCGATGATTCAAAAAAAGGTATACTTAGCAGTAGACTTAGGCGCTGAAAGTGGAAGAGTTCTTGCGGGAGAGTTTGACGGCTCCCGTTTAGAGCTTGTCCCGGTGAATACATTTCCTAATGGGCCCATCAATCTTGCTGGGTCCATGCATTGGAATATTACGGGTTTATACAAAGGAATCTTAGAGGGTTTGGCATTGGCTCAATCTAAGTATGGGGATGCTCTGGTTTCAATAGGTGTGGATAGCTGGGGTGTTGATTATGGGTTTTTGGATAAAAAGGGACATTTGTTAGGAGTTCCTTACCACTACCGAGATTCAAGAACTGATGGGATGCTTTCAGAAGTTGAAAAAATAATTTCTGCTCAAGAAATGTATCATTCAACTGGAATTCAATCCCTATTCTTCAATACATTATACCAATTGGTAGCTGAATTGAATGAAGATTCCGTTTTATTGAAAAATGCGGATTCTTTATTGTTCATTCCGGATTTGATCAATTTCTGGTTGACCGGGAAAAGAAAAACAGAGATCACGATCGCAAGCACCGGTCAGTTACTGAATCAGGAGACTCGTGATTGGGACAAGGGCTTATTAGATAAACTCAGGATCCCAACTGCTATTTTTGAATCTCTAGTTAGTCCCGGTGATTTGATTGGTTTTGTAACTGGGGGCGCTCGACGGGAAATAAAGTGCGGGAACGATTTAAAAGTCTTTGCAATCGGTTCCCATGACACAGCTTCTGCAATTGCAGGTATTCCTGTAGTCGATTCAGAGGATTTTGCATACCTGAGCTCTGGAACTTGGTCTTTAATGGGAGTCGAACTGAAAGAAGCGATTTTGAGCGAGGAAAGCAATCGGTTGGGTTTTACGAATGAACTCGGGATTGATCAAACCGTTAGGTATCTAAAAAACATCAGTGGGCTTTGGATTGTTCAAGAATGTCGAAGGTATTGGGACTCTCATGGAGACATTTATGATTACAATCAATTGACTTCGATGGCTTCTAATGGAAACGCTTTTGAGGCCATTATCGATGTGGACGATCCAATCTTTGCAACGATGGGTGATATGCCCAATAAAATTGCCGATTACTGCACGAAAACAGGGCAAAAAGTTCCTGTGTCCAAGAATGAAACAATCCGGATCGCACTTGAGGGTTTGGCCCTAAAATATCGAGAAGTTTTAGAAAACTTGCGATCTATGACAGGTAAAAAGTTAGAAACCCTGTATATAGTGGGTGGAGGTACTCAAAATAAATTATTAAACCAGATGGCAGCAAATGCAACTTCTTGTAAAGTAATTGCAGGACCAGTCCAAGCTACCTCTGTCGGTAATATTATTACTCAAATGATGGGCAATGGTGAAATTCACTCCTTGAATGAAGCGCGTCAGTTGATCCAAGATTCCCTCGAACCTGTAGAATATTTCCCTGAAGACTTGGCAAATTGGGAAGATGCCTATAAAAGATACTCCTCATTAAAAAATTCTAATAACTAAGCTCAATTTATGAACCCTTTATCTGTCTTTAAAAATATGCCCAAAGTTGGGATACGCCCCACAATTGATGGTCGACTCGGGGGGGTGCGTGAATCTCTCGAGGAGCAAACGATGAACCAAGCAAAGAGTGTAGCTCTTTTGATACAAAAAAACTTGAGATACCCCAATGGAGAGCCTGTCGAATGTGTTTTAGCAGACACTTGCATTGGGGGCGTAGCTGAGGCATCCGCAACCACCGAAAAATTTCAAAAAGAAGGCGTGGGTCTTTCTCTAACCATCACCCCTTGTTGGTGCTATGGTTCTGAAACGATGGACATGGATCCGATTATCCCGAAGGCAGTCTGGGGGTTTAATGGGACCGAGCGTCCTGGAGCCGTATATTTAGCCGCCGTTTCTGCAGCCCATTCCCAAAAAGGGTTTCCGGCATTTAAGATTTACGGCAAAGACGTTCAGGAATCTTCGGACAACTCGATTCCAAAAGATGTGCAAGAAAAAGTATTTCGTTTTGTCCGAGCAGGTTTGGCAGCAGCAATTATGAGAGGAAAGTCCTATCTTTCCATGGGTGGAACCTCTATGGGAATTGTTGGCTCTACCGTGGATCCCAACTTTTTCGAAGCATTTTTGGGAATGCGGGTAGAATTCGTAGATATGACAGAGTTTACTCGTCGTTTGGAGAATGAGATTTTTGATAAAGCTGAATACAAAAAAGCACTCGATTATGTAAAAGAAAACTTTGTTGAAGGGCAGGACTTCAATGCTCAGGATTATCAAAGAGACCGAGCTACTTTAGACGAGGAGTGGGAAACTTCAGTGAAGATGGCATTGATCGCTCGAGATTTAATGGTTGGCAACCCAAAACTGACAGATGCGGGCTATGGAGAAGAAGCAATGGGCCACAATGCAATTGCAGCAGGATTTCAAGGGCAACGACAGTGGACGGACCACATGCCAAACGGAGACTTTATGGAAGCCGTCTTGAACACCTCCTGGGATTGGAATGGAAAGCGGGCTCCTTATTTATTGGCGACTGAAAATGATGCTTTGAATGGGGTTTCTATGCTCTTTGGTAACTTATTGACTAATTCTGCTCAAATTTTTGCAGATTTAAGGACCTATTGGAGTCCAGATGCAGTTGAGCGGGTAACAGGTAAAAAGTTAAATGGGCATGCAAAGGAGGGTATTTTACATCTAATCAACTCAGGACCAGCTGCTTTGGACGGAACTGGAGAGCAAACGGAGGAGGGTCATCCAGCGATGAAACCTTTCTGGGAGATTTCAGATCAAGAAGTCAAGGCATGCAACCAAGCTACAACTTGGCACCCATCGGTTACCGAGTATTTCCCCGGGGGTGGCATGTCTACTCGCTACAAAACAAAAGGGGGGATGCCGGTAACGATGACCCGTCTCAATTTAGTAAAAGGGCTGGGGCCCGCTATTCAACTTGCAGAAGGGTACACAGTCGAGTTGGATGAAGATGTGCACGATGCATTGGATCAAAGAACCAATCCAACCTGGCCTACTACATGGTTTGCTCCCAAGTTAACAGGTAAAGGAGCGTTTCGTTCCGTTTATTCGGTTATGGATGCCTGGGGGTCTAACCACTGCGTTATGACTTATGGTCATGTAGGTGCAGATTTCTTAGCGCTTGCAGCGACTTTGCGCATTCCAGTTTATATGCACAACGTGGAAGAGGAAGATATTTTTCGTCCAAGCGCCTGGACCGCTTTTGGAACTGCAAATATGGAAAGTGCAGATTTTAGAGCGTGTGAAAATTTTGGTCCGATATATACCAATTACTGATGAGTAGCTGTAGCTGCTCATTCGTTCGTTCAAAATAGTTATAAATCAGTTAGGGCCTGCCCCATATAAAGGGGTAGGCCTTTACGAATCAATGGATTCAAAAAATAATTTAAAGTTTTAATTAATTATTTGAGCTAAAAGTTTACAAATGAACCCTTATTTTTAATATGATATTCTTGAATGATTATAAACGAATCTCTCACACACTAACTTTACATTTAACAAACAATTTAGGGGATGAACTCATTCAGGAATTTTGAATGGATACAGATTAATTTTTCTTAATACTTTTATTCCTTCTACCCATTGCATCGTAAGTGGCATATTTGTAGAGTTCTCCTAAAGTAGGATAATTGAAGCACATGTTGATAAAAACCTCATGGGTAGCATGAAGCATCAGAGCAGTGAGGCCAGTATGAACCAGCTCGGAAGCAATCTCTCCAACTACATGAACCCCAATGAGACGGAGGGGATTTTTAGTTTCATCGTCATAGGTAAAAATAAGTTTAAGCAAGCCTTCTGTATCTCCTATAATTAAACCACGCGCGTTTTGATTGTAGTACGCTTTACCGATAACGTAAGGGATTTTTTCACGAATACAATCTTCTTCACTTTTGCCCGCTCCTGAGCATTCAGGAATCGTATAAATGCCTACGGGTAAGATCGGAGCCACTGTGCTTTTATAGCGGTCTAAGTTGAAAGCTTGTATCATTGCAAAGCGGGCTTGTTCCATTGAAGTAGAGGCTAATGCAGGAGCTCCAATAACATCTCCGCATGCATACACTCCTTGGACGAGCTCCTTGGTCTCTGGGTGGATTACTTGGTAGTTCTCATCGACAATCAAAAGACCATATTTTCCGGTTTGAATATTTGCAGATTCTAAATTCAGTTTGTCTGTGTTGCTATTCCTCCCTGTGGCGAGCATGACCGCATCGGTCTTGAAAAATTGGCCACTTTCCAAGCTGATTGTAATCCCCTCTTCTGTGGCTTTGCAGGATTCAACATTTTCGTTGTTGAGAATTTCTATCCCCATCTTAATCATGCTCTTTGTAAGTCTTTTACCAATATCCTTATCTAAAAAAGGCAACAACTCATCTCGACTGTTTATTAAATGCACTTCGACTCCTATTGCCCTAAATATACAGGCATATTCACAACCAATAACCCCCCCACCAATCACAATCATATTCTGAGGGATTTTTTCTATTTCTAGGATTGTATCGGAATCATAGATGAACTTGCTCTTGGGGAAATTGTCAGGTCTTCTGGGTCTAGAGCCTGTGGCTACCAAAATTATATCCGCGGTTAAATCCATTCGATTGCCATCTTCTTGCAAAACCTGAACAGAATTTTTTCCAGTAAAGTTACCCAAGCCTCGGATCACATCCACTCCGTGACGAAGCATATTGGATTGGGCTCGGTCTTGCTCTGCTGATTTAACATTCTTCTCATGGTGAAGAAAATCTTGAACAGTGGCTTGTTTGTCTAATAAGAGATCTACTTTATGGAGCTTTCTTGCTTGGTATCCTGTCAATATTAGAGAAGTTTCTCTGAGGGTTTTACTTGGAACTGTGGTTCCAGCAGTGGCACCTCCTAGTTTTTTGGAGCTCTCAATCATTGCCACTTTTTTTCCAAAATAGGCAGCTTGGGCGGCCCCTTTTTCTCCAGCAGCTCCTCCGCCGATGACAATTAAATCATAGTGGGGGTTATTTCTATTCATACTGTTTGGAGAAGGAGTGGGTTCTAGGATTTTAGAAGGGAATATCTGAGACTAAGTCAGGAGAAGGTGCATTGTCAATTCTGGTATTTTCAGGAATTTTAAAACCCCTTAGAAAATCATTTGCCATCAGCATCTTTCCTCCGGGTTTTTGGAGTTTGTGAAAGATCAGGATTCCTTTGCCGGAGCTAATGTGAAGCCCTTGTTTGTCGGTGCTTAAAATGGTTCCCGGTTCTTGAGGAGCCTCGCATTCTTGGACGCTGGCCATACTTGTTTTAATAGACATTCCGTTGTAAACAAATTCACATTTTGGCCAGTGAGCAAAGGCTCGAATTTTGGCTGCCAGAAGTTTCGCAGGCATTTTGAAATCTAAACCTGCATCTAATTTTGTTAATTTCCGACAATAAGTTACTTGATCTTCATCTTGCTCAGTCAAATGGATCTGTCTATTTTCAATCGCTCTCCAGTTTCTTTTCATTAGGGGAATACAGGCATGGGAGATTTTTTCGCGAACAGTCAAACCTGTATCTTCTGAAGAGATAGAGACCGATTCCTGATCTATCAGGGGCCCAGAGTCCATCTTTTTAGTAATCCTCATCAAGGTCACTCCTGTTTTAGAATCTCCATTCGCAATCGAAGTCTCTATTGGTGAGGCCCCTCTGTATTTGGGTAATAAAGAGGCATGAATATTTAAAGTTTCTTTTTTTGCTGCATCCAATAAGTTTTGTTTAAGGAGGTGCCCGTAGGCCATGACTAAAGTGCAGTCAATCTGGTTTTCAACAATCCAATCTACATCCTCTTGGTCTGGCTTTTGAGGTTGTTTGATTGGAATCTGATGCTTTAAAGCCCAATCTTTAATAGCGTTGGGTTGGATCTTTTTACCTCTACCAGAGGCTCGATCTGGCTGGGTATAAATAGCAATAAGCTCTATAGATTCCTCCTTTAAAACTGAATCTAAGAGGGGGATTGAAATGGGGTCTGAGCCCATAAAAAGAAGTTTCATTTTATTAGAATAAAGAGTGGTTGAATTGTATTGAAATAGATGGATTGAGGAGAGAGACCTCAAATGATTGAGAGCGAATTATAAGTGTCAGTTATCCATTGGAAGCCAAGCGTATTCCAAAGTGCAACCAAGCAGGTGCAGTGATAAGACTGAAAGCGGTGGTTGCTACTACTATTTGAAAAGACAAGGAACTGTCGGAACTGTAATGCTTCGCAATGACAATTGGAAAAATTCCACAGGGCATGGCTGCTTGCAGGAGCAAAACATTTTGAAGTTCATTGCCTACAGGAAAAAATAAAGCAAAACTAATAAATAATACAGGGAAGACTCCGCATCTTAGGATGACGCTCCAAATGCAGGGTTTGATTCGGATGCTGTTGAGTGTGTTTTTACCTAAATCATAAAGAGTAGCACCAATAGCCAGTAAACCGATTGGAATTGAGCTAGCTCCAAGAAGGTCGATCGATGTTAAAAGGGGTTGAGGAATGTATTCTTGGGTTTGAGTGATCACAATTGGAATGGCAATCAATAAGGTAATTAAGGGTGGATTTATAAACTGTTTCCAAGCTTTTTCCTCTCGTTTTCCCGTCAAAATAAAGATTCCAATACTCCAAATTGCCAGCTCAACGCCCACACAAAAAGTCATCAATACGGCAAGGGTATTGGTGTCAAACAGTGCAATGCATATTGGAATGGGAATATAACTGAAATTGAATATACCCGTAGTAAATGCAAAGGCTCTATGAGGCGTTTCTTGCTTGAATGCTTTTTTCAGTAAGAGATAACTTAAAAGCACTCCAATTGCTACACACAAAAATCCAAAAAGAGGAGCCAAAAATAAGTTTTTGAAATCCTTAAGAGCGTTGCTAGAGAGGGTGGTATCTAAAAGCAAACATGGGTAGAGTAGATATATGACCAACTTGGGCAAGTGAGTCGTTGTGGACTGATTGATTAGACTTCCAGCACGAACAAATACTCCAATCAAAAGAATGAGTAGAACCGGAAATACCAATGAAATGAGTTCTCCGTAAGAGGGGATTTGAGTCATTTATACAACCAATATCTCTTGCTGAAGGCTTGGAAATCCTGTGAGGATTTCTTCCAAGTCTTTAAAAATGAGTTCACATTTGCTTTGGCTCCCAAAGTAGAAATCTCATTCCACCATGCAGTGGAACCCACATGTTTGTTGTAAAGAGTTCTTTGGTTCTCTTTGAGGTTCGCAAATGGATTTTTTGCTGAAAATTGACAAGCCAACTGCATCATATGAAAACTGATCTCAGTAGGATTAAAATTCTTCCAGTCATTAATTCTTACGTACACTCCAGAGGTCCTCGCTTTGTTATTGCCAGATATATTCTGAACTTTGAATGAAATTCCTGGAATGGATTTTCTTTGCAATATTTTTTGAAGTTTGTCCGGATGAATCCCTTTGAAGCTCAACAGTCGGAAAGGATAAGGAGTTCCAATTCCATGTTTAAAGCCACCAATTTGAGCTCCAAGTCCCGTCATGCTATATCCTGCTACGGAGGATAGATCTCGTATGTATGGCGAAGTTGGAATCCATTTTAGTCCAGTATCAGGCCACCTCATTTCTCTTTTCCAGCCTTTCATGGGCACGATTGCCAAGTTTCCTTTTTTCCGGATAGAGTCCTCAATCTTTAGCCAACCGGGAACTTCTTTGCACATTCTTGCAATCTCACCAATAGTGAGGCCATGAACATACGGGGTTTGAAAAGCTCCAACATAACTCATCCACTCTGAATCCATTTGCGGACCATCCACCTTCAATCCACCAAGTGGATTGGGGCGGTCCAGAACAATCACTTCAATCTTATTTTCAAAACAAGCTTCAATTGCGTATCTCATGCAGCTGATGTAAGTGTAGGATCGAACACCCACTCCTTGAAGGTCAATGACTAGCGTGTCTATATTAGCCAACATTTGTGGTGTTGGTTTGCGAAATTTACCATACAGTGAGTAGACCGGCAAACCAGTAAAAGGGTCTTTTTTATCCCCGATTTGGATGTTTGCTTTTTCATTCCCATAAATTCCGTGTTCTGGGCCATACAATGCAACTAAGTAAAAGAGTTTGGAACTTCTCAAAACTTCTATTGTAGATTTACCCATTCTATTCACTCCTGCTGGATGGGTGAGCAATCCTACCTTCTTCCCTCGAAGGGGTTCAAAATTCATCCCCTCTAGGACATCAATCCCTAAAAAGATTCTTTCACTAGTTGGTTCTGCAAAAGAAAGGTTGAAGAGTGTGAAAATTAAAGAGAGCAGGACGGTGAAACGTTTTATTTTCATAGAGAAATAGATTCTAGTATTTAAAGGATGGTGTCAATCGGTCATCTATCTGAGATGCATGCCTTTCAAAGAATAAAGAGAATTTGTGAACATTGATTTCGAGAAGAGAATATTTTTAATGTTTTTTAAAAAATCGAGAGATGGATCTGTGGACTTTCTAATTTTTTAACTTATAAAGAACTGGCACGTTGAACATTGTTTTTACTGTTTTTCCAGCTTTTTTAGGTGGAGTATATATAGAAGACTCTGCCCATTTTTTGGCGGCATCCACAAAACGCTTGTCTGAAAATTCTAAAACATCGATCACAGTCAATTTCCCTTTTTTATCTATCTCCACTTTGAGAAGAACTCTTGCCTCTATCTTTTGTCTTTTTAGTTTTCGAGGATAGTTATTAGGTCCTTGCTTGATCAGTCTAGGGTTTTCATCGAGTTGATGGAGTTCAAAAGTGAAATCTTCAAGATTGGGGTCTCTAAGTTTGAATTTATTGATTCCAAGATCGCTGGATTCAAAACTTGGATTTACGTCTAGTTTTACATGAACCGTATCTAACTCGAAACTTGGAACATTGGTAGTAACAGGAGGCATTTTTAGAAGAATTGCAGGCAATTCCTCTAAAGGCTTTATTTGAATGGGTTTTGTCGGGATTTCTTCAAGGAATTCAACGGGACGGACGGTCAATGTTTCTGGTTTCCGCTTTAATTCCATAACAATAGGAAAAGTAATTAAAAGTACCGCACTGGTTAAAAGGCCAAAAAAAATCGAGCTTAAAGAGGTCTTTCTTTGCTTACTGTCCAAATGAAACTTGTATTTGTCTTTTCCAGATTTCAAGGATTGTCCTCTATGAGAAGCTAAATATTAGAATAAATAGAAAATGTATCTGTTAGGTGTAAGGGAAGCACGGATACAATTACGAAAAGATTCAATCAAGTGAAAACTAAAATGGACTACAAGGAAGGATTTTTGGGTTCGGGCCTCATACTCAATCGAACGACTTCATTGTCGAAATAATTAAAATCCATGCCCGCGTTTACAACAATTCCCTGCCCATTGATTCCGCTAGATCTGGAGCTGAGCAAATAAACGGCCGTGTCAGCAACTTCTTGTGTTTTCAGAGCCGATTTTCGAAGAGTGAGTTTCTCTGCATAGAGATAGCTCTCCAAATATCCTGGAATTCCAGCGGAGGCACTTGTTTTTAATGGGCCTGCGTTCACGGTATTGAATCGAACCTGAGTATCGGAACTGAAGGATTTGGCCAAATAACGGGTGGAAGCTTCCAAGGATGCTTTGATCGGCGCCATATAGCCATAATTTTCGGCAGTTACATAGGTGGATGAAATTCCAATGGAGACAACAGAACCATCTTTCGATAACAATGATTTAAAATATTTGGCAATTTCAACTAGAGAAAAACTTGAGATTGCTGTCGCTTGGAGAAAGTCTTTTTTCAAGGTCTCATGAAAGGGTTTGAGCCCTTCTGAATAATTTGCAAATGCAATTGAATGTACAATGCCATCAATTTTTGGGTGCTTTTCTTGAACTTTTTTTGCTAAATTCTCAATTTGATCAGAGCACTCTACATCACAAATATAAACCTCTCGATCCCCTAATAATTTTTTTAAGCTTTCTTTTCTACTTTCCGATCGGACGCTGAACAAGATCTTGGCCCCTTCGGATTCCAAAGTTTTAGCAATAGCCCATGCGACACTTTTCTTATTGGCGACTCCAAAAATAAGAAAAGTTTTATTCTCTACGTTTAAGAAGTTCATTTCTTATTCCTTAGGGATCATCGCCAAAGCGAATGATAGGGTGAGGACTGTTTTGCCCTGCTTTCTAATAATCCCTTTCATAAAATAAAATTGCTGGACAATTTTATCTAAAGTGGCCTCTATTTCAACAACATCTCCGGGTAGGACCATATTTTTAAATCTGGCATCCTGAATTCGAGATAGAATGGGGGTGCGCTCCTCAGTGTTGGTCAATTCGGTTTCCAACTTTTTAGATAAGAAAATGGCACCGGTTTGGAAAACTGCCTCGCACAACAAAACTCCAGGCATGATTGGATTGTTTGGATAATGACCTATGAATTGGGGTTCTTCTAGTCTGATTTCTCTTCTAGTTTTTGCGGAATTAGAATTGATTTCAAGGATCTCATCTATAAATAAGAATGGAGGTCTGTGAGGGATCTTTTTAAAGATGGGTTCTAGTTTTTGATTCATAAAAACCATTTGTAATTATTTGTCTGTTAATTGCAAAGATAAATCTTCTTTAATTATAGTTTGTAAAGATCCTTTAAATTAGTAAGGTTAAAATATAAAATCTAGAAACATGTCCATAAATAAAAGAGTTGAAGACCGCTTGGTGCCTTTAGAGGTTGTGGTTGTCCGAGATGAATCATCCAACGCGGAGGTTGGGCGAGTTTTGGACTATTCTGTCAATGGTTTCATGCTTTCCACGCATTTAAAACTGAAAAATGAAGAAGAATACAGGTATTCTTTTAGTTTAAAAAATGGCGATTCTTTTGAAAAGTTACTCACATTCAGAACTCAATGTCGTTGGAAAAGATTGGATCCATCTACGGGTTTGATGATTGCTGGTTTTAAAATTTTACACCGAGGTGAAGATAAAATTGCACTCATTAAAGCTCTAATCCATCGAAATTCAAAATAGAATTAAATGCCAATTATCAGACTTTTAACCTTATTTTTTGTTCACTTTTTAATCCTAGGTTGTTTTCAAGAGAAAACCAGCACTCAAACAGAAAAAAAAGAGGTCAACCAAACCACTGCAATACCTCAAGAATCTCTCTACAATGAAGATTTGTATGTTGAGGAGGTTCCACTTGTTTTCCCCCCACCTGTTTATCCTGCTTTGCCAGTTTCCGAAGATTTAATTCCTACAATTACTTCGGATACAATTGATTTAATAGATATAAAAAACAGAACTGTGAGTGCGGAACTTTTGATGCTCAAAAACGATCTGGGTTCCTACACAGTATCATTTTTAAGAAGCTCCGACCAAAAAGAGTTTACGCTAGATTTACGAACGTTGAGTGAGGAGTCTCAACAAATCGTGTTCGCTTGGGACAAGTATTTCAAATACTTAGAAGAAAAGAAAGTCATCTTAGCTGCTTGGGAAGAGAAAAGAGATAATTTTTACGAAGAGCATGAATCAGGGGGGTCAACCACTGCGAATCAGATATTCGATTCATTAAGTACGATCGGTCAATAACCCATTTTTGATGGGTATTCCTATACCAAATAAGAGCCATGTGACAACTTTTGTTGCGGAATGGGCTCAATCAATCCAAAAGATAGATAAAAAATATTATGTCAGACAATAACGCTGAAAAGAAAACGCCAAGGGGCAGTAAAATGAATTCCCGTTCGGGAAGAAAACCTAGCTTATCCCGCTCATTTGATAACCACCAATCAACCAATTCTGAAACTTCCAAGACTGGTAGAATTGGCATCATTCAACCCTTGTCCTCTGGAGCCCATTTAGATTCATTGCCCCATAGGAAAAATTCGGACACAGATCCATTGGTTTCTAGGAATTCTCAAAGAAATCCTAAAAGCAAGCAACCCGCTAAAAGCAATAAAAGAGCACCCAGAAAAACCACTCAAGGCTCTAAAATTACTGATGGTTTTTTGGAAGCAGATCATTCAAAGCGCAATGGTGAGGTGAAAGAATCTCAGGAGAAATCTCAAGAGGCCTCCACTAAATCGATCCTAACAGAGGATTCTAATCGTGAGGGAGTGATCCTTGAAAACTTAGAAGTTCCGGTAGCCGAAGAAAACGGAGTGTCCGAGGGAGCGATTCAAGAAATTGCCCCCAAATCTATGGACCCTTCCTCAAATCCATCGCATTCCATCCAAAAGCAAAAAAATGAGGAAATTAAGGAAGAGCTTTCACGAAGCAATGAAAAAGACTTACAACCCGAGACCGAAGTAAAGGAATCTCAGCCAACCTCAAAGGTTTTTGTGGACTCTAATACCGAAACGGGAATGGAACTTAAAAAGGAAGTTTCTGAAGAATCCATCAAAGAAGAGGCACCAAAGCCTTTAACAGAATCTGATGGATCTAAGCTTAAAGAAAAAAACGAGGAGGAGGATGAAGTCGTTCTATCAAACAGTCCTTATTCTGAAAAACAAAAAAAATCGGCCAATGATGAATTGGCAGTTGTGGAGTTGATCGGCGAGCGAGCCAAGAGTTTCAAAAGAAAGCATGCAAACCGCGAAACCAAAGATTCGAACGAAAATCAGCCTAAAAGAGAAAGAACTTCCAACAATAGAACTAAAAACAGTCGGTCTAGAAAAAAAGTGGAAGCCCAAGGTGAAAACAAATCGTTGGTGATAGAAGAGGGGGAGGGAGTCCAGCAAAACAATTCAACGGATTGGCAACCGGACAAAGATAGAGCAGTCCAGAGGCCAAGAAATGAATTTAGACCTACCCGAGCCAAACAAGACCCGCCTTTAGGATTTTTTGGTAAGATTCGTCAATTTTTAGAATCCTTTTTTATAGAGCCCAGAGGCAATGATCTGAACCCTAAAAAAAGAAGAAATAGGAAACGCAATAACAAATCGAGTGGTCATTCTAAAAATTCAGACTCCTTTGATAAAAAATCGAATCCTAATCGAGAATCTGGAGGAAGAGGTAAGGGCAACTACAACAAAAACAGACGCCCTAAAAATCAGAACAATCAAAATCGTCAACGTAAGAGGCACAATACCCAAAGGAAAAACACTCCTCAACAAAATCCTAAATCAGACGAAAATTAAGAATGGATACTTTTCACATTCAAGGCGGTGGAAGTTTGCAGGGAGAAATTACCGTTGGTGGGGCAAAGAATGCAGCGCTTCCAATTTTTGCATCTACATTGCTTACGGATGAACCTTGTATTATAGAAAACGTTCCGGATCTTAGTGATATTAGATTCATGGCGGAAATACTCAGGTCCTTAGGCGCTACTGTCGAGAGACTCACAACGAATAGTTGGAGAGTGGAAGCGAAGCAAATCTCTCACATCGCACCTTATGAACTGGTTCGTAAGATGAGAGCTTCCATTTGCTTACTAGGTCCTTTGATAGGTCGCGAAAAGCAAGCAGATGTTTCTTTGCCGGGCGGATGTGTGATTGGACCTAGACCTATTGACCTTCATCTCAAAGGGCTTTCGCGTTTGGGATGTGAGTATTCTATCGAGGGCGGCTATGTTCGAGTGGATGGGAAGAATGCTAAAGGAAATTATGTTTTCCTGGGTGGCCGACATGGAAGCACTGTATTAGGGACTGCCAATATCTTGATGGCAGCTACTCTTTTACCCGGAATCACACACATTGATAGTGCTGCATGCGAGCCAGAAATTATAGATCTTTGCAAAATGCTCGTTTCTATGGGTGCAAAGATTAAAGGGATTGGCTCCCACTCCCTTCAAATTGAAGGAGTAAAAAAGTTAAGCGGTTGCACGCATTCTGTTATATCGGACAGGATAGAAGCGGGAACTTATCTCATTGGTTCTGCAATGACGCAAGGAGACGTGACTGTTCATGGAGCCAATCATAGAGATTTAGGGGCCTTGTTGGATAAGATGGACTCCATTGGAGCGCGTGTAGATATTTTGAGCGAATCCAGTGTGCGAGTTCGTGCAGCATTGGAGCCCTACAAACCCACCGATGTCATTACTCTTCCGCATCCAGGATATCCAACAGATTTACAGGCTCAAATGTGCGCTCTCATGTGCTTGACTCCAGGTCTAAGTATTATAACAGAGCGTGTGTATCCGAACCGCTTTATGCATGTTCCCGAATTGCAGCGCATGGGTGCAGATATTGCCATTGAGGGATCCAGTGCCATTATTAAAGGAGTTCCTCGTTTGTCCGGTGCACCCGTAATGGCCTCTGACTTAAGAGCAAGTGCTGCATTGATTTTGGCTGCAGTAGCCGCAGAAGGTGAGACCGTCATTCGTAGGATCTATCATTTAGATCGTGGTTATGAGGAGTTTGAAAAGCGCATGCAATCATTAGGAGCTCAAGTTATGAGAATTCCTGAGAAAGAATTGCCTCAACATTTACAGGAAGAACCTATATAGAATACAGTTCAAATGGAAAAACAATCTACCGGAATGGATTTCATTAAGGATTCCTTAGAAGAGGATTCTAATTTTGATCCAGCTTTGAGACCTTTAACTTTTTCTGACTTTACGGGCCAAGATAGAACGGTTGAAAGATTAAAGGTAATGGTTGGAGCGGCTCGAGATCGAGGAGATGTTTTGGGCCATATTTTATTGAGCGGACCCCCAGGACTCGGGAAAACAACTTTGGCTAATATTTTGGCCAATGAAATGCAAAGAGATATAAAGATCACAAGTGGTCCCGTTGTTGAGAAGCCAGGAGATTTAGCCGGACTTTTAACCAACCTAGATGAAGGAGATGTATTGTTTATTGATGAGATCCATCGGATTTCTAAAACGGTAGAAGAGTATTTATACTCTGCAATGGAAGATTTCAAGATCGACATTATGATTGATCAGGGGCCCAATGCAAGGAGTGTTCGCCTCAATATTCCTCGCTTTACAGTAATTGGAGCGACCACAAGAGTCGGAATGCTTTCTTCCCCACTTCGAAGTAGATTCACTCTTCAAACGCGACTCAACTATTATCAAAAAGACTACCTAATTCAAATCATCAACCGAAACTGTAATTTGTTACAAGTGGAAATCGATGATGGAGGAGCGGATGAAATTGCTGGTAGAGCTCGAGGAACTCCTCGGATCACAAACAATCTTATCCATTTTGTTCGAGACTTTGCGCAACAAAGAGCCGACGGAAAAATCAATAAAAAAGTGGCTCAAGCGGCACTTGAATTGTTGGAGATTGATTCTAATGGTTTGGATGAATTGGATAAGAAAATTTTATTGGTAATGGCGGAGAATTACAATGGAGGACCGGTGGGACTGAGCACAATTGCTGTGGCAGTTGGAGAGGAAAGTCACACTTTAGAAGAGGTGCATGAGCCTTACTTAATTCAAGAGGGTTTTATTATGAGAACCGCCCAAGGAAGGGTCTTGGCAGATAAAGCTTGGACTTCACTGGGTATGCAACCTCACTCAGGCAATCCAAAACAAGCAGAATTGTTTTAGAACTATGATCCGTCGATATATTCAGTGGATGGATCTATTAACTGAAAAAATAGGAAGACTGACCATGTGGTTGGTGATCCCCATGACTTTAGTTGCAGCTTACAATGCTGTGGCTCGTTTTACCAGTCAACCTTTAGGAATGAACCTGAGTTCTAACGCTTTATTAGAAGTTCAATGGTATTTATTCAGTATTCTTTTTCTAGTTGGATCCGCCTATGTTTACAAGCACGACAGTCATGTGCGAGTCGATGTTTTTTACAGTCGTTGTCCGAAGCAAGTGAAACTGTGGGTAAACTTTTTAGGGAACTTTCTACTGGCCATTCCATTTTGCTTAATCACTGCTTGGGCTTGTTGGGACTCTACAATCCACTCTTGGGAGGTATTGGAAATGTCTCCCGATCCTGGAGGATTGCCTAGATACCCAATAAAAAGTTTGATCCCTCTTTCATTCTTACTTTTGGCCCTTCAATCTCTATCTTTGGCATTGAGAGATCTACTAGAGCTCTATCAAGGATCTGATGGATTGGATTCCCATTAGAATCGGATTTCTTAAAAGAATCTAAAGGTGTTAGACAAGTGCATGTTATTGACTTTGTTTGTCCTGATTTTTTCAGGATTTCCAGTCGCGTTTACTTTAGCAGGAACTGCAATTATCTTTTGTTGGATCGGAATTGCTGGTGGATCCATCTCTTGGGAATTTTACATGGCAATGCCCCAAAGGATTTTTGGAATTATGTCCAATCAGATTTTACTTGCGGTTCCTTTTTTTATATTGATGGGAACTATTCTTGAAAAGTCCAAGATTGCTGAAGATTTGTTGAAGACTGTGGGACAACTCTTCGGACCCTTTCGGGGAGGCTTAGCCATTGCCGTTGTTTTAGTGGGAGCACTACTGGCTGCAGCAACTGGTGTTGTAGGAGCTTCAGTCGTAGCTATGGGATTGATTTCACTTCCTGTGATGATGAAGTATAATTACGACAAATCTCTCATTGCTGGAACAATCACTGCCTCGGGAACCTTGGGTCAAATCATTCCACCGAGTTTAGTTTTGGTGGTTTTAGGCGATCAGATTGGGGTTCCAGTGGGAGATCTCTTTGCCGCAGCCTTAATTCCTGGGATAATCTTGGCCGCCTTGTATTGTGTCTATATCTTCTTTCTTTCTATTCTCTCCAAGACAACCGCACCAGCTTTACCGATTGAGGATCGCTTGTTAAAAGGAGGAGAAATGTTCAAGCGAATTGTATTCGTTCTTATCCCACCAATTATACTCATACTAATCGTATTAGGCAGTATTTTTTCTGGCTTGGCTACTCCCACTGAGGCTGGAGCTTTTGGAGCCCTTGGAGCTACTATGCTGGCATTTTTTAAGAAACAACTTTCTAAAAATTGCATCGAAGAATCGGTCGCTGAGACCTTCAAAATTACCACAATGGTTCTTTTTTTGCTTATTGGAGCCACTGCTTTTACTTTAGTTTTTAGAGGACTGGATGGAGATCTATGGATTCAAAATTTATTAACGGATCTTCCCGGGGGTAAGCTCACATTGATCATAATAAGTGGACTCGTAATCTTTTTTCTAGGATTTTTCATCGATTTTTTTGAGATTGTTTTTATTGTAGTGCCCTTGCTTTTACCCGCTGCCAAGCTATTGGGATTGGATCTTACTTGGTATGGAATCTACATTGCAATGATCCTTCAGACCTCTTTTTTGACCCCTCCTTTTGGGTTTTCACTTTTTTATCTCAGAGGGGTGGCTCCTCCAGAATTAAAAACCTCAGATATTTACAAAGGCGTTTTGCCTTTTTTGTTCATCCAAGGCTTTATGATTTGTCTCTTAGTTTTGTTCCCCGAAATCACAAAAATTTTGTAGTAGCCTATTAAATTTCCTCATGGAATCGGGAGAATTTCTAGGCTCTTTTTGTTCTGGTAATTTTTCGGATTCATTCCAAAAACTCCCGCAACCCCTCCACTTTTTAAATCAAAAATCTTAAATGAAATGAGAGGTTCAGAAGATTCAAGACTTTCATACAAATCCGATTTTCTCTCATTTTAATTCTTCAAAATTAAAGTATACTATAGGATGTTCAGGAATCAATTTTTTCGCCGTGTTAATATTTACACTAGAGCTTTCAGTAGAATGACTTTGACTCGATACAAAATCCAATTGCTGTTAGTTTCCACAATAATGCCCATGCTAGTGGAGGCGGATTCTGAGCTCCCCTTCGCCAATAGTGACTTTGAATCAGGCGACCTGAGCAATTGGATTGCAGAAGGGAACGCCTTTGAGAACAATCCCTTCCAGCGGTCGACAGATTCTAAGGATCAGCGAGTTGACAGAACAATGCAGGGCGACTTTTGCGCAAATTCTAATGTCTATGGAGATTCCCGTAAAGGGACTCTTACGTCCACTTCATTTATCATTGACCACGACTACCTCAGCTTTGTTGTTGCAGGAGGAGTTCACCAAGGCACTCGCGTAGAACTCCTCATAAATGGTGAAGCGGTCAAAGACTGTAGTGGCATCGAAAACACGATGCTCAAAGCGAACTTCTTTGACCTCAGCGAATGGCATGGACAATCTGCACAGATTCGAATTGTAGACGAAGTTGAAGAACCTTGGGGGCGCATCATCGCGGATGACTTCCAATGGACCGATAAGAGACCAGACTTTTCATCTTGGGATCAGCACGAAAGATCCTTTACCGTGAGCAAAGAGCATTTAGTTTTCCCGATTCACAATTTACCACAAGCCGTCGAACTTGAATACCGAGATCGCAAAGACTGGCTTGAAGTCAAAGGCAGTCCGGTTCAGTTGCTTTTAGACAGGAAGCCCGTCCGACATTATTGGGTAAAACTGGCAGAGAATAAAGCTTCCACTCATTGGTATGCCTCGCTCAGCCTAGAAGACTTCAAAGGCAAAGAAGTTACAGTGCGCTCTTGGCGCTCCACAGAAGAAGGCTTTGCACAGATCCAACAGACCAACTCAATTCCCGGAGAAGCTTATTTCCACAAAGAAGCCTTTCGCCCGAAATTTCATTTTTCTCAAAAAACGGGTTTCAACAACGACCCTAATGGCATGGTCTATCACGAGGGCACTTGGCATTACTTTTGGCAGCACAATCCTATGAAAAAGTCCATGGGGAACCAAACTTGGGGACACGCAACTAGCACAGACCTGATTCATTGGACACAACAAAAAGGCGCCCTTTTCCCTTACACAAACGGCGACCATTTCATATTCTCAGGCAGTGGTACCGTTGACAAGCAAAACACTTCCGGTTTTGGCAAAAACGCGATTGTGCTCTTTTTTACCAATACCAGTGTTGGTGAATGCATCGCCTACAGCACGGATGGCGGTAAAAGTTTTCACCGCTATGAAGACAATCCAATCATCACCTTTGACAGGAAAGATACCAGTGGCAAACCGTTCCACATCGGACGCGATCCAAAAGTCATTTGGTATGCTTACGATCAGGAAGATTCCCCGCTCAATGAAATAGCTGCCAAGCAAGGGGGCCATTGGGTCATGTTGGTTTACGATATTACTGATGGCAAAGAAAATAAAAGCGGGCGATTCTACACCTCTGTGGACATGAAGCACTGGGAACACCAAAGTGATCTGATGGGCTACTTCGAATGCATGGAGATTTTTGAATTGCCTGTTGATGGTGAGGCTTCAAACAAGCGCTGGGTTGTCTATTCTGGAGATGCGCGATACGCGGTCGGCAATTTCAATGGCAAGGTTTTTATCCCTGACCATGAGGGTAAGTATCGCCTCCACTATGGCACCTACTATGCCTCGCAAACATTTGACAACGCCCCAGACGGTCGCAAAATTCAAGTCGGTTGGAACACTTCGCAAGCAGCCCCCGAAGCTCCCTATGCCGGTCACCACAGCTTCCCTCACGAGCTCACTCTTCACACAGAAGCACATGGCATACGCATGCGTGCCAATCCGATCGCTGAAATTCAAGGGCTTCGCGCTAAGAGCCATGCATTGGATTCTGTCCAATTAAGTCCGGGCTCCCCTGTAGTTTTACCAATCCAGAGCAACACCTTTGATCTGGAACTAGAGTTCGAGCCAGGCGACAGCGATCAGGTGGTCATCCATATACCGGGCACACACATTCGTTATAAGACCAAAGAACAAATTATTGAACACCGCGAAATCCCATTAAAAGTGATCGATGGGAGGGTGCGAATGCGCATTCTGGTTGATGTTTGTTTGTATGAAATTGTAGGGAATGAGGGTCGTATTTATGTGTCCTTGCCACGCGATTACAGGCTTCCCATTGAAGAAATCAAAATGGAGGCGATTGGTGGCAAGGCTAAGCTGATTCATTTGGAAGCGCACGAGCTTAAATCGATTTGGGAATAAACGACTCATCACAACATGAAAAATTCTCAACTAGTTATTATCTTCCAACGCAATTCCCTCATTCGAACAGACTGAGAATCACCCCAAAAGTAAGCACTAAAATCCATTGAGAAAATAGAGACAGGCTTATTTTGATTAGAATTGTTAATTCAATGATTGAGAATTTGAGTTTGA
>CAJWYM010000002.1 GCA_913049555.1 uncultured Opitutia bacterium
CGAATACAACTAACTTGAATCTGATCTTGATAGCTTAGTAACACTCGTTCACTGATCATTTTAGTCTTATTGTAGTCAGAAATGGGAACGAGAGATAAATCTTCGGTAACTTCGAGCTCTTCTTTAACCCCATAAACACTGCCTGAGCTTGCGAAAACAAATTGCTTTACTTGGCGTTCAATTGCTTTTTCAACCATTTGCATAGTTGCAAGAACATTGACTTCCCAGTTCAACTTTGAATTAAGGTCGCTACAGGGATCGTTGGCAATGTTGGCCAGGTGAAAGATTGTTTCTATACCTTCCATGGGGATCGCATCGGTATCTCTGACATCGCCTTGGACAATCGTTAGGTTGGGATCTTCCGGAAGATAATTCCCAAACCACTGGGTATCGAAAACGGTGACCTTATGTCCTTTTTCAAGTAAACTGCATGTGAGTTGATGCCCAACAAAACCGCACCCTCCAGTAATTAATATCTTTTTGCTCATATTTTAAAAAGTAAACTCTATTATCTTTTGTGAATATAACCTAATGGCATGTCTTGCAGAATCTCAATATACTTATCAATCCAGCTTATAGTTTCTTCAATTCCCTGTTCTAAGCTAGTTTTAGCTGACCAATTGAGCTCTTTTTCAGCCTTATCTGTTCCTAGTAGATAAGCAGCATCTTTGCCGGGACGATCCTCGGAAACTTCAACAAGTTTTTTGAAATCAGCACCCATTTTTTCACAAATCAATTCTACGAGCTTGCGAATAGATATGTGTTGGTCTGTGGAAAAATGAAAGGTATCGGGTGGTGTAGCTTCTAAGGCAACTTTCAAAGTTCCATCAGCGACATCGTTAATATGAATAAAGGATCTTAATGAATGACCTCCACCATGAAGTTGAAGCTTTTTACCGAGTTTGATGTATAGAATAGTTCTAGGTATGATTCTATATAATTGCTGTCCTGGACCATAAACATTTGCCGCTCTAGTAAATACTACCGGAAACTTATAGGTTTGGTAAAAATTCATCAAGTGCATATCACAGGCAGCCCTAGAGGTTGCATATGGAGTGCTTGGGTTGAAACGATCGTTTTCTTCTACAACCCCTTCGCAGCTTCCATAAACCTCAGGTGTGCTTATGTGAACATACTTTTTTATAGAATCAATCTTCCTGAGCTCGTCATGAAGCCTCACATTAGCAACCACATTTGTTTGATACCAATGGGAAGGGTTTTCCCAACTTTCAGCAACCATTGCTTGAGCAGCAAAATTTATGATATAAGGACTTTCAGATTCTTTTATTAAATGAACAATCTCTTGCGTATGAAGGTTGAGATCGAATTGTTTGAATCTGTAATTTTTATTGTCAGTCCATTTGTAGGGGAGTAATGCATCAATATTTTCGTTAGATCGGCTTATGCCGATTACTTCGTATCCTTGATCTAAAGTATGGCCAATGAAGCTTGCACCTGAGAATGAATTACTGCCAATGACAACTAGTTTCTTATCCATAAATTCAGTTTGGTTTGTATTGATTATTTCCGATTATATAATCGCAAGCCATCGTTAGCCATATCATATGAATGCACTCTATGATGTTGTAAGCGGAAGAGTCTAAAAAGAGATTAATAGAACCTAATTTTGCCAAAGGATTGTTTCCATTAAATCCAGTGAAAGTGACTAATTTGATACTATTTTCTACACAATAGTGAGCTGCATTCACAACGTTTTGTGAAGACCCACTAGAGCTGATTAAAATTACTAAATCGTTGGAATGAGACAGGCCTTCAAGAGATTTTTTTATCCAATTATGATAACCACAGTCATTACTAAAAGCTGTAATGACTGATGGGTCATTGAAAGTTATTGCTGGAATCTTTGCTTGCTTAGTGTAATCAAGCGCACAGTGGCTGGCAATAGAAGCACTGGCTCCATTACCAGCAAAAATCAATTTCCCCTTGTTTTTTTTGGTTTCAATTGCCAACTCACAAAATTGAACAATTTGACTATTTATAGACTCATTTTGTAAGAGTTTTTTATAATCATTAAAATATTGATTCAAAAATGTTTCATTCATACTTAATAGACCATCTAACGACTCCCATGTGGTATCGATTGTGATTTTCAGAATTACTGAGGTAATATGCGGTGATCAATGTTTCATCTGAAAGTTGAACGGTCGAAGGATAACCGAAGTCTCTTGCATGAGGTAAATCAATGATACATCCTGGGGATTTCCATGATTTTCCATGATCTATGGATCTTCGAAAGGCAATACTCGTCATTCCTTTATTACGGATAGCATAGGTAAGAAGTATGTTGCCATTTTTCAATTTTGTTAAATCAGCAGGATGCTGCATTCCAAGTGTTACGGCCTGTTCTGTATGCCAACTTTTCCCTGAATCTAAAGATCTTGAAATATCTACATGATGATCCATGTGGGTTCGTGTAGCAGCTAGGATTTTGCAATCTTCATTCAAGGGAAGGAGACAGCACTCATTTCCATCTTTACCGTTGACTAAAGCGGTGTGATTCAGCCAATTTTTTCCTCTATCTGTGGAGATTCCAGACCAAGTTTGACTGTCTTCTTTGCTAAAAGGTCGATAGAAGGTAGCAATCAGTTGTTTGTCAACCAATGAGTGAATACGACCAAATGGGATTTGATCATCAACTTCAATGGCACCTTTAACATCTCGGATTAGCTTCCAACTTTTTCCAAAGTCTGAGGACGAGGAACACCAAATCCCACGGACAATTCCTCTATTCTTTTTTTCTAAATCCGGCTTAAAACCATTAGAGAGAACAATCATATTGTTTTCATGATCCCACCCAGCTGCGATATGAATCCGGTTTTCACCGGGATCATGAGGTGCAGGAGTGCCTTGTTTTGTCCAAAAATGACCCCCATCTTCACTTTTATAGCAATCCAGACTTCCTTCATGCCAACCATGCGATGGGGAATTGTGAATGATTGCGTAGAGGTCGTCAGATTTTGGGTCTTTCAAAAGAACAGGCCAAGCGCAGACATTGTCAATAGCGATATATCTATGTAGAATTTTTATCATGCTACCGCCATTAAATGTATTTCTACACTTTTAAGTTTTAACTTAAACTGGGATTCAGATGTCATGAGAGACTCATGAATTTAGCACAATCAATGCCATGGGGATTAAAAATGCTTTGCTATTGACCGATTGTTAAACAAACAGTCTTTTGACCAAAGAAATATTTTTTCGAAAAATCGCTTATTTGTCGAGATGTAATTGAATCGACTTTTTTTGGGTAGGAAGTCCAGTCGTCTACAGGCATATTGTAAAGGCAGTTTAAGGCAGATTGAGTGACTTTATTTTGGATTGTTTGGACAGATTTTAATTTCCCAATTTTAAGAGAATTTTTACACTTTTCGATCGAGTTATTATCAAAGTCCTCATTTGAAATTCGATTGATTTCGTTATGAAAAATTTCAAATATTTTATCGCTGTGTTTTTTCTCAGTTCCAGCATAAAAATAAAGCATTCCGGATTTTAGACCAAGGGTTCTAGCAACTCCTGTATAATAGGCGAGACCATTGTCTTCCCTTATGACTTTAAAAAGTCTACCTGCGCTGGATCCTAGGTACTCTTCAATTAAGTCAGCTACAATAAAATCCTCCTCTTGAATTCCTGGTGTAGAAAAGGCTTGGAAGACAACTGTCTGTTTCCGATCGAAATCTATCTGCTCTGAGGTTTTGCATGTATTTGACTGAGGCTTATCGTCAATCAAATGTTCTGTGGGTGCTTTAAAATCCTGTAAAATTCTTAATAAGGGTTCTAGCACTTCTTCATTCGGAATGGTTCCGCCAACAGATAAAACCCAGTTTTGATTTTGCAGGCAATGATTTTTGTAATTGTTTAAATCTTCAAGATCTATTTTTTGTAAATCTTCAACGGTGCCAAGAGGGTTCTTTCCTAAGGGGTGATCTTGGAAGAAGTTTTTGTGAAGAGCTAAGTTTCCAACCTCAAAGATTTCGTCCTTTTGCTCCATTAAACTAGCGATCTGAGCATTTTTTTCTATTACTAGTCTTTTTTGACCCATATTCAAATTTTTCAAAGCATTGCATAAAAGCTCTATTACGACGGGGGCGTCACTGATTATACATTCAGCTGAAATACCAAGACTGTTTTTACCAGAAAATGGACTCCATGAGAGACTGTATTTATCTACTATGTCGGAAATACTTTCAGAGGTCATTTTTTCTGTATCCTTTGAAAGAAGGTTAGCAAATAATGAGGAGATTCCATTTTTGCCAATCTCTTCCGAAAACAATCCTCCTTTAGTTGCCAATGTAAAATGAGTCAGAGGAAGAGCGTTGTCTTGAAGGCGAATGAAATGATTACTATTTTTAAAACGAGTCACCTCAGGTATGCATTTTGTAGAAGACAATGAGTTTCTTTTAGACAAAGCATTTTCAGACTGATTTCCCATTATTACCAAGGTAGCTTTCTTTTGAATCAAATATTTTTGCGCAGTTTTAAGCAGAGTTTTTTCATTTACCAATTCAAGGTTCGAAAGATATTCTAAAGTGTAATTTGTTGTGCCATAGGAAAATTCAGAATTTCCAATTTTACTGGTCAGCCCGCTGATTGTTTTTCGTGAGCGAATTTCACTCATAATCACTTGCTTTTTGGCGCGACCGATTCGTTCTGCTAATTGGTTGTTTTGGTCCAATTCATCGCATATCAATCTGATTTCAGAGAGAACATCATTCTCTTTGTTGTGGTCGCATATAAAAGATATAAAGAAAAGTCCATTTCCATCTAATGGAGACCAAGATTGGGCATCTATTTGGTAGACGATACTTTTATCGTTGCGAAGCTTATTCCAGAATAAACTGTTTTGTCCTTGGCCAAGGATGCTTGAAAGAACATCCAAGTTTGCGGTGTCTTTATCTAAAAGTGAAGGAATTTGAAAGGCTAGTCCTGCTCTTGTTAGATTTAAATCTTTTTCTAAATAGTGTTCTCTGTAAGCTATTTGAGTTTTTTCTGGGGCAATAGAAATGGGTTGGATTGTTTGGCTAGGAATGCTTTCAAGCTTTTGGATGACAAGGTCCATTTCCTCTTTGGAAATGTTGCCTCCAATTGCAAGGATTGTATTCTCAGGAACATATCGCTTTTGATGGTATTCTATTAAGTTTCTACGAGAGAGATTTAAAAAAGCACTCTTTTTTCCTATGACTGGAAGTCGATAAGGGTGGGATTTATAGGCTAAAGAAAAAAGCTTCTGGCTCAATTCCCTATCTGGATCGTCCTCATTCATGCTGATTTCTCTTAGAATGACTTCTTTTTCTACTTCAAATTCCTCTTCTGGAAAAGTGGGATAAAATACCATTTCAGTCAGTATTTTTAATGCTGACTGGAAAGTGTTTAATGGAGCATCAATGAAATATACAGTTCTATCAAAGGAAGTATAAGCATTTTGAGTGCCTCCAATTTCCTGGCACTTATTGGTGATTTCTTCACCCGTATAGCTTTTTGTTCCTTTAAAAACCATATGTTCTAGAAAATGAGAAATTCCAGAGCCAAGAAACTTCTCTTCATGAATGCTTCCGGTTTTAATATAGTATTGAATCGAACAAAGATCTGATTGAATTGCTGAGGTATGAACTAAGGTAAGACCGTTTTTAAGAATCTTTTTTTGCGTGGTATCAATCCAGAATTCTGAGTGAAGGTTTTCGACAAGATCTTCCATCTATTTTATTTAATTTTTCTCTTTGGTAAAAATGGGTTTTTAAAAGCTTCATTGAAATCATAAAGCTTGCAAAAGTCCTCAGGTTTATCTTTTTCGGTTTTTCCCAAGACTCCAAATTCAACAAGATTAAAAACAATATTACCAAAATCTTCACATTCCTGAATCCCCCATTCATTAAAAAGTGTTAGAGTCATTGGACCAAATTGTTTGAGTGCGAATTTTTTAATCCCCTCCAACAAATCCTGACCTGAGATATGGTTCGACTTCAAATTTGGTTTTTTCTTTTTTATTTCTTTTACTGTGTGATCCAAAGCTTGCCTTAAGAAGTAGTAGGCTCCGTGCTTGTAACGTTTGTCCGATTGGACAATAAGGGATACTACTTCGGGGAATTCTTTTTTAACCATAAGGGGATAAATATCTGCTTTTAAGAGAGTAGATTCAACTTAAAAACATCAAAAAAATAGCTCTTTTTCACAATTGAATGATATGAAATGATTTACAGTTATTTTAATAAAGTCTTAAGAAGGCTCATTTGTAGGCAGAGTTGAAATTTTTATTCCAAATCCCACAATTGATCCATTTCGCGCCTCTCTTTTTTTGTAGGCCTACCGCTTCCTCTAGGGCGAACCGGAGGGGCTAATTCCAAAATATCTCTCTTTTTAGAATACTCCTCTGGGGGTGTAAGATCTATTTTGTGCTTTGCAGCTTCGCTGGCAGAGACTCTTTTGGCAATCAGTCCAGAGACTTGAAAAGTGAGATTGAAGCCATTTTTAGAAATCTTGTAGATTTCACCAACTTTGATCCAATGAGAAGGTTTTATTGAATGTTCATTGAGTTTTATTCGACCACTTTTGCAAGCCTCAGTAGCAAGAGATCTTGTTTTGTAAATTCTCACGGCCCACAACCACTTGTCTATTCTTATTGAATCGCTCATTGTCGAACTGTTTTGTAGATTCTTTCGACTCTTTTACTGATGGAGCATAAAATCTCCCAAGGGATACTTTGAGCGTTTTTGGAAAACTCTTCAAGAGTGATTTTTTCTTTTCCTTGTTGACCAATAAGTACCACTTCGTCACCGCATTGCGGGTTGTTTAGGTGATCCACATCCACAATAATTTGATCCATAGTGACTCTACCAAGTATTCGGCATTTTTTTCCTTGAATCAATACAGAGCCTCTGTTGGATATAGAAAGCGGGATACCATCCGCGTATCCTGCAGTGATAATCGCTAGGGTTGTTTCATGATCCACCCTATGAGTTAGGTTATAACTTATTGGGGTTCCTGGCGGCACTTTTTTTATTAAACCAATTCGTGTATGAAAACTGAGCGTAGGTTTAGGATTGTAAAATTGAAGCAGAGAATTCTCTCTTGCCTGAGCTCCAAATTGTAACAATCCTATTCGCACTGCATTGAACAATCGACCTCCCTCTGGAGAGAAACTATCTAGTCCAGCACTATTGTCAGCGTGAAAAATACAATCTTTAGGTAGATTGGGTAAATGGTCAATAATGCTTAGAAAAAGTTCTCTTTGTTTGTGAGTGTACTGAATGTCATTATCGCTCGTGGCAAAGTGGGTATAGATTCCTTGGATGCAGATATAATGAAGCTTCGATATTTTTATATATTCTTCCAAAGCTTGTTCATACCAAATCCCTAAACGTCCCATACCCGTGTCTATTTTAAAGTGACACTGGATTGGAGATTTTTTGATAGATGCAACCTTATTTATCGCTTCTGCCTCCTGATAAGTAGAAATTGTTGGAGTTATATTGTTTTCAATACAAGCCGGGATTTCCTCTGGAAGTAGGGGGCTGAGAGTAAGAATAGGCCATCCAGATCCCATTTCTCTGATACTGGCCCCCTCTTGGACATTGGCTACTGCAAAAATATCTGTTCCGCTTTGCATGAGTCGCGCGACGGTTGCATGGATTCCGTGACCGTATGCATCCGCTTTAACAACAGAGATTATTTTCACATGGGAGGGAACCATAGAACGAATACACTGGAGATTATGCTCCAGTTCACTTAAATGAATTTCAACCCAGCAGCGCCTCATATCGGTTTCAACATCTTGCTCCTAAAACGTCTACTTATCAAATCATCTATCATTGAAATGAAGAGCCCAAGAAGTTGTAAAAAACAGAAGTCCATTAAAATTTATCCATATCGGATTTTACAGGTAAGAATTATGAAGGAACATAGCAAGGTAAATTTAATGCTAATAATTACTGATTTAGAACCAAGCAATAGATCAAACAAACCATAATAAAACTCCAAATGTAAATACAAAAAACATACTTAATAAGATCTCTTTTGTAGATTTAGGATAATACACCTTCCACTCTTGAGGAATAAAAGCGACCGAATTTAAGAAACCTGCCACTCCTCCAAGAACATCTATATACAGAGGATATTCTATCATTCATTTCAGACTGCTTCATACCAACAATCCAATGAATCCTATCTTTTGAGCAGCTATAATTAATAATTTCCATTTGGATTAGAAAGCAAAATTTTGTAGGTATTATACGCATTCTTCCCATGGAATTCGTGTGCCAGTAAAATAATTAAAATTCAGCTCCTTCAGCAAAGCAATCAAGGTTTTCTTATGAATGGGGTGGACGAATTTAGGTGCCAGGTCACAAAGGGGTAATAAAACAAAATCTCTCTCAGTCACGAGTGGATGCGGAACAGAAAGATCCTCCTCTTCAAGGGTATCATGTTTGAAAAAAATTAAATCCAAATCAATCGCTCGAGGACCATTGTCAAAGAGCACTTTTTTTCCAAGTTTTTTTTCTATTTTTTGCATTTCCATTAATAATTCCCTAGGACCTAAATGAGTCTTTAGGGAAATTGCAGCATTATGAAAATCATTTTGATTTTGGAAACCGTAGGGTTTTGTTATGTAAATAGAAGATTTTTGAATTTCTTTACAAAAATTACTAAGCTCAAGAATTGTTTCGTTAAAAGTTCGAATAGAATTTCCTAAATTCGACCCTAAAGCAATAAATACATCATCGTTCCACATGAATCTCAATACTTTGTAGTTTTAAGTCTTTAGCGTATTTAGGTTTCTCAATTGTGATTCTAATTTTTCGAATTCTAAGAAAAGATTTTTTTAACATAATTGCTAAATTATGGGCGAGTGCCTCGATCGTTAAAAAATTTGAATGTTCACAATAAAACCTAGTTTTTTCTATGATTTCACAGTAATCAATCCCGTGCTTCAAATCATCGCTTTCACCGATTTCTTTTAAAGAAATCTCTGCATCGATTGATATAAAGAGGGTTTGCGGAGCTAATTTTTCCTCTTCTAGCAGACCAATTATGCATGAAACTTCTATTCGATTCAAAAGGATCTTATCCATTTCTGTTTTTCTCTAGGACTTTAAGGGTCTGCAAGGCTTGATTGCTTTCAAATACATCATGGACTCGGAATAATTCACACCCTTGTTGGTAAGCATATAGAATGGAGCTGATGGAAGCCCCGAGTCGATGATGCACATCGACTCCAAACAATTTGTCGATCCATGATTTTCTTGAGGAGCCTAGCAGAACTGGAAAACCTTCCTTTTTAAAACGATCAAGGTGACTCATAAGAATTAAGTTTTGTTCCAAAGTTTTACCAAAACCAATCCCCGGATCATACCAAACCACTGGGGTTGAGAAAGCAGACAAAGCCTTTCTTTTCTCTTCCATCCAGAAAAGAATATCATCCATAATATTCGTGTATTCTGTATTGTTTTGCATGGTCTCTGGAATTCCAGAAGAGTGCATAAGGACAAGACCCACTTGATATTCTTCCGCTAATTGAAATAATGGGATAGAACCGCCAAATACATCATTGATTATGTGCGCTCCTAATTTGATACAAGATTCTTGAACTTGAATCTTATTACTGTCTATTGAAATAAGATATTTATCTTTTGGCAGGGATTTTAAAAGAGGATGAAGTCTACTTATTTCCATCGCTTCAGAGATTGGTTTGCTACCCGGTCTTGTAGATTCAGCTCCAATATCAATGATCTGCGCGCCGTCGCGATGCATTTTGTTAATTTGAGAGCGTGCACGCTCTGGATGATCATAAAGACCCCCATCACTGAATGAATCGGGAGTGGCATTCAGAATACCCATAATTGAAGGATTTGAGAGTTTCCAAATAAATCCGTTTAATTCCAGAGATGGATCGTTGCTTTCAGGCATGAAATTCTTGAGGTTCATGGAGAATCGGTGTCGACTTTTTTTGAGAGATTCGATTCATTCCTTCCCATAAATAGGTCGCTTTCTCTTGAATGGATTCTTTACAGATTACCACCTCATTTTGCCTATTCTTAAGGTTTTCATTGGCTATCATAGATAGGTCATCCATATTGTATAGAAAAACAGAACCCAAATTGGCAGATTTTGGATCTACATCTCTTGGAACTGCGAGATCAATTAGAAATACAGGAAGTCCCTTACGCTTGAGAACCGCTTTTCTTATAGATTGTTCTGAAAGAATCAATCCTGAAGCAGAGGTGGAAGAGATAATAATATCGAAGATCGACAATGAATTTTGAAAAGTCTCAAAATCAATCACACTGCCATTGTAAAGATTGGCTAAATTTCTAGATTTCTCAATATTTCGGCCGGTTACAGAATACATAGAGCAACCTTTGGCTTGCAAAGCCTCAAGCGTTTTCTCAGCCACTTCTCCTGTTCCCACTACAAGAACATTGTTTTCCTCGAGAGATCCAAATATACGGGATGCAAGATCTACACAAATACTGCCAATACTAATTTGCCCTCTGCAAATAGAAGTATTACTTCTTATCCATTTAGCAGCTTGAAAGCTTTTTTGAAACACTTTATTCAAAGTGCTTCCAAGAGTTTTATTTTCCGTAGCTTCTCTAAATGCATCTTTTACCTGACCAAAAATTTCATTCTCTCCGATAATCTGAGAATCGATCCCAGATGCGACTTCGAAAATGTGTCTAATAACCTCTAAATCTCTTTTCCAAAAACTGTATCTTTTGTAAAAAGCAGTGTCAAAATCATGCAATTGGCTGAGCAGTTGAGTCACTTCTTCTTGGATGTCCTCTTTGTCTGAGACCCCATAAAGTTCTACGCGGTTGCAAGTGTTTAAAACTAAAAATTCACTAATATTTTTAGATTCTTTCAGAAAATTATAGATATACTCAGTATCGTCAGCGCTCAAGGCCAATTTCTCTCTAATTTCCAGAGGAACACTGTGGTGGGAGCTACCGATTAAAAACAAATTTTTTGAACTCATTCTTAATTGAAAGACTACTTTAAATTCAAAACAGCCTCTTGACTGCTTTCATGCAATTCCACAATTCCGGAAGTGTCCCTGGTTTTGTTAGAACTACGATTATCAATTGGCAGCACAGTTAAAATGGCAAAGTTAAACAACAACAGACACAACCATGCAAAAACTTCTCCAAAAACGACATCTTTCTTCCTGAGGAATACGAGCGAAATAGAGAAAGCCCAGAGAGCAATCGTCATTGTAAATTTAAGTTTTGAAATACTCTCAAAGTCTTGAAACCAATACATGGACCCAACAATTGCAGATATAGAGTAAAAGAGTAGGGCTGTTAAAAGAAGTTTGTAGCTTCCCTCAAGAGAAGAAGAAATTGAAGGAAGAAAATTGTAAACTTTAGAGGGTAATTTTCGCTTCAAAGAATAGTGTTGAATCAAATACATGACTGCAACTGCAGCCATCAAAGCATAAATTCCATAGCTGAAAACTGCCAATGCAGCGTGCAGTTCTATCCATTTATTTCCGCCAAAAAGTGAATTTTCATACGGTTTGTCCCATTGTGGATACAAAAACGAAAAGAAGCTCAAAGCACTCGCAATAAAAGTTGTGAATAATTCAAGTAACTGGAGTTTTAGGACATAGCGTATAATTATATAGGCCATGATTAAGGACCAAGAGATAAATTGAATAATTTCAAATAAATTTCCTAGTGGACAGGACATAACCTTGGCCCCTCGAATATTCAAACCCAAAGTCTGGAATGCGAATCCTCCAATGATAAAAGCAAAAAGTAAGAGCCCTTGGTATTTGTGGCCCCGCAAAATTGTGTAAAAACCATAAACAAAACCGATCGCAAACAAGAATGTTGCAATTAGGAGATAGATTTTATCCTGTTCCATCTATAAATTGTTAAATTGGTTGAAATTGAACATAAAAAGCAAATAGGGATCGAGTTCGAAACTTAGACTCTTTATTAAGAACGATATAGTATTTGAATGAAGACAGATTGAAGGCAATAAAAAAGCTGCATGGAATGAATCCTTATACATGAATAGGACCCGTTCATTAAAATTAAATATTAATAAAGTCTTTTGCATGGGACAAAATAAAATTTCTGTAAGTAGAGTTCAATCCCTTTACTTGTAGCGATCTTTGATACCCTTGAGCTTAATAGAGAGTTTATTTTACTAAGCTTTTAGAATCCCTTTTTAAGTTAGATACTCTTGATTAATGGAATCTAGTAGTTCTACTACTTTCTTCAGTCCAAATCCTGCAAGCTCAAATTGACATTCAATTTCTTTCTATTGCATAGATTTTTGGAAGAGTCTCGCTCTTAATTTGTTTTTTATGAAAAGAATTCGTTTACGATTCAATTATTTCCAATTCGATCCTTAAAATGTTTTTTGAGTTTTATTCCAACTCCGAATTCCTGCAATTTCACAAAAAATCTTCAATTGTCCCTGTTGATTGAAAATGAAGGTTAAAATCATTCAAGCGAACCGTTTGTGACGCCACACAAAAAAAAGCATAACAATTGAGAGGAGCATGCAAGCGGCTGCAACCATACTAAAAGCTTTCATGTTTAAGTAATCGAGTGCAAAATACCCCAGTGAAGGTGCAAAAATACCTCGAATCCCATTCAGCGTAGTATGAACACTCATATAGGCAGATTCTTCCCCAGGAGGTGCAATTTTAGTAACCCAAAGATTCCAAGTGATCGTTGCTCCCCCCATTGCAAACCCAAAAATCCCAGTGGAAATACTGAGCCAAAGAAAGCTGGAACTATTGAAAAAAAGAACAATTCCGATTAACATTAAAACATTGAGAGCGCACCGAATCGGGATAAAATGACAGCGATCAAACATTCTACCCCACAATTGTGAGCTAAGAACACTCATTACGGATGGGACTACCATAACGATGATTGAGATTTCCTCGTTGGTATAGGAAAGCCCATATTTCTCGTTCGCCAAATACTCAATACGCTGGGGGAGAGTCATCAAATTTCCAATTCCCATAAACATCCACATCGTGAGCATCCATCCAAAAAGCTTGTCTTTGTAATAAAAACTCAAGTTTTTTAAGGGATTGTTATTCTTTGCTTTTTTGATGCTTCTGGAAGGGATTTGAGTCAATGAAAACAAGATCCCCAAGCTTGAAAACCCCATGAAGCAATATAAAACCCGATAAAGATTCAAATCATGATCTAAAACTTTGCCAAAAAGATAGGAACTGATTCCTGAAAATAAAGAAACAGTAATTAGAAAATAGGAAATATTTTTTCCCAATTTCTTTTTATCAAAATTTAAAGCATATATTTGTATCAAGATTGGGGATATTTGAGCGGAAAGAATCTTGGCACCCATTATACAAAGTACAAATAATAATAAATGATTAGAAGCAGCCGCCCCTAAAAAAAAGATTCCGATTCCCAAGGATAAAAAGCAGTAAATAAAGCCCGCTTTGAAATCTGATTTACTGACTAAAAAAACGGTGAAAGAAGTCAAAATAAACCCTATGGGAACTCCAGCGGCAATCCAGATTTTGTGGGTTTGAGAAGCATCAAAAACGCGGATCGCTATAAGCAAAGAGAACCCCATAATCCCAGTCTCAACGATCCCAGTGAATGCACTGCGTATCAAATGATGTTTAAATATTTTGTCCGATTGGCTCACAAGTCTAGATTTTACCAACAGAAGCCTTTTATTGCGACCCTTTTTAGATTTGTGGTTCGACTCTAGTCCTTCCACTGATGTTTAAAATTTCTGTTGGCTCAACCTCGTTGAGCAAAATTCTAATCTTTCAAAGGATCGGTTGTTTTTAGGATGAGGTGTTTAGAATCTAAGGTAAAAACTCAACTACATTCATCAAAATAAAAAAATGAAACCTTTCGAATTAAGGATCTTTGATTAGTTTTATGCTTTTTGGGAAATTCGAAAGCATTTTTTCAGAATACTGCTCTGGACTGATCTCAATGGATTCTATCAATGGAAGTTTGGCAATAGGCCATAGATTAGATGTTTGTGTCTCTCGGAGGTTGATTGTTTTTAGATGAGATAAGTTGGGAATCGAGCTGAGCTTATAAACGCTGGTGGAACTGATATTTAAATGCTTTATAGGGATGTATCGCAACAGAGATTTACCGGATCCATGGATAGAATCGGATTCAATATACACAATCTCTTTGCCCTTTAATTGTAAGGTTTCTGTGATTGGATCGTAATTAAATTGAATGGGTTGTGGATTTTGTTTTCCTTTTATAGCCCAGGCTCGAATTAAGGTTTCAACTAGGGGTGCATAATCTTTGTGCTTTTTCCAACTATTGAGTGTGTGAAAGGCAATCATCCTCTCACACAGGTAATTTCTGGATCCATTGCTGCCCGTTTTTTCAATAAGTTCAATAAAATGTTCTAAAGAGAGCAGACCCTCGGGATCTTTAGGGCGATTTTCAAATTCCTGACTCAATAAGAATAAATCCTCTTCTCCTTCACTGCATTTTTCATAGAGTTCATTTGCTTTTTTAAAATTTTGCATGGTAAAATAGGTAGATCCTATAATAGCCAAAGCTTTACGATTGGAAGGGTTTAGTTCATAAACAAACTGCATCCGTTTGATCGTTTCTTGTAAATTCTTGACCGGATCTGTAAAAAAATAGTGAAAGCGCATGGGGTGAGTGTCATTCTCAAGTGCTTTGGCTCTCTCTACATTTAATAAGTTGGTCCTTTCTTTTTCCTTTAAATATTTATCTAAGTTGGCTTCAGCGAGAATTTTTTGTTCTTCAGCTGTATTTCGTTCTTGCTTAGCAATCAATCGGCTTTGATTCAAGCGGAAGAAGAAGATCGTTGTAAGTAGGAAGGTAACGAGAATGAATGTTGCTGCAATCTGGCATTGGGAACGGTTGCGTTTGTAAAATAGTTTGGCTTCTTTAATTGCATTACTTTCTTCCACGGAAACCGTGTAGCCGGAAAGGTAATTTCTGACATCAGATTTCATTTCATGAACACTTGCGTAACGATCCGAAGGATTGAGAGCCATCGCCTTTAGGATAATAGCCCGCAATCCCGATGGCAATTTGGTAGTAGAGATTTGCTGGATAGAGGGAAGAATATCACCCGTATTTGTTTTATGCATGATTTCCTCTTGATTTCCTTGAACAGGGGGCTTCTTGCATAATAGGGTAAACAGCAAACAACCTAGAGCATAGATATCGGTCTGAGGAGACTTGGGTTGTTTCGCGTTGATTTGTTCTGGGGCCATGTATCCCGGAGTACCCTTGATTTTACCAGCCAGAGTCATGTTGTATAAAAGATCTTGGTTGAGCAGTAGTTGATCCAACTCACCCCCATCCAAATTACAGTCACCAATCTTTTTACCCAACCCCCAATCGCAAACAATCACCTCTCCGTAATCTCCCACTTGAATGTTGTCGGGTTTTAAATCCAAGTGTAAAATATCAAGGGAATGAGCGTAGGAAATCGCATTGCAAATCTTTATAAAGATCTCGATTAAATCCTGCTGGAGAAACTCTTTAGATAGTAGAGGGCAGGTAATAATTTCTCTTAAATTATGACCGACCTTGAATTCCATTGTAAAATAAGGTTTTTCATCCAAATCAATTCCTATTTCATGAACGGTAATTATATTCGGATGGTCTAACATCGCGGTCAAGCGAGCCTCTCTAAGAAAAGTTTCATGCAGTTCCTCGGGGGAGTTTTGTAATAGACGGGCAAGGGCTACATTACGACCGGTTTTTGGATCAAAAACTTTAAAAATTTCCTTCATTCCCCCTTTCGCGATGAATTCCATATTGTCATATCGCTCGAAGGCGGCAGGGATCTGTTTTATCTGATTGAAAAGATTGTCCTCTTCAATCTCCTCCTCGTAGTTGTAGAGTTCTGCCAATTCTTGGGCTAACTTATCCTCCTCTTCTTTCATAAATTAAAATTCCAATTCTGTTCTCAGTCTTTGGACTTCCTTGACAACACGATTTTTAACTCGGTTTTTGAGAGTTCTTACAGAATCTTGATGAATCTCTAATTTTTTGCTGATCTCTGATGCAGAAAAGCCCTTCAAGGACAATTCGAATACGACAACCGCTGTTCCAGAAAAATATTGCTTTACATTTGTGAGTGCAGTTTGAGTAATATGCCGCTCCCAATCTTGAACAATGATTGTCTCCATCTCGGTTTTCTTAAACTCCTCTTGAATCAACTTTTCTTGAGCGGCACTTTCGTTGCGTTTGTTGTAGTTATTGTTTTTGCGAACGAGGTCAATGACTCGATTCCTAATAATGGTGCTGAGCCATCGTCTAAATCCCCCGGGATGGGGTTTGAATTTAAAGTCCGACAAACTTTTCCAGATAATCAACAAAGTTTCTTGAATAAGGTCATCGTATTCGGAGCTACGATGAGTCAATCGTCTTAAAGTAATTTCTATAAATGGTTGGTAATGCCGGACAAAATCATGCCAAGCTTGTTGATCATTCGGGTCTTGAGCTCTCTTTACAAGAGTCAATTGAGTGTTCCATTTATCTGTCATTTAGGTATTCAAGGGATAGAATATCTATCATATGAAATAGATTTTCTACAACAAGCGTTTTGTTTCTTCCTCGACAATAAATCTTAGAAAATTCAAGAGAATAGGGATTGGGTGTTTCGTTTTTATTTTTCTACACGCTAAACAATCTGTATGAACTTGTTTATTAAAATTCGAATCCAATTTTTGATACCTCTTTTTTTAATGGTTGGTTTTCTGTCTGCTGAAGAAATTATTTTGGTGAAGCCAAACAATTTTGATTCGATTCAAAAAACAGCCGTGAGAGAACTGAAGCTTTTTTTAAGCGAAGCTTATCCTGAGGATCAATTTTTTATTCGTGAAAAAATTCCTGAATCTGGGAAGTTCATATTGATTGGAACTTTAGAGGATCAACCTATTTTGAAAAGATATTTAGATCCTAAAGAAGTAGAAAAACCGGGACAGTTCCTAGTTAATAATATTGGAAATGGGAATATTGGTATTATCTGTGGAAATCATCCTAGAGCAGTTCTGGATGGAGTGTATGCAATTTTAGAGGAGTTGGGATATGCTTTCTATCTGGAACATACGATCCACCCAAAACCTAAATCTGTTTTTTCATTGGATTCTTGGAATCTAAAGGATCGCCCCTTGGTTCAAGAGAGAATGGTTATGAACTGGCATAATTTTCTCTCTGGTTGTAGTGGTTGGGATATTGAGCACTATGAAAAGTGGATTCGTCAAGTATCCAGAATGGGACACAATGGAATTATTTTGCACTTCTACGGCAACAATCCAGCTTTTCAGTTTTCTTACAATGGACAGACTAAAGAAGTTGGATACATGGGTGCTACTCATAAAGGTCCAGAGTGGGGGGTCCCTTTGCTCAATGACGTTCGCCGTTTACCAGGGGCTCATTTCCTAAATCATTCGGTTTTTTCTTCAAAAGTCGCGTTGGTTGAAGATGAAAATCGAGTAGATGCGGCGGTCCATTTATTACAAGATGCATTTCGCTATGCAGAAAACTTTGGGATGAAGATTCATTTGGCAGTGGATATGGATCATCACAGTTGCAACCCTCTAAACATTGTCCAAACCTTGTCGGAGAAGGTTCGTTTTAAAAACGGTTCTCTTGTTCGGCCTGACCAAAAAGAAGGCTACGATTATTATAAAAATCAGGTCAGGACCCTTTTAGAAACCTATCCAGAATTAGATACAATCATCGTCTGGAGTCGTGGGGAATGGACGGATTGGATGACCATTAAATATGAGGATCTTCCCATTGATTGGAGAGAGGAATACGACCGCTTAAAAGTCAACTATCCAGAACTGGTCAGTTACCATAAACTATACAAAAATGATAAAGGTCCTGCCCATTTTGCCTATTCAAAAGTGACGACCGCTTTTTTATCTATCGTCAAAGAATTGGGGCGTGAGGATGTCAAGATAGGTTATGGTGGTTGGTGGGATAGAACTGGAAGCCAGCTATGGCGACTTCATAATTTTGTTGAAGATCCAGAGATTTCTCTCTGGGTTAAGGATTACAACCGAGCCTTCAGATGGCCTGATATTCGAAAAATCTACAAAGAAATCTCACAAACTCGATCCATTTATCCAATTGATTGGGCACAACATGATGATGGTCATTATGTGGGGCGTCCTTTCCAACCCCATGAGAATTTTTCTGATATGTTAAAGGAATCCGAGGTTCCAGGCTATGCCATTGTGCATTGGATGACCTGGCCTTTAGACCTATTCTTTAAAAATTTAATGCGTCAAGCTTGGGAAAGTTCTAAAAACGAAAATTACAAAGAAACATGTTACACCCTTGCGGATCATTTTTTTGGAAAAGAATACAAAACAATTATGGGGGATTACCTTAAGGATTGGTGGACTAATGCTCCCAGCTTTGGTTATTCCACCAGTGCCAATTATATGAATTTAAGGCTAAAAAAAGGAGGGCCCATTATTCCTAATATTCTAAAAGATGCCGACAAGCACCATCGTTCTACCCGTGATCGCATCCAGAGACTGGAATCGATTCAAGTGGATTCTATGTCAAAACAGGCAAAGAAGTTTTTCAATTATTTTTTAATGAATGAAAAATTTATCTATGGAGTTGCAGATTCTTCTTTAAAGTTGACGGAGGCGAAAAATTGTATTCAGAAAGGGGATATTGAAAGGGCAAGGGCCATCATGAAATCCTCTAGACATACGGAAACCGTGCAGGATTTTGCCAAAGCCTCTCAAGCACTCGGACCCTCAAGAGGAGAAGAGGGACATCTAGTGAGAATTGGAAGCGTTTGGCTGTATTCCTATGATTATATTTGTGCTAAATTGGGTCTTTATCCAATTGGATATAACTTTGGACCTATTCCGATGGACAAATATGCGATTGGAGCAGTCAATCAGAAATTTCATTTTGATCAAAAGGGATTCCGATGGGCGGTTCATGATGGTATTTTAATTCAAAATGGAGGAAAAATCCTTCGAACTAGAGCCTCTGGAGTAATCGTGGAAGATGGCAAGCCTATTGATACCACAGGTTTTTCATCTTCATCTCTCCCCGGGATCCGATCGGGTCTAAGCAGCGATGAAGAGATTGCAGAGTCCTACGTGGAGCGTTCCTCCACAATAACCTTACAGCTCAAAGCAGTGACAGAGGATTTGGTCTCTGGAGTCTATGACTTAGATCTTTATTTTCCAGCTTCCGTAGTGCAAGAAGAAGGGCAAAGAATTTTGAAGGTTTCCTTCAATAATACCAGTCAGGAATTCGACCTTTATGGAGACGGATCTATCCTTAAAAAAATCAGTTTTCCTTCGGTAAAAGTTTCCGAATCTAAATTAATTGTTGAGATTTCGGGTTTGAAGGGAAATGCCATTATAAGTGGAGCGAAACTTATGTTCAAAGAAGATGCTTAAAGTCGATTTTCTCATTAGAACAAAAACTTTAAGTTTCACAGAGTTGCTTGCAATGATTCATGAAAACTTACAAGTAACCAAAAGGTTTTATTTCCGAATTTAATCTCTCATTTAGCCTCAATGTCTTTTGCTTGAATCTCATTTTTTGCTGCATCCTCCGTGTTCAAACGACTCAAATTTTTAAAACCTATATTCATGTTCCCCTCTAAAATAATTATTTACCTCTTTTCGGTCTTTTTAAGTTTTTCACTTTGGTCAGACAAACCAAACGTCGTTTTTATTCTTCTCGACGATATGGGTTACAGTGATATCGGATGTTACGGAGGTGAGATTGAAACTCCAAATATTGATTCATTAGCGGCCGGAGGAATGCGTTTCACTCAAATGCACAACACTTCCAAGTGCTTCCCATCTCGGGCCGCATTACTTACAGGTCTCTATGCTCAGCAATGTGGATTCGGTCATTACTTTAAAAAGTTCAAGCATGCGGTCACTTTGGCCGAGGTATTAAAATCTGTAGGATATAGAACTTTTGCCTCGGGTAAGCACCATTCTGAAGAGTCGCTTTATGATCTAGGTTTTGATCATTGTTTTGGCTTACTAGATGGAGCAACCAATCATTTCAATCCAGGATTTCAACGAGAGGGCGAAGAAAAACCGATTCAAAAAAAATATGGACAGCGTCGTTGGGCGATAGATCAAGAGGTCTTGATTCCTTACACTCCGGTTGATAAAGATTTCTATTCTACGGATATATATACAAAATATGCATTGAAGTATTTGGAAAAATGCAAAGAGGATAATAGCCCGTTTTTCTTGTATTTGTCTTACACGGCACCTCACGATCCTTTGCAGGCTTGGGAGGTGGATATTCAAAAGTACGAAGAAACTTACAAAAAGGGATATGAGTTTATCAGAAATGCTCGCTATGATAAAATGAGTAAATTAGGAGTGATTGATCGTCGAGATCCCTTATCCTATCCAATTCACAAGTCTTGGACTTCATTGTCTGCAAACCAGCAAAAAGCAGAGGCAAGACGAATGGCTGTGTATGCAGCTATGATAGACTCAGTGGATCAAAATATTGGAAAAGTAATCAAAAAGTTAGATGCGATTGGCAAAAGAGAGAACACGATTGTCTTTTTTGCATCGGACAACGGTGCCTCCTCTGAAACCCCTGAATTTGCAATTCACAAAGCAGGAAGTAGGGCCGGGGATGGACTTCCAGTAGAAGTCATTGGTTCCTCCACCTACTGGGCATCTCAAGGACCCAACTGGGCAAATGTTTCCAACACTCCTTTTCGCTCCTACAAAAATAGTAGCTACGAGGGCGGAATTTGCACTCCATTTATTGTTAGTTGGCCCAATGAAATTAAAAATCCTGGAACGATAAATAAAGATTACCCAGCCCATTTTATTGATATCATGGCAACCTTGATTGATGCAACAGGAGCCAAATATCCAACTATATGGAACGAGGATGACATTAAACCGTACGAAGGAGAAAGTTTATTACCCATTCTGCTCGAGAACGGATCCCACACACGCAGTAAACCCATTTTTTGGCAGTGGAATCGAGGAATGGCAGTAAGAGAAGGCAAGTGGAAAGCCGTTGCTCAAAACAATCAATGGGAGCTATTCAATATGGAAGAAGATTTTACCGAGACAAAGAATTTGGACGACCAACATCCTGAAATTTTACATCGATTAAAATCATTGCATTGGAATTGGTTGAGCAATTGTCGTTGAGGCTAACCTTATTGTAGAATGGTTTTAGTTTTTACAAATGAGCAGGGATTTTTAAAACAACTGTTTCGTTTCTGGATTAGAATGCACTTATTCTATTGAATTCTATTGGTTTCTTTTGGGACCCATTTAGCAGACTTTTTTTATGTGTCGAAATTATTATATTATTTGCCTAAATCCTTCTAGCGATCGATCTATTATAGATTAAATTACTTGGATGAAATTAGAAATTAAAAGACCCAATCTTTCCTTACATGTAACCATGCAATTTTAATTATGATTCAAAATAAGATTAAGAAATTATTCCTCATTAGTTGTATCTCTCTGTCGCTCTGTATTTCTCTTACAGCCACTGAAAGTAAACCCAATGTCATCTATATTCTATGTGATGACTTGGGTTACGGCGAAGTTGGATACAATGGTCAGAAGCTTATTCAAACTCCAGAGTTGGATCATCTCGCAAAAAAAGGCATGCGGTTTACAGACCATTATTGTGGCAATGCTGTTTGTGCTCCCAGTCGGGCCTCTCTAATTACGGGAAAGCATCCAGGTCATGCTTACATAAGAGCCAACAGCCCGGGCTACCCGAATGGTCAAACCCCCATACCAGAATCATCAGAGACTTTGGGGAAATTGATGCAGCGCGCTGGTTATAAAACAGCTTGTATCGGTAAATGGGGTTTAGGTGGATTTCATGATACTGGAAATCCCAATAAGCAAGGATTCGATTTATTCTATGGATACACGGATCAAAGAAAGGCTCATAATTATTACCCAGAGTATCTGTGGTTGAATGGAGAAAAACAATTTTTGGACAATAAAAAAGGAAAACAAAAAGAATACAGCCACGACTTGATGACAGAAAAGGCCCTTGGGTTTTTAAAAGAGAATGAAAAAAACCCTTTCTTTTTATATTTAGCTTATTGCATCCCTCACACCAAATGGCAAGTTCCTGAATTAGGGCAATATGAAGATAAAGAGTGGCCAGAAAACATGAAAATCCAAGCAGCTATGGTTTCTCGAATGAGTCGAGATGTAGGGAGGATAGTAAAACTTCTAGAAAATATGGGTTTGGATAAAAACACGCTTATTTTATTCAACAGTGACAACGGAGCGCATGGCCAAGGTGAAACTCTGGAGTTCTTTAAAACCTCAGGGGAGTTGAGAGGGAAAAAAAGAAGTATGTTTGATGGAGGGGTCCGCTCGCCAATGTTTGCTTATTGGCCCGGAACGGTTCCCAGTGGAACCGTCAGTAATCATATTTCTGCATTTTGGGATTTTCTACCCACTCTTTCAGATCTAACAGGGGAACCCATCATTGGGGATACCGACGGTATTTCAATGCTCCCGACCTTAGTTGGAGCATCAGATAAGCAAAAAAAGCACAAATTTTTGTATTGGGAGTTGTACGAGGGAAAACCCAGTTGTGCGATTCGATATGGAAAGTGGAAAGCGGTTGTTCAGGATCGCAGAAATGACAAAGGTATTGAACTTTATGAAATTCACTCAGACCCTGGTGAAATGAAAAATGTAGCAGAACAATTTCCAGAAATCGTTATGGAAATTAACAATATGATGAAATCGGCGCATAGGAAAAATCCTTTTTGGGACAAAAATAACAAACCTCTTTTTGATGCTGATGCAGCTGCAGAATTCAATGGAGTTCAATCGATTGAAACCCCGTGGTTTAAACCCAAAAGATTGAAAACAAAAGAAGAGGGATGAATAATTTCATGAAAAAAATCAATAGATCGATCCTATTGTTTGCATGGTTCAGTTCTTTCGCTTTATCGGCAACTACTTCGGAACGTCCCAATATCCTTTGGATATATGCAGAAGATACTTCTCCATGGATGGGCTGTTACGGAGATTCTATCAACGCTGAGGCAACTCCTAATATCGACTCTATTGCTGAAGCTGGAATTCTATTCAAGCGCGCCTTTGTTCCTGCACCAGTCTGTTCGGCGACCCGATCTGCAATGATTGTTGGACAAAGTGGGATTCGGTTTGGGGCCCATGAACATAGATCCTCTCGGCAAGGAACCAAAATCCATTTGCCAGAGGGTTACAAATTACTGCCTGAACTTCTGAAGGAAAAAGGATACACCACCTTCAATCATGGAAAAACGGATTACAATTTTGTCTATGACTCTAAAATTTACAACTATCAAGCAAAGAGCAAAGTAGATTTTAAAGAGCTTGTATCCAAACAACCCTTTTTTGGTCAAATACAAACTAAAGGAGGAAAAACAAATACAAGTAAATTTCCCCAAAAAAGACAAGTAAAACCGGAGGAAGTTCAGGTCCCCTTAGATTATCCACAAAATCAAGTTCACAAAGAAATCGTTGCTCAACATTACAATGCCATTCGAATGGAAGACGATCAGATCGGTGAAATATTAAAGGGGCTTAAAGACGCTGAACTGGATAAAAATACAATTGTGGTTTATTTTTCTGATCATGGAGCTAATAATTTACTTAGGCACAAGCAGATGACAACGGAAGGAGGTTTACACGTCCCATTCTTAATTATGGGACCCGCCCCTTATATTCCGAATCAAAAAGTACGAAATGATTTAGTTAACTTGCTGGATCTTACAGCAACCACCTTGTCTTGGGCAAAAGTAAGCTCTCCATCATGGTATGAAGGACAGGATCTTTTTGGGGATTCTTTTCAAGAGAGAAAATTCGTGGCTGCTCACAAAGACAGGTTGGATCATACGATCGATCAGGTTCGAACTGTTCGAACAGATCAATACCGGTATGTAAGAAATTACAAGTTAGATCGGATTTTTTTACAGCCTCAGTATCGAGATAAAAAGGTGAGTTTCAAAAATCTTTTTGAGTTGTATAGAAATGGAGAATTATCGAGTGATTTGAAAAAGATTTATTTTGACGAACGAGCTCCAGAGGAACTTTACAAGGTCGACCAAGATCCATCCATGGTCAATAATTTGATCTACGATCGTAATTTCAGTAAGGTTCTGGAGGAGCATCGAAAGCTCTTGAATGACTGGATCCAGAAGGGTGATTTAGGAAAAGGAGAGGAAACCATAAAAACACTTAAAGCCAATGGCGAAAATAGACCTTGGGGAGAAGGAGTGAATGTAGAATACGAAACCTATAGAAAGGATTTGGATGGCGATGGACTCTCGGATAAATGGGAGCAGCTAAACCAAAGAGATCCTAAAGACGGTCTTTTACTATTTGAATTTGATTGCGGAGGATGGCAGACAGAGGGTTGGTATTCTGAAAATATTTTATCTAACCTAGCAGGTTCATTGGGTTATTTAGATTTTACTTTAAACGGTGGCAAGGGATCCATTATTAGAGAGGGTCTTAATTTGCAATTGAATCCAAAAGACTCTGCAATTCTTTTAAAATTGAAGTCTCAAAATTCTCTTAAAATCAATTTGTACGCCAATGGTAAAAGAATTTCATCTGCCAAATCACTGGATATTGATGGTTTTCAAACAATTGCAATCCCATTGAAAAACAAAAATTGGAAAGGAACCCTGCAATCTTTAGAGGTTCAATTTTCAGGTTCGGATTTTTCTTTTATAGAAATAGATTTTATTCGCTTAGAAAGGATCGATTCCATCTGAGTAAATGGTTGGATTTACAATCTTCTCTTAGGAATCCTCCTATTCAATTTATGAAAAGATCAGTCCTTCTTTTGATTGCAATCTCTTGGGTTCCAGCAATTTTCACGAACCAAAAACCCAATCTAATTGTCATTATGGCCGATGATCTAGGGTATGCCGATGTTGGATTCAATGGGTGTCAAGACATTCCGACTCCTAATATTGATTCCATAGCCAAGAATGGAACCGTTTGTTCGAATGCGATCGTGACTTTTCCAGTCTGTGGGCCTAGTCGGGCTGGTTTTATTACTGGCAGATACGAACAACGATTTGGGTTTGTTGGGAATCCTCCGCACGACCCTGAGGATAGAAATGCAGGGGTACCAAAATCAGAAATGAATATCGCTGAATCTTTGAAACAAGTAGGTTATAAGACGGGAATTATTGGCAAATGGCACTTGGGGCTTCATCGAGAGGAGCATCATCCTCTGAAGCGAGGATTTGACGAGTTTTATGGCCATCTTGGTGGAGGGAGTAAATACCTACCCGAGGATTTGACCATTCAAGATTGTTACACCGCAGAACCTTGGCAATCTTACAGTTGTTGGATTCATCGAAATTATGAACCGGTCCAGATCACGCAATATTTAACGGATGAATTTTCAAAAGAGGCTCTTCGGTTCGTCGATGCTTCTAAAGACAATCCTTTTTTTCTTTTTTTATCTTACAACGCTCCTCATTCTCCACTTCAAGCGACGGAAAAGTATTTATCACGATTTCCTCATATTGAGGATCCCAAAAGGAAAATTTATGCAGCCATGGTCAGTGCCTTAGATGATGGGGTGGGTCAATTGTTGGCTCGATTGAAGGAATTGAATCTGGAAGAAAATACCATTCTTTTTTTCCTTTCCGACAACGGAGGCATTGAAGAAAAGTCCCATTCCGACAACGGCCCTCTTCGCGGTCAAAAAGGACAAATCTGGGAAGGTGGAATCCGGGTCCCTTTCGCGGTTCAATGGAAGGGGGTGATACCAAAAGGAGAAATTTTCGAGAAAGCCGTCACTTCCTTGGATATTTTTGCAACTATATCCGAATTGTCTAAAAGTCCATTCCATCCAAATAAACCTTTGGATGGGGTTCATTTAATTCCTTATCTTACTGGTAAGATCCAAGAGGAGCCTCATCCAAATCTGTATATGAGAATGCATACTTCTAATCGTAAAATGGTTCGAAGCGGTTCTTTAAAATATGTGGTTCCAGGTAAAAATCAAAGCGCGGAACTTTATGATTTGAAAAAAGATTTAGGAGAAAGCAAAAACTTAGCTTCTCAAATGCCTGAAACTTTAGAGTTGTTAAAAGCTAAATACAATCGTTGGTCAAAAGATCTTAAAGATCCTATCTTCTTAGGCAACTGGGAGAGACAACAACTGTTAAAAAAGAAAAAGCTTTTAGAAAAGAATGGAAATATCGGAATGAAATCGGATCCACTCCAAAAGAGTTCTCTAAGCAAAAACCAATCCCTTAAACCATGAAGATTAAGTTTTTAATTTATTTTATTTTATCGATCTTTGGTCTCGGATCATTGAAATCTGAATCTAAACCAAACATTATTTATATCAATGCTGATGATTTAGGTGTGATGGATGTTGGTTTTATGGGTAATAAGATCTATAAGACTCCAAATTTAGACCAGATGGCGCGGGAAGGAATGGTTTTTACCAATGCCTATGCTCCAGCCGCTAATTGTGCTCCGAGTCGGGCAGCTTGTATGACCGGACAATATGCTTCCAGAACTGGGGTTTACACGGTCAACACTTCGGAGCGTGGACCGGCCAAAGAGCGAAAACTGATCCCCACAAAGAATAACCTGTTCATATCGGAAGAGAATTTGACAATTGCTGGGGCTTTAAAAGGTGCAGGATATACCACGGCTCAAATAGGAAAATGGCATGTGACCCATGACCCAACTAGGAATGGATTTGATGTCAATGTTGCGGGTTCTCAAGTGGGGCATCCCAAGTCGTATTTCAGTCCCTATATAAACCTGGTGATTAGCGATGGCCCAAAGGGTGAATATTTAACAGATCGATTGACAGATGAATCTATCAAATTCATTACGAAAAATAAAAAAAATCCTTTTTTTCTATATTTGCCTTACTACACCGTTCACAAACCCCTGCAAGGGCGAAAAGACTTGTTAGAAAAATACCAAGATATTAAAGGGGTGAATGCTCATTATGCTGCTATGATAGAAGCAATGGACGAAAATATTGGTCGTATATTAGCTCATTTGGAGAAGCTAAATTTAAGAGAAAACACTTTGGTCCTATTCACCTCAGACAATGGTGCCATTCGGAGTATCAGTAATCAGTCTCCTCATCGAGGAGGAAAAGGCACTTACTATGAGGGTGGGATTCGAGAGCCCTTGGTGATTCGATGGCCTGCAAAAGTAAAAGCGGGTTCTCGATGTGAGCTTCCCGTGTTCGGACTCGATTTTTTTCCTACATTTATTGAAGCTGCAAGGATTCAGTTGCCTCCAGAAAAAATATTGGACGGGATTAGCTTAATGCCGGTCTTGACTCAATCCTCATCCCCAGTGGATCGAGCTCTTTTTTGGCATTATCCTATTTATTTGCAGGCTTACAAAAAAGGGGAAGATGGAAGTCGTGATCCATTGTTTCGAACCCGCCCGGGTTCTTCCATGCGATACAAACAATGGAAATTACACGAATTTTTTGAAGATGGATGCTTTGAGTTGTACAATCTTACAGAGGATCCGGGAGAATCAAAAAATCTTGTGGACTTAGAAGTGGATACATTTAAATCATTGAAGAAACAACTTCTCGAGTGGCGAAATCGTTTGGATTGTCCAGTCCCTAAAAAGTTAAATCCGAAATACGACCCATCCATTTCAAAAGTGTATTGAATTTGGAAGAGGCATTGGATCCAAAAATTTAATTGGACACATTGCGCTTTAATATTTTTGCTTGAAACTCATTTTTCATTGCATCTTTCAGGCGGAACGGAACGGATTGGATTTTTTAGTTCTTGGTGCGAGCAAAGAAACCAATGTGTCTATTCTTTGGATTCTGGTGAACCAACAAAATTGAATGATTCAGCCTTTTTATGAAATTCCAATTCTCATTCAGAATAGCTTGTTCTTATTTTCGAGAATTTAACAGTGAGTGTTTCGCTTACATAAATGAGTTCGCTTTTTTTAATGGAAACCAGTTTATACTATTATGAAAATACTCTTATTGATCTTCAATTTTGCAATCCTATCTACAATGTTTGCTGAAGTGACTTTGGCACCAATTTTCTCCTCCAACATGCTTTTGCAACGAAATGTTGAAATCCCTTTGCGAGGATTGGCTCAGAACGAAAAAACAGTTCTAGTTTCTTTCAATGGCCAAGAATACCAAGCGAATGTTGAAGAGAATAAATGGTCACTGAATTTACCCCCTATGAAAGCTGGAGGAGACTACACAATTGTTGTCAAAGGTTCTAATACAATCACTCTAAAGAAGGTCACATTTGGGGATGTTTGGCTTTGTGCAGGTCAGTCCAATATGGACAGTGCAATTGAAACGTATAAGAAAAAGTTTCCAGAGCTTTATGAAGGACATCCAGTTGTGGAACACGATCAGATCCGGATATTTCGAGCGGCGCGAGTTCGAATGGATGAACCTCAAGAATTTATTGAGCGTGAGCATCGTTTTGCCGATGGTTGGTATCGAATTACAAAAAAAACTAGAACAAGATTGTTCAGTGCGACCGCTTATTTTTTCGGGCTACATTTGACCGAAAAGGTCGACGTTCCAATTGGATTGATTCAATCTTGTCGGGGAGGTACGCCTATTCAAGCTTGGTTGCCGGAGGGGGTTTTAGAAAGTCATGCAAAATATACCCATATTTTAGAAGAGCATCAAAGAGCGGTTTCAGCATGGCCTGAAGAAAAAATTAAATTACAAAAAAAAATTAAAGAATGGGAGGCGAAAAAAGCTGCTGGTAAAAAGGCTGGATGGAAGCCAGAGGCAGACAAAGGTCCAGAAAGTAAAAACCGACCTTATGCGCTTCATAATGGTATGATCGCACCCCTTTACAAATTACCTATTAAGGGAGTTCTATGGTATCAGGGAGAGGGAAGTGTAATGTCTAGGGAGCGAGCCCTTCAATATGAGGACCTTCTCAAAGATTTGGTCAAAAGTTGGAGAGAAAAATGGCAAAATGAAAACATGCCTTTTTTAGTCGTTCAGCTTCCTGGGTTAGGAAAGATTTCAAAAAAACCTAGAATGACAGAAAATCGTCCTTGGACTCGAGAATCCCAAAAGAAAATTGAAGCATTCAACCATTGCAAGACTGTTTGCATAGTGGACAGTGGGATGCAACAGGACAATCATCCACCTTATAAAGAGAATGTAGGAAAAAGATTGGCTTATGCAGCCCTTCAAATGGTCTATGACCAGAAAGATTCTCCATTATCTCCCGAATATCTATCTCATGAATCCAGTGAGGACTCTACAATCATTACCTTTAAAAATTGTGGATCTGGGCTGATTCTTAAAAAACCTCTAATTACCGACAATGCAAAGAAAGAGGGCGAAGTTTTGTCTTTTCTGGCAATGGATGCATCTGGAGAATTTAGAAGAGTCCAAGCGAGTATTTTCTCTGACAACCAAATAAAGGTTCTTCATCCTGAGATTCCAATGCCCAAAGCTTTTCGTTATGCTTGGGAGGGATTTCCCAATGTCAATTTATTTGGGCCTAATGATATGCCCGTTTTCCCATTTCGAACGGATGGTTAGATAAAAAAATTCTAATTTTAATAAAAGTGTTTCGATTCGGGATTTTCCCTCGCTCTTTTTTATATGAGAACCTTATTAATAATTATAATATCCGCTATGACTCAATATTTGATAGGATACACCCCAGAATTTTCAACCGCAGGTTTTTATCAAACCGATTCTAAGGTTCGAGAAGCTTCCAGTTTCAATGTCGGATGGCGGTTCATAAAAAAAGAGGTTCAAAATGCTGAAACTTTAGATTTTAATGATCAAAGTTGGAGTTTAGTCAATTTACCAGATGGGATGGAATTATTGCCATTGACTGCCAGCGGAGGGGCTAATTATCAAGGCCCTAGTTGGTATCGGAAGCGTTTTCTTGTCGAAGAATCTCTAGAAGGTAAAAAAGTAATGATTCATTTTGAAGGAATCATGGGGAAATCCAAAATTTGGATCAATGGAGAACTGGTAAAAGAAAACTTTGGAAGTTATTATCCAATCCATATCGACGTGACCCAATTTCTAAAATATGGAGAGGAAAACTTAATTGCCGTCCGAGCTGACAATAGCAATGACCCATCTTATCCTCCTGGAAAACCGCAAGAGACCTTGGATTTTACTTACTTCGGCGGAATTTATCGAGATGCTTGGTTTATTGTCCACAACAAAACCTATGTAACCAACCCTCTGGGTGTGGACAAGGTAGCCGGAGGCGGAGTTTTTGTCCATTACGAAAAGGTGTCTGAAAAGTCTGCAGAAGTTTTTATCAATATTGATGTTGCGAATGAGGGAAGTCCCAAAAAAGTGCAAGTAGAATTTTATCTGGAAGATCGGGATGGAACAATTCCCGCTAGAAAAGAGGTGACTTTTAATCTCCCTTCTATGGATTCGAAAAGCGCATCCTTATCTTGTAAATTAATAGATCCAAAGCTTTGGAGTCCAGATGACCCACACTTGTACAATCTTTATGTTCATGTTAAAGATGAATCCAATGTCCTCGTAGATAGTTTCCGCAAAAAAATCGGGGTTCGATCAATTGAGATGAAAGGCCCAGACGGATTCTTCCTCAATGGGAAAAAGTATCCTGAAAAGCTCATGGGAGCGAATCGTCACCAAGATTTTGCACATATTGGTCATGCACTTCCCAACAATCTTCATTATCGTGATGCTTTAAAATTGCGACAAGTTGGAATGCGAGTGGTTCGTTCTGCTCACTATATTCAAGATCCTGCATTTATGGATGCATGCGATGAGTTAGGTCTTTTTATGGTAACCGCGATACCTGGATGGCAATTCTGGAATGAGGATCCCATTTTTATGGAAAGAATGGTGCAGGATGTAAGAAAACTGGTTCGATTAGAAAGAAACCGACCTTCTATTCTCCTTTGGGAAACGATCCCTAATGAAACCCATTTTCCTGAAGAGTTTGCTATTCTTTCTGCGAAAGCGACCGATGAGGAATACCCTTATCCTGGATGCTACACCGCAACCGATGGTAGAAAACACCGCTCCAGTGCCCAAAAATATTTTGATGTTCTATACGCTAATGATCAAGTTCCTGATCACCCCGAGAAATCTACTTTCAAGCGAGAATGGGGAGACTTTGTTGACAATTGGGTCGATCATAATTCTGTCAGTCGTGTAGCCAAACAATGGGGAGAGGGCCCTCAAATTCGCCAATCCATGCATTATTTCTGTGAGGAATGGACGGATGGAGAGATCGATCGAGAGTGGCCCTCTCTAACCATGGTTTATGGTTCCAGTGATTCCATGTTTGGCGGCACCTTATGGCATTCTTTTGATCACCAAAGGGGGTATCATCCAGATCCATTCTGGGGTGGGATTATGGATGCCTACCGACAACCAAAATTTTCCTATTACCTTTTCAAAAGTTTACTTCCTACTCATGGATTGGAAAATGTTCCTTTGGTGGAAGCAAAGCCTTTTGTATATATCGCCCATCTAATGACTCCTTTTTCACCTGAAGATGTCGTTGTTTTTACAAATTGCGACTCAGTAAAATTATCTTTATACGGACAAGAGATGGGGACTATGAATGCCACAGATAAAGAAAGTCCTGTTCCTAAAGTACCCGTAATTTTTAAAGATGTTTTTCGCTATGTCGATGCTCGCAATAAAAACAAAAAAGCCTACGGCAAGATCGATCAAGAATTTGTCGAAAACGCAAGAATGAAGGCTGAAGGTATTATTGACGGAAAAGTAGTCACTGAGCATATTCGCTGGCCAGTTGGGAGGAAAAGGCGCTTGGTTTTAAAAGTCGACGATTCTAATATTCAACCGATTGCCGATGGGAGTGATATTACAACCGTGGTTGCCTACTTAGTAGATGCAGGGGGAGCTGTGAAGAGATTGAGTGATGAACAGGTTCGTTTCAAAGTCGAGGGGAATGGACATTTGATCGGTGGTGAGTTGAATGGTATCAATCCTCAAAAATTGCAGTGGGGAGAATCTGTGGCTCTAATCCGATCTACTTTGGAAGCAGGAAAAATCCGAGTGAGGGCTGAGGTGATAAAAGAGGCTTTGAATGGTCCAGATCCTGCAGAGATCGAATTTGCAACCCTTGCCCCTTCTAGATCCTCTAAATACATTGAAATTCCTACCTATGAGAAGGAAATTCAGAAAACTCAAGAAATCGTAGATGAAAGTGAAGAATTAAAATCGCTTCGAGATCAATTACGCGCTACTCAAAAACAGTTGCAAGAGTATAGAATTAATGAGGTGGGGCAACAGCAACAAGATTTTATACAATAGCACTTAAAATAGAGATGAATAAGATTTTATCTGTTCTCGTTTTAATTGTTAGCAATCTACTTTTTGCGGATCAAAAACCGAATGCAATCGTCATAATAGCCGATGATTTGGGATACGCAGATATGGCATTTTTAGACCAAGCACCTGAGGATGTTAAAAAATTTGGAACCCCTGGATTTGATAAATTAGCAAAAACTGGCCTTTATTTTAAAAATGCCTATGGCACTTCACCCATCTGTAGTCCCTCTCGTGCTGGAATGATTACGGGTCGCTACCAACAAAGATGGGGAAATTACAGTTACAATGAGGGAGGTTTGCCCTTGAATGAAATCACTATTCCGGAGGCCTTGTTGAAATTGGGATACAAAACCGCTAAATTCGGTAAAACGCATTTGAATGGAGGCCCTAAAAAGTATCCTAGTCTTCACGGCTTTGAGGAATCTTTAGGCTTTATGTTTCACACATGGGACTACATACGTCTGAGTCAAAAAGATGAAAATGCCTACAAAAAAAGAGCAGGACACAAAGGATGGGTTGGGTGTCAAGTGGTGGGTCCTCTTCTTCGGTCCAGATCTTTAGGGACTGCTGCTAATGAGCATGAGAAAGTTTCTTATGAAAATAGTTTTACAACAAAGATTTTTACAGATGAAGCGGTACGTTTTATAAAAAGCGAAAAATCCAACAAACCTTTTTACCTTCACATTTCTCACAATGCTGTTCATATGCCCACCTATGTGGTAGACAAGGAATGGGCTGAGAAAGTAGGCTTGGATTATGTCGCATGGGATCGCGATTCTAGTCAATGGAACTTCCCATATTGGGAACCCAATCAAGAGACCCATCAAGTATTTCACAAAAAATGGGGACATTTAGGGGAGGTAGATAAGAATGGAAGAAGGGCTTATTTGTCACACCTACTAGCTTTAGATTACAGTGTTTGGAAAGTGCTGAAAGCACTTGAGGATTCTGGACAAAGAGAAAACACCGTCGTATTTTTCATCTCTGATAATGGAGGAACAATCAACACCTTTGCCAACAATGCTCCTCTTACAGGCTTTAAATACATGCTGGGAGAGGGAGGGATCAGAGTGCCCTTTATGGTTTCTATGCCTGGGACTTTACCGGAAAATAAAACGGTCGACAAACCCCTGGTATCCACAATGGATATTTTTCCAACACTCTTGGATTTAGCAAAGCAAGAAATTCCTGAAGATTTAGATGGAAAGAGCTTGCTTCCTTTAATTTTAGGAGAGGTTGAAAAGCACCATGATTCTTTGGCTTGGGCTCTGAATAGAAATCGCTGGGCTTTCCGGATGGGTAAGTGGAAGTTGACTCAAAATGCAGGGTGGAAGCACAGCAATTATAAACTCTTAGAAAATGGGGATGCGGTTCGAAATCCAGAGATATTTGTATATTCCAACGAACCGCAGCTTTTTAACTTGGAAGAAGATATATCAGAAACGACGAATCTCTTAGAAAAGTTTCCAGAAATTGTAAAAGAAATTCGGAATAGGTTTGAAGACTGGGATCGACAAATGTCAGGCCCACTCACCTCAGAGGGAAAACCAAAAAACAAAAAAATATGAAAGATTTATATAAACTCTATGCGATCGGCTTTTTTAAGATTTTCTTTTTATTCTCAGCCCTTTCTGCAGAGTCTATCCCTTCTTTTTCTACTGGAGTTAAAATCGGAGAAGTTTCTGAAAATTCAGCAATCGTATGGACTCGATTGACTTCTGTATCCTCTCCGGATTTTGACAACCTCAACTCTGCTCCTGGATCGAGGGGTTCCGTTCAAGTGAGTTATTGGGTTCAAAATTTAGAGAAAAATCAAATCTTATTAGACCCTGTAGTCGTCGATGAAGCAGCCGATTTTACAAGTCAAATTCATTTAAAAGCTTTGACTCCAAACACTCATTATTCTTTACAGCTTTCTGCATTCTCAACAGAGGGCTCACCTGGAGAGACGATTCGGGCTTCATTTAAAACGGCTCCTGCTCAGGATCAAGTAGCAGATGTTTGTGCGGTCGTGGTTACTTGTCAGGGACATGAGACGATCGATAAACCCAAAAAAGGCCATTGGGCCTATTCGCACATGCGCAGGCAAGACCCTGATTTTTTTATTCACACTGGAGATGTTGTTTATTATGACCGATGGGAGGCAATGCCCCTTTCCAAAAATAAGACTCAAGCGAGGCAGCGATGGAACAAAATGTTTTCTTATGCCTGGAATCAAGAATTCCACAAGCAAGTAAGCTCCTATTTCATGAAAGATGATCACGACACTCTGAAAAATGATTGTTGGCCTGGCCAAGTATATGGAGAGCTCACTTGGGACGACGGGCTTCAACTTTTCAAAGAACAAACTCCTCAAGGTCCATTGCCATATAGAAAAGTAAGATGGGGAAAAGATCTTGAGTTTTGGATGATGGAGGGTAGAGATTTCCGTTCCGCAAATACGATTCCTGATAGTCCGAATAAAACCATTTTAGGAAAAGCACAAAAAGAGTGGTTGAAAAAGACGGTTCTGGAATCTGACGCCACCTTTAAATTGATTGTCTTCCCATCTCCGGTGGTTGGGCCCGATAAAAAAGGGAAGAGCGACAATCATTCAAATCTGGGGTTTAAAAATGAAGGGGATGAATTGAGACAATTTATTGCCAGTATTCCGAATGCATTTGTAGTTTGTGGGGACAGGCATTGGCAATATGCCTCCAAAGATCCTGAAACTGGTTTGACTGAAATCTGTTGTGGGCCTATCAACAACGCTCATTCTAAAAGAGGGGGCAATGCAAACGGGAATCCTGATTATCATCTTTACTATGGAGGCGGAAAAGGAGGTTACCTTCGATTGAATATAAAGAGAGAGAATGGGACCCCTAAAATCCATTTTGTTTGGCATGGAGACATCACAACAAACGGTAAGATAAACCATGAGTTGAGCTTTTTGGCGAAGTCAGCCAATCCTTAGGAAATTTCCATTTTTCAAACCGCATGGATCGTGAGCCGCTACTTATGAAATTATTAAAGTTAGTGGGCACTGTAAAACTTCATTTTGATTTTTTACTAAAATAAGTTTTAGAACGATTTTTTATAAAAAACATTTTCTAACAATCGATGAGAAAAATTGTTTTGATGATTTTGACCGATTGCTTGATCTAATTGGGTGTTATTTGAATGGAGGGGTCTCCTGAAGATTCAATACTTTAATGTAGAAAATTTTTTGTTTGGATATAGGACAATGATATAAATGCTCTAGCGTTGGTAGAAAAATGGATTGATTTGAATTTATTCAATTACAAACCGAAGCCGGGATTTTTTTAAAATAGTATATCTAGATTAGTTATTGCAGTGTATTCTGATTTTTGAAATATAGATATTTTTAATTTTTATTCAGTTTTTAAACATTATTAATTAAACGCTCTAGTAGAGTGTTTTAAATAAGAATTAATACATTTTAATTCTACGTCCCACTCTCAGTCACTTATTTTTAAAGTCATAATTAGATGAATGCTGAAGGTCCATAAAAAGAATGAGCACATAAAATCTAAAAAATAAAACGAATAATCCATTCATTTTTTCCATTTTTGAACTATCTTTACCAGTCTTCTATGCACTCAACCATCAAACATTTAAAATGAATCCTTACAAATGCCTTTATTTGGAATCGATCTTCGTCCATTACAATAGGATTATGATTCATCGATCAAATGGGGACTTTTTTAAATCCAACTAGAAACGTTTTTTAATGCGAATCTCTCTCTTCTTTTTGTCATTATTGATTCTATCAAAGTCACTCTTTGCCTTGTCTCTATCAAGTAATGATAAAGAGAAGCGTTTATATTCTTGGGAATTTTTAAAGAGTAAAATAAAAAACAATGAAATTCACTTTGAATTAAAGGATCGTTTGCCTGCGGATATATTGGATCCAGAGTTAAAAATCATCACTAAAAAGGGAAAATCATTGTTGATCAATATTCAAAAAGTTTCTCCAAAATACATTTATTTTGTCTTTGAAAACAAATCAAGAAAACTTAGGTTGAAAGATTTATCAGAAAAGTATGAGATTTTGTTTGATACACTCACTAGAAGAATGCCCACAAACACCAAAGCTTATCAATATGATTTTGGATTTTGTCCCAACGAAGACGACAGTGAATTGTTATCTAAATACTTAAACTCTTCTTCCATGTAACTTATACAAGATCCTTCTAATTGGAACTACTCTTTTTTTTCAGCAGTTTGGTGCCTAAAATGATGATCTATATTAAAGAATCAAAGGATATGGATGAAATTTTAAACGCACCTCTGGCATGCTAATAACAATCAAGCCCTAAAAAATAAAAGTCCCAAAAAGATAGTTAAAAAGGATAGTTAAAATACTATTATTGGTTGAGAAAATTGATTTATAATTTTGGCAGATTTTGTTTCAATTAAAACTATTCTTTCTTCGCTTTTTAACAGAATCGGAAAGTAATTTCATAATTTCCTCTGTCTGCTCTAGGCCAATGCAAGCATCTGTAATACTTTGACCATAGGTATTTTCTTTGTGGGTCTCATAATCCTGCCGACCTTCAACAATAAAACTTTCCAGCATGACTCCACAAATAAACGGTTGTCCGTTTTGGATTTGAAGCGCGAGATCTTCAGCAACTTGCGCCTGTTTTTTAAAATCTTTTTGGCTATTACCGTGACTGCAATCAACAACGAGCTGTTGTGGTAAATTGTATTTTTTTAATAATTCCGTGGTTTGTTTTATGGAATCAGCGTCATAATTGGTTCCAGTTCTTGATCCACCTCGTAGGATTAAATGACCATCTGGGTTTCCAGTGGTTTGAAAGATGGCAGTCACCCCCTGACGGGTAACTGACGGGAACCAATGGGGAACTCGAGCAGACCTTACAGCATCCACAGCTATTTGAATATTCCCGCTTGTCCCATTTTTAAATCCAATCGGCATGGAAAGACCAGATGAAAGTTCTCGATGCACTTGACTCTCTGTGGTTCTCGCTCCGATTGCAGCCCAAGAAATTGTGTCTGCTATATATTGAGGGTGGATTGTATCCAAAAATTCAGCCGCAGTAGGGATTCCTAAATCACAGATTTCACAGAGCAACTTTCTTCCAATGCGAAGCCCTTGATTGATTTCAAAACTTCCATCTATTTTTGGATCGTTCAACAATCCCTTCCAACCAACTACAGTTCTTGGTTTCTCGAAATAGGTCCTCATCAAGATCACTAATTCGCCTGCAAAACGATTCGCTAAGGGTTTCAGCCATTTAGCATATTCTAGAGCCGCCGCTGGATCGTGAATAGAACAAGGGCCACATACGAAGAGCAGACGATCCTCTTTTCCATGGAGAATTTGAGAAGATTCTTTACGACCTTTTATCACGGTTTCATGACCATTTTCGCTCAATTCAATTTCTTCAAGAAGAATTGCGGGGGGTAAAAGAGGGCGAGTACCTGCGATTCTAGTGTCAATGTAGTTGGAGTTGTAATTATCCATATTTAAATTCTAACTTAATTGGGAGATCCATTCTGTTTTATTGAATTTAGGTAACTCTAAGTTGGAACGGAGTTCAATTTATATTTTTAAGCCTGTTCGAAATCTTACTCCAGGATTGTCTGAAATCATTGAATAATCAAGGAAAGGATAGGAAGATAGGAAATGAGCAATTTGAAATTTTTCCACTGAGACGCTCATTAATTTTACCCTTATGGATCGGGAAGTGTGGTTTTTCTAATCCTTAATTTGGTTTAAATAGCTTCTATAATCTCCCTGTAGAATCCTATTTCATATCCTAATTTTTAAAGGATCAAATTGAAGAGAAAATCATAAATCAAAATGGGCGCGATCAGATCTAGTTTTAAAAAATGAAGTTTATTAGAAGCTCCAATTTATCTGACATTAGCGACCCGTAAGACCTCTTCTACGCTTACCAATCCTGCTTTAATTTTCTTAATACCGTCGTCCATCAAGGTAGGAATAGATTTCTTTTTCATAACATTCAGTAAATCCACCTCCGTGATGGCTGGATGAAGAATTTGCAAAATGTCATTCGTAAGTGGAAGCACTTCAAAAAGTCCTATTCTCCCCTTAAACCCTCGAGAATCACAATATTTGCAACCTTTGGCATGGTAGGCCGTCGATCCCTCCAATTTCGCATCCCCTAACAAAACAGCTTCTTTTTTGCTTAGGGCTTTGGGTTTGTGGCACTTAGAGCATAATTTCCTCACTAATCTCTGGGCTACGGCAAGTCTGAGCACAGAACTTATCAAATAAGGTTCCAAACCCATATTGATCAATCTGATAATAGAACTAGGAGCAGAATTGGTGTGCAGAGTGCTTAACACCAAGTGACCTGTCATGGATGCAGTCACAGCTATTTCAGCGGTTTCTTTATCTCTAATTTCCCCAATCATTATGACATCCGGGTCGTGTCTTAAAGAGCTCCTTAAAGCTTGTGGAAATGTGATTTTTTCAGAGTCAATTTGAACTTGGTTCACTCTTGGAAGATCTAATTCAACCGGGTCTTCAATTGTGATAATACTACTATCTTCTTTATCAGAAAGCCCTTTTAGAGCGGCATACAAGGTAGTGCTTTTCCCACTTCCAGTAGGACCAGTAATTAAAATCATTCCATGAGGTTGATTGAAATTCTGCTTGGCGATTTCCAAATGAGAGGGGATCATTCCCAAAGATTCCAAACTTAGATTTGAAATTTTTGCACCTAGAAATCGAAGAGTCATTTTTTCTCCATGCTTCGTTGGAATCGTTGCTGTTCTTATATCTACACTGAGACCATTGGATTTAAATGTGTGTCTTATATGACCATCTTGAGGGGATCTACGCTCCGATATATCCATATTGCCTTGGACTTTAAATCGGTTGATCAAAGAAACAAAGCTTTCGTTGGGCAATTCTTCAAAAATCTCCATAATCCCTGCTACACGAAAGCGAACAAGGAAACTATTTTCGTCTGGATCAATATGAACATCGGAAGCTCTTCTTAAAATTGCGGAATCTAAGATACGATTTCCTAGTTCGATAGATTCTTCTAATCCTCCATAAGATTCAGATCGTATTAGGGATGGATTTTGCAAGCCTTTACCAAAAATATTTTGCAAAGCTTCCTGAAAAGATTCCTCATCTGCTAATTCAAGTTGAACGGACATCCCAGTTGTTTTTTCAACAGAGCGCAAACCGGAGAGATTGTTTGGATTTGGGGTTGCAACCAATAATTTATCTTTAATAACAGTGAAGGGTAAAACCTGCTTCCTCCGTGCAACAATTGGAGTAATCTTAAGGGCCCATGCAGGATTGATTAGCACTTCCCTCATATCTAATCTCTCTTCATTCACTGAATAAACCTTTTCTTTAAAATATTTGTACGGATGGGATCTTTTATAATCAATTCCAAGGCATCTACTGTGATTGGATCTTGGCAGGAAATGGAGTGGATTTCTTCATCACTGCATCTCAATAAAATTGCTAATGGTTGGTTGCTTATTTTGTTTAATACACGGACTGATTTCTTAAATCTTTTCATAAGAAATAGGTGTCTTACGATTTGAAAAAAGATATAGAAAATCGAAGAAGCGCCTGCGAAATAAACCAAAGAGTCATTTATTGATTCTATAAAATGATTCAAAACACTGGAAATAAAATAAGAAAAACAGAGAACAATAAAAATCAAAGACTCTAAGGGTCTATGAAAAATCCCACCCCAAAACTGGATTCTTTTGTTTTTACATACCTGATAGGCCAATATTTCTTCATAGACAATGGAATGGAAAGAAACTCTAGAAGCATGGACGAATTCATGAGCAATGAGTTCCTCACGGTTGTAAATAAACCACCGATTTTTATCCTTAAACTTTTCTTTAAGTGAAATAATAAAATTGATTGTGTCGAAGGATATAAATCGAGCCCCGGCAAACAAACTCAGCAATTGATCCTCATAAAAAACGGGGGCCCATCCGATCTCAATCTCAAAAGTTTCTTTGATTAGAGCATTTGCTTTCTTGAGAACAAGAGCAGGAACTTTTTTTTCATTCAATTTTTTAGGAGTTAAATCAGGGGGTAAAAGATCTGAATAATTTTCCTCGGGATTTGAATTTACTAAGGCATGGACCCTCTGATACCAATTCTCCTCTGTTTCGAGAGGGCTTTTAATAAATCCATTCGCATCCAATTCAGTTTCAATAAAACTGGAGCTCAAAGAATCATTCTGTTTTGTTTTGATCTCCATCCTCCCAGTTCAATCCAATATTATTGATAATATCTTCCAGCAACATTGGTTGCATGATTTCACCATTAATATATCGGTCTAATTGCATATTTTGGCTGTCAATACTCTTGTTTCCATTGATATGGTAATGATGATTGGATAAACCATTCATCAACTTCTGAGTCATCAAATTCGCTTTCTCAGAATCATCTACAATAAGCGGTCTTATCAATAGGATCAGTTCGGATTTTTTAACATCATCCCGGTCACTTCTGAACATTCCACCCAGAATCGGCACATCTCCTAATACTGGGACTTTACTCGTGGACTCCGATCGCTCTGACCGGATTAATCCACCCATGGCGATTGTGAATCCATCCTTGGCAACAACAGTGGCCTTGATTTTTGCAGTATCTACAGAATCAATAGGAATTGTTTGCCCAGAGACAGTGATGCTATTATTTCCAGTCAAAAGGGTGCTGGATTCCTGTTCTACATAAAGTGTGACAGTCCTATCTTTATTAATTCTAGGAATAATAGAGAGGGTAGTGCCAATCGTTCTTTTCTCTGTTTGGGTATTCACCGTTTCATTAATGGTTCCGTTTTCTCCTGCTATATTGATGTCAGAGGAAGCACCCACAGTGATAATCCTTTCTTCTCCAACCTCTATTTCTGCCTTTCTGTTATTGGCAGCAATCAGAATTGGGGTAGCAATAATATCCACATTGTTGTTATTTGCTAACATTTCTACTCTAGCCTCAAAATCATTACTCAGATAACTGTAAATAAAATTAGAAGCTGCATTCGATGCGAGGTTGGATACTGAAAGTGAGGAGTTAATTTTATCATTGATTGCAAAATCAATCCCAACCGTGGAGGAATCACCGATGTCAAGTTCTAGAATTTTCATTTCCAGTATCACCTGTGGTATTGGTTCATCCATTTGTTCAATCAAATTAACAATTTCATCTAAAGCCATAACATCTGTTGTTCGGACAATAATCATATTGTGCTCCACATTAGTAGTTAAAAATATAGAAGGCCCATTCTGTTCACTCAGTATATTAGGATTTTTGGAAGATCCAGCCTCTAATTTATAAAACGAGGAGGTGCGATTATTTTCCATGGCGAGCGCGTTTTCCCCCGAGATATTATTTTGATATTTATTATTGTTTTGAATCTGATTAGAAGATTGATTCGAGTTGTTATTGTTATTGTTGTTGTTGCTGTTATTGGATCCACTGCCACTATCTCCGCCTTTGGATCCGCCGCTCCCTCCGAGTTCTGAACTAAAATCAACAACTCCATCTTCCTCATGCAAAACTACTTGCTGATAATATAAAGATTCAATAGTCTTGGCTATCAGCGAGACATTTGCAGGTTCTACTCTAAAAATTTTTGTATAATAGGTGCCTTCTACTGTAGCATTGGTCTTATACTCATCCAGAGTCATAACCGTAAAAACTTCACTGTTAGAATCGAAGCGATAGACAAGACCGGCTGACTTGCAGACAAGTTTTAAGGCATCTATGGCTTCCATATCCCTTAAGAGAATATTGATTTTTTTATTACCGGATTTTTCAGTTGCAACGACATTGATTCGGCATAACTCTGAAATCGCTCGAGTAGCTGTAGGGACATCACAATCCTTTAGGCTTAAATAAGTAATTTTGTCAGAATCTAATTTATTGGCCAATACTAGAAGCGGAATAAAAAGAGTGAGTAGGATTAATAATTTCATATTATCTGAGTATGAATTTTGATCTTTGATCGATTACCACTAACATCCTAGTGTCTGTTATTTCTTTCACATGCACCGGTGTAATTTTATAATCAGACCCTTGTATACTGAAGTAATCTTGTTCTTTAACCATAATAATCTCCCCTTGAGGCAATTCCAAATAGGCCACTTTTTTCCCACTACTACTCGAACCCAATACTAAAACCTTAATTTTAATTAGATCATTGAATATTGGATTTTGCCCTTGATTGTTTTGAAGCGCATAAATGGGTATATTTACTTGTTGAACCATAGAATTAAATGGATCTCGAATCTCCACTTTCTCAATATTTTCTGAAGTTGAGGCATCCATAGATGGATCCAAATCTAAATTTTGTTCTTGAGAATAAACAACATTTTTTATCATTAAAAATGTTGCTAGAAAAAAGTAAAACGGGATTTCTTTTATCCTGCTTTCACGAATTTTAGATAATTTTTTTTTCATTTTATAAAGTTTTATAGACCGAAAGTAATGCCATAATCATGGCAATGTAGACAAAGGCTACAATGAAACCGACTGATAGTATCAAGATAGGACCAGTAAGATTGACGATGATCCCAATTATAGATTCTAGCTCTTTAGAATAGAAGCCCTTGAGTTCATTGAAAGAATCAGGCAAATTTCCTGAATTTTCGCCAGCGCTGATAAGACTATAAACCGTTTGAGGAAAATAGGGAGAATCTATGGATTCTCTCAATTGAGCTCCAGCTAATAACTTGGGTCTGGCCCCAATGAATACATCCTTAATAATTTGAACTTGAACAATTTTAGATACAGAATCAATTGCTTGCAGAACATTGATCCCACTCTTCAACATGACTGACATAGAGCTAGCAAACTGAGACAGAACAGAGAGCGTAAGGGCTTTTCCTAAAAAGGGAATTGACAAGAGGATTCGTTCTTGGAGTCTCCTTGTTTTTTTATTCCTAAACATCAGCAGCATAGTTGTTATAAAGCCTGCAGTGCCTAAGGATAGAAAAACCCAATAATCAGTAAAAAAATGAGAGATATCGACTACGAGTTGAGTGATAAATGGGAGAGATTTATTTAATTTGGATAAGATTTTTTCTTCTAGGATTGGAATGAAAAAGAAAACTAGGAATCCAATTACTATTAAAGACAAAGCAAATACAATTGCTGGATAAATGAGAACTGTAAGAGTTTGTTTTTTTAAATCGTCCCAAAAAACCATTGTCTCTGCGACTCTCTCCAATGTGATAGCTAAGTCCCCACTTTGTTCGGCACTGCTAATAATTTCTATAGCTATAACAGGCAGTAATTGAGAACCATTCTTTAGAGATTGGGAAAAAGAAGAACCGCTCTGCAGGTCTTGGATAATTGAATTCAGCTTGTTCTGTAATTTTACTTTTTCAGATTCTTCCTCAATAATCCTTATAGATTCCATTAAGGTTAAGCCTGAACGGAGCATGACGGACAATTGTCGCAGAAACATGATTTTATCTTTTGAGCGAATAGGCCACTTATTGGCTCTTTTTTTACGCTTATTACCAGAACTTCCTCCGAAACCGTCACGATCATTTTCTTCAACTTGTAAAACAATATTCCCAGTTTCTCTTAGTTTTCTAGCAGCAGCAGACTTATTTTCAGCCTCAATCGTTCCAGACTTTTTAGTCTGAGTGCGATCTTGAATTGTGTATTTAAAATCAGGCATGGCTAGGCGATCATCAATTTCATTTTAATAAAGAAGAAAAGCTTCTTGAATTTCTTTTAGAACCCAAAATATCCTCTAAAAGTCTACTATTTCTGCATTTTATCCTGCCCATTTCATAATCAATTTTTCCTTCCAAAATAAGTTTAGCCAATTCAAAATCGATGCTTTGCATTCCAGATTTAGAACCCGTTTCTAAAACGCTGTAAATCTGGGTGAACTGATGGGTGTGAATTAAATTTTTTACTGCCGCATTGGAGCGTAGTATTTCTAATACCGGTATCCTCCCAGTTCCATTTTTTAAAGGCAAAAGGCTTTGAGCAACTACAGATTTAAGAACCATTGCCAATTGTCTCCTAGCGGATTCTTGCTCTTCTGCCGGATACATAGCAAGAATTCTATCCAATGCACCCACCGTATCACCAGAGTGAACGGTTGAGAACACTAAATGCCCGGTCTCTGCCGCAGTAACTGCCGCCCTAATGGTCGGAAGATCACGCATTTCTCCAACTAGAATAACATCAGGGTCCTCCCTCAGTGCATCCCTCAAAGATTCTGAAAAGCTTAAAACATCTGTTCCTAGCTCTCTCTGATGAACGAGAGATTTGCGATTCAAATGAACATATTCAATGGGATCCTCAATAGTTAGTATGTGGCAAGCGCGCGATTGATTGATAGAATCAATCAATGCAGCTAATGAGGTGCTTTTACCGCTTCCAGTAGGGCCTGAAAATAAGACCAAACCATCTTTGAGTTCCGTTAATTCTAATAATTTTTCTGGCAATCCTAAATCATCAAAACTTTGTATTTGGTCATTCAATCTGCGGACAGCAATTGCAATAAAACCTCTCTCTTTATAGAAGTTCAATCGAAACCTCGTGGATTGAAAAGAACATGCAGAATCTAAACAGTGATTTTTATGAAATTCTAATTTCATCTTCTCCGAGGTGATCCCATTGAATAATTGATGGACATCCGCTTCGTTAAGAAAACGATCTTCAACAGCAACAATCTGACCATTTTTTCGGCCATGAATAAAAGAATTGGCGGTTATATGAAGGTCCGAAAAATCACTATCAATAGTGATTTTTAAAAGCTTAGAAAACTCTTCATTGATATTAAGCATTAGACCATAAAAGCAACTGAAATTTCAAGGGAGGAATCTTGAGATTTTTTGATTTCTAATTCCATAAATATCAAGTCATATTCTAAGATTTCAATAGAAGATAGAAATTGAAATAGATCTCTGTAATTTCCTCTTAGATTAAGGACATGGGTCTTTCTATCTTGAGGACTTTTTCTATGAGAAACCTTGTTTCCAGATTCAATTTTCGTGACAACCAAACGGTTGTTTCTTGCAATCTTTACTAGATTTCCGATCAGAGCTTGAACGGCTCCACGATTGTTAAGGTCAATTAAATTTGGAGCATCAATCGTTGTATTCTTATTTAGTTTTTCCAAGTCTTTTTCAAGTCCTGCTAATTCCTCCTCCAATTTTTTGATGTTGGGAGCTTTGGGATCATTTTTAGTATAATTAAAGAGATAATTTTTATTTGCTGTAAGATCCTCGATTTCTTCTTCAAGATCTAAAATTTTAAGATTATAAATGGAATTTGTAATCCAATGAGTCAACAAACACAAAACAACCAGAATTAGGATTGTTAGACCGCCATATTTTTTATAGGTTTTAACCTCTTCCATGATCATCGCTTTGGTATTAATGAAAAGTGATAAGAAGTTCCATTTCCCTGAGCTAGTTTCAAGATTAATTCTTGCTCATTTAAATCCCAATCACCCATTTCATCATAGAAATTTTGGATCATTTTATGAACCGCTGTATCCGTGATTGAGTTGCCGGAAATTGATAGATTTGCAGAGGCATCAATTTTAATGTGATCCAAAGCGATCTCTTTTTGTATGGACTTGCTTATTTTATGCAATGTAGATGCGTAAAAATCAACTCGATGATTTTGATTAAAAACTACCAACTTCCCTTCTGTTTGTCTTTTAAGTTTTTTAATTTCGCGTTGAAGTTCTTTTTCTTTTTTTAGTGCTAGAGTCTTTTCTTTTTGGTCTAGTTTGAGAGAATCATAACTCTTTTCTAAACGGGATTTTTCCTCTGATAAATCCTGATGTTTTTTCCATGTTTCCACCGGTGATAGGAAACAAAATAAAGCATAAAAAAGAAATCCTAGGGTAAGATAAAAGAAAACATTGTTGTATATGGGTTGAGGTTCATGAATAACCTCTAGGATTGGAATTGGATATTGGTGTTTTGATTCCGCTTGATCTAGTAGGACGGATTCGATCGATACTAAGCTTGATTTCTTTGAATCTAAAACAAGCTCTTGGATCTCTCGGTCCTGCTCTTCAATTCGTTTTAAATTCTTCGTTATATCACTCCATTGAAGCCAATTACTTCTAGAGTGAATCCACTGTACCTCATGCATGCAAATGTCTTGGAGTAAACTCAATGGGATCTCCTCTTTAATACATGGGTAAGAAACCTGTTCTATTATGTTTCCAGATTTGAAAAATGTGCAGTGAATTTCAAAAAGATCCGTTTCAATCAGTGCAACTGGACTGTTGTCTTTGTCAGACAAAGCAAATAAGTTGTAATCAGCAAATTTTAAGGGTATCAGAGCTAAAAGATTGAGTTTTTTCTGGGTAAAAAATTCAAGCCATTCCAAATACATTCTTTCAGGTATGTAGGATATGTAGGAGTATCCTTTAGGGAAATTTCTACTAGGTTTTGCAAAATTTACCTTATAGTCTTCACTTTCACTTGGCCATTGATCTATTTTGTAGTGAAACAATTCTTCTTGTTTAGGACTCAATAACTTTTTTTGTTTTGCAATCTCAACGACTCCCAATCCACTTTCTATGGCTTCATCCATCAATAACAAGCGATCCTGCTTTTTAAGAAAATCACTTTTTTCTAAGAATTGCTCTAAAGATGGTGCGGTTCCTAAATAGTCCCAAGCCCCATCCATTTCCCAGCGAATCATAGATTGAAGCTGGTCCTGATCTAAGTTTTTTGGAATATCAATATTCAACCAACCCGCATTGTGTTCCATTGAAGACAACACAATGTTTTTGGGAAATTTCTTAACTTTTTTCTGCAATGAATCAAAACACTCCTCCACCGCCCACCTTGTGTCGATAGAATTTACTTCAAAGCATTCAATCACTTCGAGAACGTTCTCAACTTTCTTGAAAATATGAAGAGAAACCTTAGAAAAGTTTATTTCTAAGTATAAAAAGCTTTTATTTTTTAAGATATTTTCTAATTCCATATATTAATATCCATTTGAATGGTTAAGGCGGAAGTTGTTTGGGGAACAAGGTAGTATACTTGAGGGTTTAATTGATTGATTCTATTCCTTAATGAATCTACCAATTCAACGTCCGTATTGTAGAAAACAAACTGAAACTTTCTAATAAAGTCAGTCGGAAAATATGATATTGTAAAAGTTTCCTCTTGATTCGAATCAATAGAAATATCTTCTTTTAAAACAGAATTATGGTCTGTAAAATCATCATCAATATCAATTCCTGGATAAATAATTCCAAGATGCATTGCAGTGGAATTCAATGTGTTGTTTTTGAGAGTAACACTTATGGAGACGTCGTTTGTTTTGTACAATGAGTCCTCAATAACGGACTGATTAGGATAATCTTGTTCAAAATTTTCGGTTCCGCCTGCACTGCCATCTTTTCCAAAGCTTTGTAAAGTCATATCGCTACCGACCATGCCATATTGAAAAACATGGCCCCATCCATCTCTAAGTTCAGATTCCACAAAATCTAAATAAGGTCCCCTCCATCCGTGCATAATACTTATGTTAGGGATTGGAACATCCCCGACTTGCTCCGATCCGATATAAACATAAGAACTCAACAATCCTGTAATACTGGCACCATCATACAGCTCTTTTAAAAACTCGTGATTTTCACCCCCCTCATATTTTATCGGTAACCTGCCCATATCTGCTATAAATCCATCGATGATAGGAGTTGAGTTAAGGGTTGTGCTTCTTTTTGTGCCAAGGATTGAACGCTTAATAATTTCTAATCTATCTGCGGTTTTACGATATCTTTGTTCATCATCCGCTGAGTCAAAAACCATCAGAGTTGCAGATGCTACAAGTCCCATAATAAAAAGAACGAGCAACATTTCGATCAGAGTAAACGCAGAGCGAGACTCTAGATTATTACCTTTCATCTGGATATTACTTTCCTAGATAAACAACAATATCATTTTCTTTGTCTAAGTTGCTTACTGAGTCAAAAACGCCATCTTCACCAAATGAAATTAAATAATACTTGTTTAGATACTCTTTAATAACTAGAGGGTTGCCATTTTTCGAAATAATTAGATTAGGATTTCCATCATGGCCCCAATAATTGAATTGACTGAAGTTTTGAGTATCAAAATCCTTAAAGAATTGGTCTGACAGTGCATAAACTCCATCATATTGATCTCCAGCATTGAGATTATTAGAGCCCGCATTGTATAACTTTAAATTCAATCCTGTTATATAAGGACCATTCCAACCATGGTTGTAATCAGGCTTGTAATTCCAGAAATTTGGATCCGAAATTTTTACTGGTTGTTCGAAAAGTTGCCAGAAATTCACGCTTAAATCTGCCCAAGTTTCTGTAGATAAACCCACCTCGTTACCAAATACATCATAATCATCGAGGTCTAAATTCGCAGCTGCTAACTCTCCAAAACCTGGGAAATACCCCATGTCTTTTCGAAATTGAACCAGCGCGGTCTTAACCGTTGAAAGATTGTAGGTGGTTAATTTGTTCTCGGCATTTTTCAATAAATTAGAATCTAAATTTATCATAAATGCTCCCCCGACAAGGGCCAGAATACTAGTCACCACTAATAACTCTAGAAGTGTGAAACCTTTTTTAATAGAATCCATTTTCGCCGCCTTTAAGAGAGAATCTTGTTGATAAACAAGAAAGGTAAGGGTGGGGCGATCCCTTACCTATGAACGAAGTCTAACTAAACCTTATTGTTTTTGACCTGTAGATTCAGCGAACTCTTCATCTAAGAAATCGCCTCTTGGATCAACAATGCAGATCATTTTAGCAGGATCTTGGGCCACATCCACTAACATGATGTAGTGGTTGTATTCATTTTTAGCAACATCTCCATAGAAAGGAGCATTGTCTAAACGAACATTTCCAACACCACCAGATTTATCATCGTCGGCACTGACCAAACTGGAAGCATTTCCGATTCCCAATCCAACTAGAACAGCCGTGGGTGAAGCACCCACTTTGACATTGTCATATTTTGCAACAGGAGCTGCAGGGTCTTGACTACTCCAAACCATAAATTCAGCTCCAGAGGCAGATGCAGCAAAACCAGCATCGGACATATCAAGAGCAAAACCACGACCACGATTTCTTCCATCTCCAGGACGAGGAGCTTCGAAAGCATGTTGAGGAATAGAGATTTCGCTCAATGCACCTACTTGTGTAGCAGCAGCACCGTCAGCTGCAGCGATCGTAAGATCCGCAACCGTTTCGTCATTTCCTAGTAAATCTAGGTATCTAACTGAATCAATTCCAGCATTTTTCAAGGCATCTAACTGATCTTCGGTCAAAGCAGATACGCCAAACTTTCCAGCCAGTTTAGAACCTAGGTGTCCAGCAGCCTCCACATCACCAACGACAACAGCAGTGCTGTCTAATAATGCTGCGTCATGAGCGGGAGCAGTTGGAGTAGCTGCTAGAAGGGATTCTACATTGTTAGGCAAAGCTTTCTCCGTAACATTGTAGGAACGAATTGAATTTTGCAGAGATGCAATAGAATTCGTTGCGGTTGATTTAGCAGCTTGAGCAATCAGTCCATCATAGGCAGCGATCATAGAACCCCCAATAAGGGCCATAATACCTACAACAACTAACAATTCTAGCAAAGAGAAGTTTCTCTTTGTTGATTTTTTGTTTGTTCTTTTAATTATTGAACTTTTCATTGTACTCTTTTATTTTATATTTGATATATTATATATTGAGTTAGGGTTAAGTGTCGCTTGCGATTTGACATTTAGCCCTAACATTATCCACAGCCAGAATTAAATGGTAGATAATTGACATCTAACAATAAATTCTAACTTTTAAGCAAAGGATTCAAAATTTGCTTCCTTTGCAGGACAACAAACAGAGTATATAAAAATGCACCCCCCTTTTTCTACCCTTGGAAGAATAAAAAAACCCCTTAAAAGAATAAATATGCTCCCTTCAATATGGATGGTAGGTTTTTAAAAATAAGCATAAAAAATTACCTCTGCAGGGTTTAAAAATGCCTATAAAACAGCCACTAGAACCTGTATTGCTTGACTTTTATCAACCTTGACTAATTTTTATCTTTTCTTAAATGCTATTAAAAAATGAGTTGAAATTAGTTTTCTTAAATCGCAACGCATGAATTTTCAATGCAATAAAATGGATTCCTAATTACTAAATTGCTAAAAAGAATAACAGAACAATTCTTAAAATAGGGCTTCGATCATACAGGCTTTGCTTGATACAATGTTGAAAAAAGGTATATTCCATTTAGAAAAAGAAGCTCGTCATCTATACGATTCAAATTGAATGATTACTCGATTTTAAAACAAGCAGAAAAAGGGAACCGTTATTTATGCGTAAATCATCCTATTTCTGGATACTGCAGGCATTAAAATTACCAGGAATTACGCTGTAACTTGATGGGGTTTATGAGAGTTAAAATTTCAATCTGAAAATATTTCAATTTCAATTTGGACCGGGTGAAATGCCCTGTTTTATTTGTCGCTGGTTGTGTTGTTTTAAGAATGCCTTGTGTTCCCTTTCGAGCCTCTCCGCCTAGAATAAAAATTTTAAAACGGTAGAACTGACTAAACTACTATTTCAGCGTCCAGCTTAGTCCCCTATTTTTGAAATTTTGTTGCCTACTCATCTTCACATTTTCCTGAACGGTTATTTATAAAAGAGAGCCTACAGATTGCATGCACTTTTAATGTTTTTCAGGGAACCTGCCTATCCTAACACCCCAAAGACTGATTTTAAAAAAAGCTTGGATAGACTTTGCAAAATGACAGTATAGATTTATGAATTCAGTTGCTTTTGTTACAGGAGGTTCTCGTGGAATAGGTTTGGGTTGTGCTGAAGAACTTGCTCAGAATGGTTTTGATCTTGCGATCAATGGAATACGCGATGAAGGTTTGGTTTTGCCTGTCATTGAGAAATTAAAATCATATGGAACGGATGTGATTTATTGCCAAGGAGACTTAGGATCTGCGGTTGCAAGAAAAGAAATTATTGAAAACGTTCGCTCTCATTATGGCAGATTGAATGTATTGATTAACAATGCTGGGGTTGCTCCTAAAGTTCGATTGGATTTACTCGAGACTACAGAAGAGAGTTATGATTTTGTTATGAATACCAACTTAAAAGGAGCTTTCTTTTTATCTCAAGAAGTTGCCAGATGGATGGTAGATCAGAAAAAAGAGGATCCCTCTTTTGAAGGTTGTATTATAAACATAGGGTCTATTTCAGCTACTGTCGTTTCGGTGAACCGAAGTGAATATTGTGTGTCCAAATCTGGAGTCGCAATGATGACGCAATTGTTCGCTGCCCGTCTAGGAGAGTTTGATATTCCAGTTTATGAAATTAGGCCTGGTGTTACTAAGACCGATATGACTTCAGCGGTAACAGAAAAGTATGATCAGTTGATTGAAGAGGGACTCAACGTAACAAAAAGATGGGGGTATCCTGAGGATGTCGGTAGGGCAGCCGTTTTATTAGCCCAGAGAAATTTTTTACATTCAACTGGTCAAGTTCTAATGATTGATGGTGGACTGACTCTCCCCAGATTATGATACAATCTGTGGATTGACTGATTGAATTTGTTAAAAAATTTGTAGATTTTCAAATAGATCTCACAGAAAAAAATCCAAGGATCTTTTAAAATTGGGGTGCGATTCAATGGTCTGATTTAAAATTCCTAGGATGGGTTTTAAGTTTATCTGGATAGGAAGATTTGGATACGTTGCTTAAAGGTTCTTCATTCTGGATAAGCATTAAAATCATTTTTTCCATCAATTCCGCTTTTATTTTTAAATGTGCAGGATCTTTGCTATCGATCCGATTATACAATTCTCCTGGATCTTCTTTTAAGTCATAGAGCTCCTGTTTGCCAGAGATCTCCGAGATTAATTTCCAGTTGTTGAAGCGGACCATCCTCATGCTTCCTCCCAATGAATATTCGTTGAGTTCGTTGAAGCTGACTCCTTTTGGCGATATATATTTATCCAAATCTGGTTGGTCCTCCCAGTTGTAATTGAGTCCCCCATATCCCGTTTCACAAAAAGCAGTATCAAAGTCTTGTTTTGGATACTCTTCGCCCCGGAGCAAGGGGGCCAGACTTTTTCCTTGAACGCCCTCAGGAATATCTTGTCCAATAATTTCACAAATGGTAGGAAAAATGTCGATGAGATTTACATGGGCATCATGGACTTTTTTACGGGATTGAATGCCAGCTCCTTTCACGATGAATGGCACCCGACAAAGGGTCTCAGGAAGTCCAGGTCCTTTTCTCATCAATCCGTAGTCACCCACAAAATCACCATGGTCTGAAATGAAAAAAAGAATTGTATTTTCTAAAATACCCTCATTTGATAAATGCTCTTCTAGACTCTTAATTTGATCATCGATCAAACGACACATGGAGTAGTAATTGTATCTATAATCTTCGAATTTTTGATCAAAATCTTCCTTTGCTTTGCGTTGAATTTTTCCAGTCACTTCCCATTTAAAACCTTTTTCTTTGTATTTTGTTTTGTCACCAATAATAGGAGGAAGCTTTTCATTTCTAAACATTGAGAAATAGGGTTCTGGAACCTGATAAGGATTGTGGGGTTCATTTATGGATAGGTGCATGAAAAAAGGTTCTGTATTTCGGTTTTTAGAAATCCATTTTTTTGCAGTTTTAATCAATCGAGCAGGACTTTGACAATGCAGCGGAAAAGGGGTGGGTTTATTTGAAATCCAGTGGTGTAAACTTCCTAGCCATGCATCAAAATCCACCTCCATGGAGTTTCTCTCAGCTCCTGCAATTCCTTTATCAGTATGGGCACCTTGATGATCGTGTTGATACCAAAAATCACAATCCTTCTCCTCTAAATGAGTATGATTTTTCCCAATCATAGCGGTTTTATAATTGGCTGCTTTCAAAACATCAAAAAGATCTTTTTGGTATCTTGGTTGTGTGATCCTATTGCAACGGATTCCAGTAGAGGTAGGACGGCGACCAGTAAATAAGGACACTCTAGCAGGACCGCACAATGGGATTGGAGTGTATGCTTTATCAAACCACACCCCCTCATGGGCCATTGTATCTTGATGGGGTGTGATGTCCCATGGAAATCCTTCTCGACCACAGGCCCTTGCCTGTTGTTGGTCTGTCATGATAAGAATAATGTTGGGTCTTTGAGGCATACTCATTTATTGACTTTGGAGTTTTCTTGAATAAATACTTGGATTAAGATTTATATAAGTTTGGGTTGGGGTCTTATTAGGTAAAATCATTGAGGTTTTTTTAAAATAATCCAATTTATATAATTAAATTTTCCAGTCTTTGCAGTAAATAACTCTTCATGAAGAGGTAACTTCCTGATGGAAAAATCTAAGTGAAATGGATATGAAACAAGAAATGAATGGAGGAGATTTTCAAGAATAAAAGAAAAAGAGTAAAAAGAGGAGTTCAAATTTTGGACTGGAGCCATCAAAAAATACATCTATGCAAATTCTCAATTAAAACTGCGATAGAACAAATGATATTTTAACAAATGGGCTTTGAATCATGAGTAATCATTTTCAAGTGCGGTGCCTTAATCATTGTTGTCCAAATAAATTAGAGTGGTTTTTAAATTTTTAAGGATTCATAATGGACAACAATCAAAGTGCAGTTGCATGCTAAAAATAGCACATCACTCCAATTATAGGCATGATTTACCTGAGGGTCATCGTTTTCCTATGGAAAAATATGAATTGTTACCCGCTCAATTATTGTACGAGGGAACCTGTATCTCAGAAAACTTTTTTAAACCTTCAGGTTTAAATTTAGCAGATCTCTGTTTGGTTCATGATCCTGAATATGTGTTGAGTTTATTGGAAATTACTTTAGACAAAAAAGCGGCTCGAAAAATAGGATTCCCATTGAGTAAAGAATTGATTTCTAGGGAAATTTTAATAGCTGGAGGCACCGTTAAGGCTTGTGAATTTGCAATTAAAAACGGGATTTCTATGAATATTGCAGGAGGAACCCATCATGCATTCACCAACAGAGGTGAGGGTTTTTGTATGTTTAATGATCAAGCAATAGGCGCTAGATATTTGCAGAAACAAAAATGGGCCAAAAAGATATTGATTGTAGACTTAGATGTTCATCAAGGAAATGGAACTGCTGAAATCTTTCAAACAGATCCTTCTGTTTTTACATTTTCTATGCATGGAAAGCATAATTATCCATTCAACAAAGAAAAAAGTGATTTGGATATTGAATTAGTCAATGAAACCACAGACTCTGAGTTTCTCTCTACACTGAGAGAAATTTTACCTAAATTAGTTCACTCTCAAAAGCCAGATTTTATTTTCTATTTGTGCGGTGTGGATGTTCTTGAAACCGACACATTGGGAAAGTTGTCATTGACGATTGAGGGGTGTAAGGAAAGAGATCGTTTTGTTCTTCAATCTTGTCGAGACCTTAATATTCCTGTCATGTGCAGTATGGGAGGCGGTTATTCACCGGATATAAAAACAATCATTGATGCGCATGCGAATACATTTCGATTGGCTCAGGGGATCTATTTTTGATGAATCCACTTCTATTTTTAAGAGGGGTTCCTGTATGAACTCTTAAGAAATTTAATTTTATAAGAGTCACTAACCTCCGTATAAAAATATAAAAAACATGCAAGATAATTGATTCACTTGATCCAATCTCTCTCGCGATGCGAGGTGGCTAAAAAAATAAGAATGCTCAGCGCATAAAGGAGAGGAAACATGAAAGAGTCTCCATTCCGCTTTGAACCGAATCTGTTAGATATGAAGTTCTTTTTTGGCAATGAATCTAATACGGTCCATGCGAAAACTTGAACTTTTGGTTCGATGTTATTCTTATAACCCTAAAATTTCCGACCTTTACAGGTCTGTTTCATAAATTGTGCAACTGAAAAATTCTTGAATTGAAAAACAATTCTTCAATTTAAAGTTAAAATAACTTTATAAGAACCGCATTTTGAGCCAAAAACCAATCCTTTAATAGACCCTTATTATTAGATTGTTTGTAAGGTTCTTCAATTGTAATGTGAGGACATTCAATGAAAACGCATAAATTCAAATCTAAATCTCCATTTATATTAGCCTCTAGTTCTCCAAGAAGAATACAGTTATTGAAAACGATTTTAAAGGATTTTGAGGTGATTCCTTCCTCTGCTGAAGAAATTCAACCTGGCACATTCAAACCAGAGAATTTGGTCATTAAAAATGCGGATATAAAGTGTATTGGAATTGCTAAAAAATATCCGAATTGTTGGGTATTAGGATCAGATACATTGGTTGCATTGGAGGATTTAGTATTAGGAAAACCAAATGATTTTGAGGATGCAGTTCAGACACTTTCAAAACTTTCGGGAAAAACAAATCAAGTATTTACCGGGATTTCACTGAGAAATCAAAGCTTGGGTATCAAAAGAATACTTGCGATTGAATCATTGGTTTACTTTAAAAGAATAACAATGAGTGAGATTTATCAATACTTCGATCTTGTCAACCCATTGGACAAAGCGGGATCCTATGCTATTCAAGAACATCCTACACGAATTATCGAAAAATATGAGGGGTCTTTGAACAATATCATAGGCCTGCCTACAGAACAATTGGCTGACCTATTTTTAGAATACAGCGACTTTTCTAAAGAATAAGATTTTTAATCGAAGTGCTTTTTTATAAGGGAATAGAAATGACTTTCTTTGACATTCTCTACCAGACAATATGTGCAAGATTATACATGATGTCTGTTGGCATAGGACCTAAAAGAAAGTTGTATTCAGGTTCAAGACCTGAGACTACATAAAGATCGATTAGACCGACTAGTTTTTGCTGAGCTTGTAAGATAGAAGAAAGCATAATTTTTTAATAAATGAGAGAATTAGTAAGGTGAGAAAGGGTGGAAAATCGTAAAGAAATGGGAAGAAAGAAAGTTGAAAATTTTAAAAGTTGAAAATGAGATCTAATAGAAAAAAACCATACATAAAAAATTGAATTCTCTTAAAAAGGCAGCAGAAAGCCACTGATTATTAAAGGTTCATCAATCCAAGGGAGATATTAAGAACGTTTCATTATGGAACTCAAAAATCCAAAAAGAAATGTACTGACAAAGAAATTGGAGGTTTATTTTAAAAAGCAAACATACGTATATGATATGAAGTAGGGATGATGTGAAGGGTATTGTGTAAAATTTACTCTAAGTAAATGAGACTTTTATTGCTTCTGCAATTATAAAATTATCTTTTTCTATTATTTTAAGTATTGTAAGTTCTAGTGGGTTTCAAATGAGTGCCCTATTTTTCCATAAAAATATCAACTCCATTTCTAGTTTCCCAAATTGTTTTTCATTTTAATTAGAATTTCTTTTTTTCATTGTCGCTTTAGGACAGTTTTGTGGCGAACCTTAACATTGTAAATAAAGCCATTTTTGTTAAAATGCTTCACTCTCATCTCTATCACATTCAATATTCTATGAAAAAAAATTCTTTCACTCTTTTAATTCTGTGTTTTCTTTCTCTGATTTTGTATCCCACTCTAAATGGCGAAGATGCATCGACTCCCAATATTATTGTGATCTATGCGGATGATCTCGGTTATGCTGATTCTTCCGTTCAAATGATGGCATCGGACCCATCGACTAAGCATCCTTTCATTCTTACTCCCGGACTTGATCGATTAGCTAAAATCGGGGCTCGCTTCACCTCTGCTTATTCTCCCTCTCCGACCTGCACTGCCTCACGAGTAAGTATTCAGTTTGGTCAATCGACTGCAAAAATCCAGTATCGAAATGTATTCGATGTATTTTCCTCTGTGCAACGACCAAACGGATATGATACAGAGATAACCGTTGCAGACATGTTTAAAGAATCTGGTAAAAATTATAGAACAGCCCATTTTGGTAAAGGTTGCAGTATTATCGGACGTTTTGATGAGTCTGGTTATGATGTAACGGATGAAAATCCTGGAGAAATCGGTGGCAATGGGAATGCACACGGCTCCTATTGGGATCCCATTTCTGAAAAGACCCCATTTCCGCCGGACAATCCCAAGAGGATGTATTCGCTAATGCGAGATTCTGTTGATTTTATAAATAAAAATTGCGGAAAAAATCCTTTTTTTATGATGGTTTCTCACTATGCACCTCATATTCCTTTTTATTGCACAGATGAGGTATTTGAACGAAACAAAAAGCGCTGGATTGAGCAGGGTCGAGATTCCACTGGAATTGACAATAAAAGATCTCCTGTCAGCAAGAAAATTCTCTACGCTTCTATGGTTGAGGAGATGGATTTAACTTTGGTGGCAATTTTAGATACTCTAGAAGCCAAAGGTGCTCTTGATAACACCTATATTATTTTTACATCTGACAATGGTGGTGGGTTTGCGGATCGTCGTGATATTGACGGAGAGTTGCGAAGATTTAATGGTCCTTTACAAGAGGGCAAACGATCTATTTATGAAGGAGGAATTCGGGTTCCAACTCTTATCTCGGGACCCTTGATTCAGCCTGGCTCTGAGTGCAATGTCCCGATTGTTCAATGGGATTTCCTTCCTACTTTCCATGATTTAATTGGAAGTGAAGCTCCGATCCCACCAAATTCAGATGGGGGAAGTTTGAAAGATGTTTTTGAAAAAGGGAATCAGGGTAAGGTGAAGCGAGTAGCCCCTGGAATCATTCACCATTATACTTGTCATTATCATCCGCCAATAAGCTCTATTATATTGGGGGATTATAAGCTCATGCGCCATTTAAACACAGGTGAATTTAAACTCTTCAACATTAAGACCGACTATCGCGAAGAAATTAATTTAGCTGCTGAGATGCCGGAAAAAGTTAAAGACATGGATCGTACTTGCAGGGAGTATGTGGAGCATGTCAACGGAGGAACTGCTGAGGAAGTTCGACAAGCTCACCATGCACTGTTGGATATATTTAACAATCAATCTATTCAAGGATATAAAAAGAAAGTATCTGCTCTGAAAGAACAAAATCTCCCTGATTTTGAAACAAAGAAAGAGGAGTTGCTTAAAAACTTGAATAAAAGTTTGTTCAAAAATCAAATCAGTAAAGAGAAGACAAACATCCATCGGGATTTAGATTCTTGGAGAGAAGGTCCTGGCGTAAAAGAAGCGAAAACGTTGGCACTTGCCGGATGGGTAGATTTTGTGGATTGAAGTTTCTTTTTTGGATCCTGATACGTTTTTAATTTTCTGCTCTTCTCTATCCGTAAAACAAGCGATTTAAAAATGTTAGGGTTGCCATTTAAAGGTTTGTCTATGTTCCTTCATTTGAGATAATGTTGGATCCTTCCGATCTAATAAAAGTATTATTTAGTATATGAATACATTCAAAAGTGAATTGAATAAGGTCAACGCAGTCAGAGAAGAAGTTGGTCGAGTGATTGTTGGTATGGAAAACTTGATCAATCGTTTGTTGATTGGGGTTCTATGCGGGGGTCATGTTTTGGTTGAGGGAGCTCCTGGTTTAGCAAAAACGATGACAATACGAACCTTGTCTCGTGCATTGGGAATCAGTTTTTCAAGAATCCAGTTTACTCCTGATTTATTGCCTGGCGACTTAATCGGGACTCTTGTCTACAATCAAGGTACTGGAGACTTTATGCCTCACTTGGGACCTGTATTTGCCAACATGGTTTTAGCGGATGAAATCAATCGATCTCCTGCTAAAGTTCAAAGTGCATTGCTTGAGGCGATGGAAGAAAAACAGGTTACAATTGGGAATAAAAGTTATTCGCTAGATGAGCCTTTTCTTGTGTTAGCTACTCAAAATCCTGTGGAGCAGGAAGGGACTTATCCATTGCCTGAAGCCCAACTGGATCGATTTATGTTTAAGGTATTGATCGATTATCCAACGATTGAACAAGAGGAAGAAGTTTTATCTCGGATGGCCAAAATGGGCAGTTCTATTGAAGTCCACAAAGTATTAGAGGGTGAGTCTATTTTACAAATCAGGAAGTTGATCGATACGATTCATTTGCATGAAGATTTGAATAAGTATGTAGTTCGACTTGTGGATGCAACTAGAAATCCGGATTCCTACGGGCTGGGCTCTTTAAAAAAATACATACGTTATGGTGTTTCACCGAGGGCCAGTTTGGCAATGATCCGTTCGGCAAGAGCTTTTGCATTTTTACAAGGTCGAGAATATGCAACTCCTTCAGATGTCAAAGAGATCTCTAAAGATGTCATGAGGCATAGAATTATTTTAAACTATAAAGCAGAAGCCGAGGGGGTCGATGCTGAGGATGTAATCAGTAAAATTTTACAAGAAGTTCCAATGAGCTGAATCCTAATCAATCTTTTTACCATTTCGCTGCTATGACTGAAGGTTTCTTAGATCAGGATCTACAAAGACGTTTTCGTCAAATTGAAGTTTTTGTTCGTGAACGTGTCAATGATTTGTTTTCTGGTGATTTCATGAGTCACTTTAAGGGTTCTGGAATGGAATTTGAGGATGTACGAGAGTATATGGCAGGCGATGATGTTCGTTCTATGGATTGGAATATTACCGCAAGAACAGGAACTCCGCATATTCGGCAATTCATGGATCGCAGAGAGTTGAGCCTCTATTTTTTAATCGATGTTTCAGCTTCTACATTTTTTGGTAGCGGAGATTTAAAAAAAAGGGATGAACTGATAAGATTGTTTGCTCTTTTAGGCTCTGCAGCTTCTCACAAGCAAAACAATGTAGGTATGATTGCTTTTTCCGATAGGATTGAGGGGGTGAGGAAGGCTGTAAAAGGAATGAGAAATGTTTTGAGAATTGCTCATGACTTACTGGAGTTGGAACCGAGGGGTCAAGGCACCTCCATTAAACTTGCATTGGATGAGCTGATGCATATGCGAAAAGGCAGATGTGTCGTGATTTTATTGTCGGATCTTTGGGCCAATGATTACCATGAAAGTTTACAAATGATCCATCATTTGCATGATTTTATTAGTATTCGCTTTTTAGACAAAAGAGAGCAAAACCTTCCATCCTCTGGAGCTTTCGTCATTAATGATTTGGAAAAGGGATCGGAAATTTCAATTGATTGTTCCAGCAAAGAACAAAGAGCGGAGGTTGAGAATGGATTTGTTTCTTCTAAAGATAAAAAAAATCGTTTGTTTCAGAATTTAGGAATGGATTATCTGGACCTCGTGAGTGATGAAGACCTTGTGAGCAACCTGCAACATTTTTTTGCGCAAAGAAAAGATAGGATTGCAAATGGAAGGTAATATTTCCTGTCGAGTTCTATTCTTTTTATTTTCAACCACTTTTTTACTGGCGGAAACCAATGAGAATGTTGTGCAAAGTGAGCGACTGGAAACGCGACTCTATTATTTACACGAGCCAAATGAAGAACGAGAGTGGAGTGAATTGAGTGAGATTCCGTTGGGAAAGAAGTTAAGGATAAAAATTGAAGTTTTTAGACCTGCAGGATTGGATATGCAAACGATGAAAGGTTTTAAATCCTGGGGAGATTTGAATTTAGACTTTATTTACAATGAGGGAACCTTTTATCCCGATCGGAATTTGTATTTAGACCGTTTTTATTACGACGCTTATGTGGAAAAAGTCGGGACCTTGAGCATAGATTCCCATGAAGAATTGATTCCCTCCTTTGGGTCTAGAATTAAATATTCCGTTTTCATCCCAGGTCTTGCATTTAAAAGTGTCGGTTATTTGTCGAATGAGGAATCTGAATCCTTAAAAACACCTGAGGTTGTTTTTACGGATTTTAAGATAAGGGATTTTAAAAAAATCGAAAGTTTAGACAACATTGAGAACGAAGGCATGCAATCGTTTTTTTACATGGGTCTATCGGTTGTTTTTATTTTAACTGCTCTTTCGATCACTCTTTTCAGAATCTATTCATCCAATCAAGAGGAGATGCAATGAGTTTTGATAATTTCAACTGGTTCTTTGTCCTTTTGTTGGTTCCATTTTTTTTCTTTTGGGTATATCGTCGAAAAATCCCTGACTCCATCCAATACCCTCATATAGAGGAAGGATGGATTTTAAAAAAAACGTGGAGGCAGCGCTACCATGGCATTCCCTCCATTTTAATGGGTTTGGGCTTAGTTTGTCTAATTGCGATCTTGGCGAGACCTATTGAGACCATTCAAAGTTTTCGGATGCAAAGAGAGGGAATTGCAATTCAGATTGTAGTAGATATCTCCTCTAGTATGAGTCAGGATGCGGATTACAAGGACAATCAAAAGACAAGGATGGAAGTTGCGAAAAAAGTTCTTTCCAGTTTTATCTCTGGAGATGGAGAGGAGTTGAAGGGACGAAGCAATGATCTCTTAGGAATTATTACCTTTGCCCGGTATTCAGATGTGATCTCTCCTTTGACATTTTCACATTCAGCCTTAGATCAAATGGTTGAAGATTTAGAACCGAGCGAAACACCCAATGAGGATGGAACTGCTTATGGAGATGCAGTTGCTTTGGCGGCGGCTCGTTTGTCAAAATTGGATGAAATCAGAGGGGAAGAAATGGCGAACGTGAAAAATCGTATTATTGTTCTTTTGACGGATGGGGAAAATAATTGCGGTCTCTATCTGCCAGATCAAGCGACCGCATTGGCTAAAGAATGGGGAATTAGAGTCTATGCAATCAGTCTTGGGGAAGCAGTATCCGTGATTACCGAAACCAAGGATGGGAAAAAGATCGATCTAAAAAGTAGTGAGAACCCCTTGGAGAGGATGGCCGCTTACACGGGAGGCATTTTTCGAACGGCCCATGATTATGAATCTTTAAAAGGAGTCTATGCAGAAATTGATCGTCTAGAAAAAAGCCAAATTAAGGAAGAGGACTTTTCCTATGAGGCGGATTCATCCCGTGTGTTTTTCCTTTTGAGTCTTCTTTTTTTGATCAGTGGTCTCTGGTTAAAAGCTACCAAGTTTAGGGGGGTTCATTAGTTGTTATGATTGATGTGAGTTCCCATCCTTCTTTTCGTTTTGCGGAGCCAGAATGGCTTTATCTTTTGCCATTTATAATTATTCCTTGGCTTCTCTGGAAACACTTTCAAAAAGCGAGGCAACGAGAAATAGCCATTTTCGTCGGTAATCAGGAAGCTAAAAGAGTGTCGAAGAGAGTGTGGCACAAATCCAGTGCTCTCCTTCAAGTTTTTTCTTTTTTATCCATTGTTTTGGGACTCGCCGGTCCTGAGATCAATCCCCATTCGCACCCTCTAAGTGTCAATGGTAGAGATGTCCTGTTTCTCTTGGACATTTCTAGGAGCATGTTAGCTGAGGATATGAAACCAAATCGTCTTGAAAGGGCGAAATTAGCAATTCGTGAAAGTGTGGATAACAACGAATTTCAAAGGATAGGATTGGTGGTTTATGCAGGTTCATCGGTTGTAAAATGTCCCCTTACTACGGATTATGATTTTTTTAAATCTGTTTTAAAAAAGGTATCGATTCATGATGTTCCCATTGGAGGAACCCGAATTTCAGATGCTATCAAAAAGGTGTGCGACAAGGTATACGATCAAGAGGTAAACAGTTTTCGTGATTTGATTTTAATAACAGACGGTGAAGACCATGCCGCAGAACTTTCTGTATCTACCATGTTAGATGAAAAAAAAGTAAATTTAATTGTCTTGGGGGTTGGAGATAAGGAACAGGGAAGTAGGATCCCAGAGGCTGGAAGTTTAAAGACTTATTTGACGCATGAAGGGGCTGAGGTTTGGACACGCTTGAATGAAGACGCGCTGAGGGATTTAGCTAAAAGTTGTGAAAAAGGGATTTATATCTCTGTGGGTCGAAAAAATTATGATCTCTATGAGATTTATGTTCAGGCGACGAAGAATATGGAAAAAGGGGTTGTTGGAACGGACTCTGTGGTGATCTATGATTCTATTTCCCATTTTTTTGCTGCCCTATCTGCAATTGTTTTTTGCATCGCCTATGTGGATAAGAATGGATCACAAGCGCTTGTAGCTTTATTCGTTTGTTGCCTATTAATTCCCTCGATTTCCTGTTCTGACCCTAAGTCTAGAAGGGATCATGCTGATTTAAATGAAATGCGGGCTTTGTATGAGACTACTCAAAACTTCTCTGAGGAAACTTCAGAGTACGAAATGATAGAGACGTGGGGAAAGTTGGCAGAGCAATTAAAAGAGACTGAGCAAATTGCAGTCGCACGATACAACATTGCCTGTGCTAATTTTAAAATTGGCACCTCGATGTATCTTGAATACGAAGGAATGATAGAGGGGGTTGGGGATCTTGATTTTGACTTTGATGAGATGGAAATGTATGATATTGAAATGATAGAGGCTCATTTCAAAGCCGTCGCAAATTCTTTCCAATCCTTAATTGCTTATCCCATTGTTTCCGAATCCGCCGGCTTTAATTATGAGATGATTCTCAAATTAATTGAATGGCTGAATCTAGAGGAAGATTTGGAAGATCCAGAACAAGAAAACCAGAACCAGCAGCAAGAAGAAAATCAAGATCAGTCTGAGGCGGAACAAGAATCTGAGGGGCAAGACTCCGAGGAGGGTGAAAGCGACTCAGAAATGGGTCAAGATGCTGAGAACTCAGAAATGAGTGAAGAGGAAATTGAGTCAGGTCGATACAACGCAGATGGATCTGGTTTGCCTAAACCGACGGACAACCCCTCTAATATTTTAGAGCAATTTAAAATGCAAGAGAGCGAGCGATCTGGGAATCAAAAGAGTGGTCGTGTTCAAAAAGTAGAGAAAGATTGGTAATATATAATATTCAATGGGTTTCATTCATGCAAAAATTTATTTATAGTTTATTCTTTGTGGTGTCGGTTTGCCTATCGGCATCAGACGACTACACCTCAAGGCTTTTGAAAGAGGCGAAACGGGATGACAGTATGAAACTCAAGCTTGTCTTAGAAAAGAGCCAAGCTTTCGAAGGAGAACCCGTCCGAGTCTTTGTTGAATGGATATCTAAGTTGCCATTGAATTCTTTTAGGAATGTCGAACTGATGGTTCCTTTTTACGATCATCCCAAGTTATTGGTTTTTGATGAGCCATTGATCGATTCAAAAAATCCTAAATCCATTGGAATGCCCGTTACGAGGAGAAGACTCATAGCGAAAGTGGAAGAGATTCAATTGGAGGGGCAACCCCACACAAGAATTCAATTTAAACTGGTCATAATTCCTAAGTCTGAGGGATTTATCCAATTCAAGGATGCATGGATTGTGGGTTCTTATGATCCAAAAAAGAAATACAACAACAACCGAAGATATCGAGCCCAATATCCAAGTTATTTTAACAACAATTTTTTTGATAAAGAGGACTCAGGTTCCAACTACGAACGAATCTATTCTACTGCTGATTCCTCAAGTTTAGAGGTTCTGGCGTTGCCATTGGCTGGAAAACCAAAGAATTTTAGTGGAATTGTTGGCTCCTTTTCAATGCTTGCTACTCTTTCCGAAACGAGTGTGAGTGTCGGGGACCCCATTGGCTTGAATGTCAAAATGTCAGACTATTCATTCTTACCCGCTTTAAAATTACCTCGTTTGTCCTCATATCTCGGATTCTCCGCTCAATTTAGCTTTCCTGAGAAAGATGCAGATCGAGAATTGAGTAAAAATCATATATCATTCAATCGAACTTTACGTCCTGTGAGTTCAAGTGTTATAAGTGTTCCTCCTTTGAGAGTTTCTTATTTTGACCCGACCACTCTCAGTTATGGTTTTGTCGAAACCCCTGAAATTCCAATTTCAGTAAAAGAGTCCGAGAAGGTAACCATTGCGGATCTTGAATTTTCCGATGTGAATCAAAAAAATTATTTGCGAAAAAATACGAATGGTATTTGGGGAATTGAAATCAAACCAGATGGGAACTTTCCTTTAAAAGCAGATAAACCCAGTATTTGGCTACTAGTATCTCCATTTATTGTTTCCATCCTAGTATTCATCTTATCGATCCATTATCGGCTAAAAAGATGGCATCCTAAAGATTATAGAAAAAAGTTTGCAAAGAAATGGTTCTTAAAATCAATTTCTGAAGCAAATACTTTGGAGGCCGTTGAGAATGTATTTAGGGATTATATTTATAATTTTTATGGTTTGAATGCAAAAGCCCATAGCTTAGAGGATCTAAAAGGATTGATTTCAGAGGAGAATTGGCCCCAGTTTCATAAAGTTTATGATTCTTTGGAGTCCTATTTCTATGGCAAAGATCAAATAGAACTGAAGCCAGAGGATGTAAAAACAATGCTTATGAAGTGTTTGTCCACAAAGAATACGAGGGGGCTATAGATGAAGTTTTATTTAATGTTGTTTTTCTTAGTTGTAAATTCTGTTTTTGCTTTGTCCTCTGATTTATTTACGAGCGCCAATCAGTTGTATTTAAGTGCAGATGCGGAAATGTTGGTAGACCCTTCTCGAGCTAAAAACTTGTATGTAGATGCGGCTCGAATGTATGAATCCATTGCAAAAGAAGACGAGAATCTTGCAGTTTCAGCAATGTTCAATGCAGGAAATGCATGGTTTATGGCCAAAGAATATGGGAAGGCCTTGTTTTGCTACAAGTATGGGGAACAGTTTTCGCCTGCATCAGCAATTAAGGAAAATATTCATGCTATCTATTCAATGCGTCTCGATGAATTTGTGGAATCCTTTTCAATTTTGGAAGCGCTCACTCACTCCTTTTATCTGATTTTTGGTGCAGAAAGAAATCGCTTTTGGCTTTTGTTTGTATTGAATTGGATCGCTTCTTTTAGTTTGCTTGCCTACCTATTTAGGTGGAATCCTATCTACAATCTAAACAAGAAAAAATGGTTCTGTCTGACATGGTTCATCTTTGTGGCAGTGATAGTATTCAGTATAGTCATCCCTCAAAAAAGTTATGATGGAGTGATTACCTCTGAGGTAACTGCAAAAAAAGGGCCCAGTTTACTCTATGAATCTGCTTATCAAGGAAAGGTCAATCCTGGAACTGAATTTTTATTTCTAACTGAATTGCCTCAATGGCTCCAAGTGGAATTGCCGGATAGGTCCCAAGTTTGGATTCCGAAAAATACATTTAGATTGTATGACTTTTAATTTTTAAAGGACCCGAGTGTATATAAATAGCTCTCATTATCAAAATTCAAGATTGTCTGACTCCGCTTTCTATTGAAGGATACCCTGTATTTATTTAGGTTTCCCGATCAGAAAATTTAATTTTACAGTGAAAAAGAAGGACACAATGGGGTAGCTTGAAATCATTGGGTAATGATTTCAGTTTTAAGAGAGATAAATGGTTTCAGGTCCCTTTGAATCATTTGCTGGGAAATGGGTCGAGTCCAGATTTTCAATTCATCAATGGATCCTTTATAAGGATTTGCCAACTGGTCAAATACTTTATGGCTGGTTCCATATCCGCCGATACTAATTTTCATATTGTTTGTCGGATCTACTTTCCGGTCGGTTCCAATTATTTTAGAAGCTAAGAGTTCTCCATCTAAATAAATCAACAATTTTGATAAATAGCACTTTGGTTTGGGAACGACAACTGTGATGTTGTGCCATTGATTGTCATTGACTTTTATTTCTCCAAGCAATGCAGAGTCCTTAGCAATGGAAACTTCTGGGAAACCATTATTAATATTTAAATTTAAGAAATTTTTCAGTTCAGATCCCCAAATAGGGGATCCATTAATAAGAATGTGGTGTCCATTGGATTTGGTTTTCACCCAAATTGAAAAAGAGAGGGCCCTTTTGTTATCATAAGGTCCCATAGCAAAAACACCCAGTCGACTCTCTGGAGTCATTTGAATCGCATTTCCAGAAATCCCAGCAGTGGATGATATACCAGTCCCAAAAGAATCGAATTGAGGACCAAATTCACCCCTATTAGGCAGGTTTTGAGTTGCTTTTTTGCCTCGCAATAGCAAGAAGTTTTTATGATCTCTCAGTCCTATTATTGGGCGCTTTTCAAGTGGAATAATACTTTCAAAATCGTAATGAAGAATCGGTTGGTTGACATCCACTAACTCAAGCTCCCCCTCTCCTTTAATTATTATTTCAGGGTTCCTTTTATCTACAACCAATGAGCCAATGACCTCATAGTCTTGGTTTGGATCTTTGAGGTTATAATCTAGAACTCCCAAGCAGGTAATTTCAATTTTATCAGCACAAATATCTACAGTCTGAAAGTTTGAGAAAAAATTTCCTCGAGTCACTACTTGCAGCAAATTGGATTGAGAATCTTGTATCACTGTGTTTGCATGGACTTCACCAGCAAAATAAATATCTACTTTGTATTTTCGCATCAATTTCCAAACCGCTGAATCTTCCCCTTTATCCATAAGCATCCCGCTACTGTTTAGCTTTTTGACCGGAGAAAGAATGGGAAGATGAGACTGCACAAAAATATGTTCAATACTGCGATCCTGATTGGCTTGTTTTAAAACACTCTCAAACCAACTCAATTGGCCGCTATTGATATCTCCAGTTACAGTGCCTTCTTCACCAATACGAATTTCTGGGGATTTCTGATAAAAAGCATCCAGAGTTACAAAGAGTGCATTTTTATGTTGGTAGGCAAATGCAGTGTCTTCGTAAGGGGTACCCAAAGGTCTGGATGGAATCTCTCCAATTTTTTGAGTGAATTTAAAGAGTCCCGTGTCTTTATCATAGTTAAACTCACGAGCCATAATTTTTTTGAAAGTATTTAGATGCTTTGATTTTTCACTGTTCTCGCGCCATGGATTGTCTCCAATTTCATGGTCTCCAACAGCGAATAGAAGTTTTTCATATCCCGCCTTCTTGAAGGAATCTATCATTCCGCCATAACAAAAGGAGCCAGCTTGGAGGATGGTTGATTCTACGGAACCGCCCGGATTGTATTGTCGGATAAATTTTGCTCGATCCCAATGACCTCCGTTGCTATCTCCAGGCATAAAAATAAACTCACCGCCGTATTCTTTTTTTATTTTTTGCAGATTTAAAAGGTCGTTCTTGATTGCTGGGTTAAGCCACTCTGGGTTGTTCTTGAGTTGAACATATTTCTCAGCACTGTGCCAATCAGCCAGAAGGAGAAACCTCCAAGAATCGACGTTTGAATCGGCCCATAGAGCCTTGGTCGATAAACCCAATAAAAGAAGGGATGTGTAAATGAGTGACAAAGTTCTTCGGGCTTTTTTAACCATTGGATCTCTTGACAATATTCTTGAAGATTCTTTATAAAAATTCTCTTTTTTCATACTCTTTTTAATCGTTTGATTTCAAGATAATGTTGGACAAAAGTAGACTACTCTTTTCGTCTGCGATGTACATTTTTTCTTTTTGATCGTTTAGAAATTGAAAAAATAAAGTTAAATCTCTGTAGGGATCTTCATGGATATAATTTACGAATTTAATCTCCCACAACAACCAATCATCCCCTAGCTTTTTAATCTTGGATTGGTCCATCTCTCCATAAGTGGATATGGAATTTTCATCCACAGATTTTGCCCTGTGAATATCAAGGGTGACCGAAAAAATCTTTTCTGGAATCGCTTCATTCCAAGTTTTGTCTTTCAAACGAGAATAGACAGTCACATTTTGGAATCGAATTCCGTTGCTTTTGACAAATAAACTCAAGGTGTATTTGCCTTTTTTTGATTTTTGTTTGGATCTGAATCTTAAAGAGTGATTCTCAGAATCTCCAAAGGGAATGCATTCAAAAATTTGAAAGGATTTTTTCTCGATTTGTTCGGAACCAGATGGAACCCATTTTACATATTTTTTATTGAAGTCTGATTCAGTGAATTTAGATTCCTCGGCGTTCATGGAAACTGAGCTGAGAGTGAAAACAAGTAAAAGGATTGAAATAAAATATTTTTTATTCACGTTATAAAATTCAGTGGCATTCATTGGTATTTTCTATTTTTTATTTAATTCTGATTGAAGATTCTTCTTTTCTTTCCAATACAAACTATTCAATTCAAAAAGATGATGAAAACGATACCTTTCATTACCAATAGGAAAAATAAAGAAGTGGGTTCTAGCATCTGGCTTTCTAGGCCAAGAGCTTCTAAAAGTGGAGGACCAATGATCCTTACTGCTTTCCACTCCGATGTTCATAGCCATAGGAGTGTTGGAGTCGTATAAATTGCTAAATTCCAAGGGATCCTCCCCCCGATTTTTCAGGTAGTGAATCACTTTTGATTTTAGTGGACTCACCGCGATAATTTGGTCTCCTAATTTCATAGCTATGTTTTTTTTAGTAAAGTTGTACAGCCTTAAGGATCCTTTTGGGAACCCCTTTTTCGAATTTCCATAAACAAGATTTTTCAAGTTTTTCCCTGATTTGTTATGAAAAAAAAGGATCAGCTGATCGGAAAGCTCTTTTTTAAATTTTACATGACTAAGGATTCTTTTCTTTCCATCCTTTTCTTTTTGATAAAAGGAGAGTCTGTAAGGTCCTTCATAGTAATACTCCTCAGATATTTTATCGATGTAGAGATGCAACTTCTTCTCTTTACCATGAATATCCTGATAATAAATATCTTTTATGTCTGAGCCCCAAGAAAAGGCCCTAAAATATAGTTTTGCAATGTCATCCCCAGAATCGGCATAGGAACTCTGAAAGATCAAGTGGATTGCAAGGAACAAAAGAATCAAGAATTTCATTGTGAATGGATTAAAAAAAGTTCTAAGTTTTATCGGGGTCAATCCACCTGAAGAAAACAATCTGGAATTTTCTGCCAAATTTATTTTGGACTGACTTGTAAGCTGGATCTGCTATCTCCTCGTCTTGCTCTATGAAACTTGGGATCCTTTGAAGCACCGCTTCACAGATTGAGTTAGAAAGGATTTTTCCTGTAATGGGATCCATGCTTTCGCCCGAAGATCGAATCACAAAAGTATCCGATCGAGTATTGATGACAGGAGCCATCATTTGAAGGAGATCATTTTGCAACAACCAAGTGGGTTGCCCAGCTGCCTTATCCGGTGACAAGTTAGAAGAGCTTTCAGTTCCCCAAAGAGTTGCACTGGGAGAACCCGATTGAAAACTTGCGGACTTTAAGTTGATTCCTTTATCCAAAGCTGCCTGGAGGGCCCCTTTATCTCCTAATGGGCTATTTTCCAAGCGTCGATTCACAAATTCAGACAAGTTTAGGAAGGGCCCCCTTTTTCTTACTTCTTCAATCATCGTCTCCGACAAAGCATCGAGTTCCTCAGGAGTCAAGGTTCGAAAACCAGACCATGAATTGGGATTGTCAATTTCATCTTCTTTATCAACTGCTTCTCCCATAGGATTTGAGAGTCTCATAATGTGATACAATCCACTTGCATTGGATTGCATCGTTTTTTTATTGATATTGTAAAAATCCATCCTTTTTTTATCAGACAAATTTCGGTTTAGGCTTCCTAAAAAAAGTTTCCAAGCTGTTTTATTGGTAGAATTGATATTGAAGCCTCCGTCAATCCATAATTTTGAGGAGGCTTGATGATAATCCCTCAACTGATCCATATATGCAGAGTTGATTTCATCTCCATTCTTATAAAACTTCAGTCGTCCGTTGGGCAAAGTCTTTTGTTCCCTTACAAAACCTTCTTCTACCTCATCGTAGGGAGGGATTGAGGGAGAGCTAATAGAAGGTATGGATGAGAAAAAGAAAGTATCAAACAAAGCATCGTTGTAGAACCAAGACCAGTCCAAAGTATGGACTTCATTTCCAAAATAATCTGCTTCACTAGCAGAATAAGTTCTGGCAGTTCTATTGGATGAAAAAGGAGGGGCGTATGAGTTGCCAATTGTATACATTGCCGATGTATCAAACATGCCTATATCTGCATGCATCAACTGTCCTAGTGAAAGCAAAGGTTTTCGGGGCACCTCTTTAGACAGCACATATTTTTGACCATAATCAGAAAGTTCATTTCCCCATTTGGCATACCCAGTCAAACTATTGGGGTTTTCTTGAGTATAAAATTGACTCCATTCTGATCGATTCATGTAACGACTTTGCCAAAGAGATGAATGCATCTCACTTTTAACATTTGGGGTGAAGTGCCATGCAAGCGGATTGAATTGAGCATGGATAGGAAGATCTGATTCTGGTCCATGAGTGGTCTTCAGTGAGTAGAAAATGGCCAGTGGATAATTAGTAAGTCCACTGGTATACCATTCACTCACTTTATTGTAAGGCGTGAAGGTAAAATCCTTGTTTCCACCCTGATAAATAAATGCACTGCCAACCCGAACCGTAGTGCCTAGTGCTGCCTCGGGTTCTATAGTCCCAGGACTGTTGCTGAGTGCTGCGGGTTCATCGGGAGCGACTGTTAAGTAAAATCTACCCTGAACTTTATAATTGATATCTGAACTCTCTAAGGTCGATTCGGACAACTCAATTTTCTCAAAGAGCTGAGTTGCCTTAAGAAGGGTGCTGGGAGGAGGATTCGACTTGATTTGTAAACCAGAAACGCCATAGGAGGAAACGGTATTGTCCACTGGAGTCCCTTGATCGGAGACAAAATCCTCTGGCCAGAGCATACTCTGATTTCCATCATTTCCATACTGATAATTACTGTAATTGGGGTGGGGTTTTTCCTTCCAATAATCGGCATTCAAAAGTCCAAAAGATTTCACCTCTCCAGGTAAAAATTCTGCATCCATAATGAGGTGGAACTGACTGTTCCATCCCTTAAGAAAACCGAGATCTTTTAGCATTTGAAACCATTCTGCTTTGCTATTTCCCAGAGGTTTTACATTCGAGCTATTGATTGCTTTATTGGTTTTCCAAATACCTCTCCAATCCATGGTTTCAAAGGTCCCATCGTTGTCAGTATCGGCTGAAATTTCCACTTGAAATGCAGGATCAAAATGAACCCTGTAATTGTTTGCAGCCAATCGAACATTGTAAGGATTCCACAAGACAAATTGAGGGCTTATTCTCCATGAGTAGGAAGTGATTTCATCTCCATCGTTTTTTATATATCCAGAAGATTTGTGACCAGTCAACTTTATGCGCAAGAGAATTTGGGTGACAACAGGAGCTATCGGGTGAATGGTCGGATCAAATGGTTCCCCATTTTTGTAGAGAATGGAACCATTCAAAGTATTTGTAGCCTCAAATTCTTTTTGTGGAAGGAATGAAATCAAATTTCCTGATTCATCTTTACAGGTATCCAATGGTTTTATCGAGGGCATGTAAGGATCTGAGAAATCTAATTTCTTATAAAGATTGTAGTAGCTTTTTAATAGATCCCATTTTGGAGATTTGAAGTCTGGAAAGCGTTGACGCAGGGAATCTGAGAGAGTGAAAATTCTGGAGCCCATCAAGGTAGAATCAAATTGATTGTCTAAACCTCTACTGAGATCCAGTTTTAATCCTCCCGATCTCATATTGGTTAAGAGTGAGTATCCGAAGGTGGTAACCTCATTCGCATAGTTTTTTATCCATGCAGTCGGATTGGTTTTATCCAAAAGACTTGCTTGCTTCAAGGTAATTAGGCTCTGCAATTTGTTTTTATTCAACATATATTCTGAAGCGATTTCAGGCAGTAACTCAAAGGCATACCGTTGCGAACTTATATTTTGAATTGCATTTTTTTGCATCTTTTGTGTGCCACTGGAGAAAAGGGAGTACTCTTTCTCAAATGTATTTTTGATATTGATTTTTGCTTTTACCCCTTCATCTAAAATACCCCAAGCGTAGGAACCCATCTGATTTTTTTCATTGTCGAGGACGGGCACTTTATCTGCGAAAAAATTAAGTTTTGGAAACAAGGGAACCGTTTCGCTGTCATTGGGTTTGAAAGGATCCAAAGAACTTGTGTAGTCCCGTTTGTCTTTGTGCGATACCAACCATTTTCTAAAAGGTTTAGAACTTGGATTTTCTGGGTTGTAATTGCTCGCATCCCAAACCCCAGTCCAGGAAATATTTTGATTTTTAGAAGCCCTATTTAAAAGGTCTGCATTCGCTGAAACTCTTAGGTCTGGACCCAATTCCTGCTGCAATTCACTGATCGCTTGTTGCAAGGCAAATTTAGCATTCTGTTTGGATAGGGAGCGGTGTTTGAGTGCCTCAGCAGATTTTATTTGCACACGAATTGTAGAACTGGCCACAAATACTAATAACAGAATCAATGACAGAACCATCAAGGATACAATCAATGCGAATCCAGATCGATGGGGGTGATTTTTTAAGTTATTGGGTCGGTTTTTCAATGGAATTCTTGTCAAATTATATCTATAATGAAATCTATCAATCATATCAATAAATCAAAATATAACACATTTTGTAAAACAGTTCAATTTATAATTAAATATTTTATTTATTTTGAGTTATTATTATAGAGGTCTTGTATCAAGGGGCAGTCTAAAATTTGTATTCTATTAGATGTATCCTGACGTTCTCGCTAAAAGGAATGAAAAACGAGCGATCCACCCTAAATAAAATTTTGTATTTAACGCAACGCAACGCTCTTCATTGAAGAAAGCCTTGAAGAGATTGTCTGATGTAGCTTCATTTGAAATAATTTTAAGGCCCAACTTACTGTGGGACTGTACTTATGGAAATTGTAAACAATCTCCCTAATGATTGAAAGGGAAAGAGTCTCGTTGGAATTTTGCTCAACCAAATCTAATTTCTCCTTTTAGGCGCTTCATTGAAATTCATGGATTCTTACTCACTTGGTGTTTCATACAAACTACAAAAACCATAGGGAACTTGCAATTAATCATTTATATGATTCCTCGAACCTCTTCCAATTGATTGCGAGTCTGAAGTGCTTTTTGGCGAGTGATTGGAAATTTACTTAAAACAAAGAGTGCTATTAGAGTTGGAATGAATGGACCTAGCATTAAAGTAAGCCTCATTGCTAAGAAAGTTTCATCGCTTTGGTTGCCACCCAGTTCTTCATCAAAGCCAGACAACGAGAGAGCAATTCCATGAGCAACAGCACTGAGAGCAATTGCTGATTTGGTGATCCATCCAAACACAGAACTAAACATTCCTTCTCTTCTTTGTCCATATTGCAGCTCATCTTCATCGCAAATATCCGCCATCATAGACTCCTTTACTGTGGTGACAGCAGTCCAAAAAAGAGCACCAAAAATGGGATCTATCAGGATTAAATAATGATTCCCGGGTCGGTAAATGAACCAACTCAAGACCGCTTTTACAATCAGTAATAAGTAGACTCCTCGAAGCACATTCGCTTTAGAGCTTCTCTTTGACCACCATAGAACGAATGGAACTCCAATGAATCCCATAAGACCATACCCACTTGAGAGGATGGCCTTCCAAAAAGACCCTTGGACGATGTCGCCATCAAACATATAATAGACGAGTAGATAGTAATCCATAGAGCTTGCCAGAAGACCCGATACTATTTGTAGAAGGGTCAGTAAGATAAGAATGGCAAAGGCTTTGTTTTTAAGGGCTTCTTTTGCAGATTGGAACATTGGAATTCTATCCTTTTTGTTCTCTTGCAATTTATAGAAACGCTCTTTACCGAAGAGAGCAGGCAAGGATCCCAAAAGCATCATGCAAAAGATAGCAACAAACCAGCTAATGCTCTGGATTCCTATCATTTTAGAAGCAAAAAAAGAGAGAGACGCTAAAGGAACAATCCATTGATAAGAAATTTCTCCAATTTCTGCCCAAATACTGGTGTAACCCATGATGGAGGTACGTTCATCGTAGTTTGCTGACATCTCATAAGTCAAACATTTGTAAGGAACCGAGAAGACGGTATAACAGGTGTAAAAGAGAATCGAGGTCACACCCAGCCATGCAGCCATTTTGAACTCACTCCATCCAGTAGGCACCATCCAGATGAGACCATAAGAAATTCCCATAAGAAGAGCACCGACTAAAATGAAGGGCCTTCTACGACCGAATCGACTTTTAAAATTGTCGGTTATATTTCCCATGAATGGGTCGGTGAAAGCATCCCACAATCTTGGAAGGGCTAGGACAAAACCAAGGATTGTTGGATGGATACCAAGCATCATTTGATAATAGGGGATCGCCATAGACTTGACACCTACATTTCCGAAGAAGGAAGTCAGACCACCAGCGCCCACTGCGATTTTCTCTTTTACAGGTATTTTATCTGAATTATTTATTTTCATTACAAAGGAGTTGCGGATCAATATTGCATACAATTAAATATTATCAAATAAATTATTTTATTATTTATAAAACAGTTTGACATATAAGAAAAACAAGCGATGTTTTATAAATTAAATAGATCGTTAATAAAATGCACTGTAGCAATCCAGTAAAAAGATTCGAAAATTGAAAGATGGAACCAGAAACACCCATCGGTAGGCTCATTCGATCTAGAAACGCGGTTTTCTCAGGCTTCAATAGTAGAGGTAACTTTTTACAAGTCCTCTACGCACATGACCTATTTAAAAAACCAATCGGTTTTATTTGTGATTGTCGAATCGTTTGAATGAATAAGATCCAAACGAAAGACCTTAAAAAATATATAATTTTATGAAGATTCAAGAAGTAAAAAATGCATCTCCTAAAGAAGGAGTTCGATTAAAAATCATTGAAAAAATAGCTGTTGGCTCGGGTGGGCTTACAGGATTTTTGGGAAATGTAGCTGTAAAGAGTACGGCAATCTCCTTCTATCAAATGATGCTTGGAGTCAATCCAGCTCTTTTAGGAGCGTTGTTGGCAGTTCCAAGATTCTGGGACGCCTTTACGGATCCAGTGATGGGTCGAATCAGTGATAATTTTAAAAGTCGATTTGGAAGAAGAAGGCCTTTCATTTTTTTTGGCGCTATTCTTATGGGACTTTCTTTCGGTTCTATTTGGATGGTACCAACAGGATGGAGCGAATACAGCATCGCTGCCTGGTTTTTGGTAAGCTCTTTGATCTTTTACACCTGCTACACTGTTTTTGCAGTTCCTTTTATGAGTTTAACTTTGGAAGTCAGTTCCGATTATGATGAAAGAACTTCCGTGATGGGATATACCAGCTTTTTCTCTAAATTAGGAGAGTTGTCGTATCAATGGGTGGTTCCAATCGCTTCGATTTCCTATTTTTCCTCAACAATTGTTGGGGTTCAGACAGTTTGCTGGGGATTGGCTTTATTCGGTATGATCCTATGCGGTTGTATTCCCGCTCTTTTTGTCAAAGAACGTTATTATGAATTGAGTCAAAAAAAATCTGCAAAAGTTAAAAAGACAACGTTCGTCACCGCTGTGAAACAAACATTGAACAACCGGGCTTTTGGAATTCTGATTGGATTGACAATTCTACAAATTATCGCCGGCATTTTGGGGAGTAGTCTCGATTATTACCTTCTTGTTTATTATATGTTTGATGGGGATATTGGGGAGGGTTCTAAATGGAAAGCTATTCTATCTTCAGGCTATGCAATCATGGGATTTGTAGGTATCCCTATTGTTCTTAAATGGTCGAAAAGAACGTCCAAACTTAAAGTATTGCGAGGAATTTATCTTCTAGTGATTCTAAACAGTGTGATGCGCTGGTTTCTTTATCAGCCAGGGAATTCCTGGATCATTCTCTTAGATCCAGTTATTGGATCTTTGTTTTGGATTGCTGTTGGAACTGTGAAGCAGTCCATGATGGCAGATATTTGTGATCAGGATGAAGTAGAATATGGTCAGAGGAGAGAAGGCACATTCAGTTCTGTATTTGGTTGGATTACAAAAACAGCACTGTCCCTCTCTTTTTTCGCTAGTGGAGTTATTTTAGAATGGATCGGTTTTGACGTAAATCTTGGAGGAAACCAGAGCAGTGGCACCTTTTTGGGAATGCGTTTGTCCATGGTTCTTGGTGGAATTGTCCCCTCTTTAATGGCTTTAGTTGTTTTGAGGTATTATCCAATAGATCGAAAAGAATCCGAAGAAAACAAAAGAATTCTCGAGAGCAGGAGGGGAGTGGTCTGACAACCTTTACTCCATTCAAATTCAAGTTTTAAACAGCAGTTAAGGTTGAACTGGAAGAAACTTTTTAGGGCCATACTCACTTAAAATCTACTCCTACCAAGTTTAAATACACACTCAAGAAAAGTAAAAAATTTAATTTATAAAACTGTTTTATTAATTATTGAATTTTTTTATATATAATTTGACAATCTAGCTATTCAATGCATTTGTTTGTCTTATAAAAACTCAAAATCCGACCCTTTAATGAATATATTAAAATCTAGTTTTCTCACACTTACAGGCCTCTTTTTCTCTTTAATGGGGAAGCCATTGCAAGCGAATCAACCTCCCAATATTTTAGTAATTATGGCGGACGATGCGGGGTACAATGACTTCGGTTTTCAGGGGAACGAAATTTTTAAAAAGATTACACCCAATCTGGATGAATTGGCAGCAAAAAGTTCATTATTTACTCAAGGATATGTAAGTGCAAGCGTTTGTGGACCTTCAAGAGCTGGATTTATTACTGGCAAGCACCAGCAAAGATTTGGATACCAAGAAAACTTCCCTCAACATTGGTCTGAAGTTCCTGACATCATTTGGAAATCTGAGAAGTGGAAACAACTCGGAGTTCCTAAAGACGAATCAACCATCGGTTCATTGCTTCAAGCGGCTGGTTATAACACCGCGGTTGTTGGAAAATGGCATTTAGGCTACAGTCAAGAGCATTTTCCAACAGAAAGAGGTTTCGATTATTTTTATGGGTTCCGATCAGGCAGTCGTTCCTACTTCCCTAAAGCTTCCTACAATACGACTTCAGCAATTCCTGAAAAATATCAGAGTATTGAAGAGAACGACCAACTCGTGTCAGAGAGTGAAATCACTTATTTGACTGACAATCTTAGCGACAAAGCGGTTTCTTACATTCAAAACCAGAAAAATGAAAAAGCACCTTTTTTCCTTTTTCTATCCTACACAGCCCCTCATTCGCCTATGCAAGCTTTGAAGCAAGATATTAATTCTGTGAGAGCTTGGATCCCGGACGCTAGTCAGATTCGTCTTAAGTATTCTGCCATGTTATACAGAATGGATCTAGGGATTGGAAGAGTTCTTGATGAACTCTCCAAGTCTGATCAAATGAAGAACACTATGATCGTTTTTCTAAGTGATAATGGAGGTTCTATGAAAAATGGTTCCGACAATGGCATTTTAAAAAGAAGTAAGTGGAGCCCATACGAGGGTGGGGTTCGAGTTCCATTCTTGATCCACATGCCAGGACAAGAGAAAAGTTTGATCTGTGAGCAAGTAATTTCTAGCTTAGATTTACTCCCTACTTTTTTAGCCCAAGCAAATGCAGAAATCCCCTCAGATTTAGATGGAATTGATTTAAGCCCTTTTTTAGAAGCTGAGGAAAATAAGACTTTTCATAGAACATTGTATTGGAGGGAAAATACTTTCGTTGGCCCCTCCAGATTTATGAGAAGTGGGAACGAAAAATATGTAAGTGCCGATAAAAACATAGAAGATGAATTTTTTCATTTACACTCGGATATCAGTGAAAGCAACAATTTGTCGTCCGCTTATCCAGAACGTTTGACTGATTTGAAGAAGAAATACAAAGCATGGAGTTTATCCATGCCAAAACCAAGATGGTAATCCATCTCTATGATCTACTTAAATTTATGAGACCTTTTAACAAAATCCTTTCATTATTGACCGCACTTTTTTGCACATCTTCTTTTTTGCAATCGGAACGACCCATCAGTCCATTTTTACTCGGTTTTAACAACAGCTACTTCAATGATCTGGATGCAATTTGGAAAGCGGCTCAGATTCCTAAGCATCTTAAAAATTTGAATGTTGGCATTTTAAGATATCCAGGAGGAGAGGAGACCTCGCGCTATGATTGGAAATACCCAGGAGTAACCGGTTATATCGATGTTTGGAACAAAGGCATGTATACTCAGCAATGGCAAACTACCTGGGTTTCAAAAGAAGATTGGAATCAAAATCAAAGTTACATGGACGTAGATGAGTATTTTGCTCACTGCAAACAAATCAAAGCGGAACCTTTATTGGGAGTCAATATGACCTCAGGCATCATTAATGGTAGAGAAAAAGAATGTTTAGAAAATGCCAAAGATCTTCTGAAACATTGTAAGAATCAAGGATACCCTTTGGTCTACGTATATTTGGACAACGAGCCTTGGCACAAACACAAAAGCAATTATTATCATTTTAAAGGAAACTCTTATGCTGAAAATGTGGTGAAATATGCGACTGCGTTGAGACAGATTTTTCCGGATATTAAAATTGTTGTAAATCCTTTTGATGGAAATCAATTCAATCTGGAGCCTCAATTGAAGAAATTCCTTAAAATAGCTGGAGACTCTGTGGATGTTATGGATGCCCACTGGTATTGGAGTTTTGGTTCTGCTACTTTTCAAGGATGGAAAAATTCATTGCCCCTTAAAAATTCAGCCAAATGGAAGCCTTATGACCAAGCCATTACTTACACTCAATTTATTAAGAATGCAAAGTCTATATTTTCCAAAGCTGGTTACCCAGACATGCAACTAGCAGCTCTGGAGTGGAATATCTCCCCCCCTGTAGATGAGTCAAGCAAGGGACAAATTGCGCTGATGCAGGCTGAAATGTTTATGCAATTTATTGAAGGTGATTTAGATATGGCATGTGTTTGGCCAATGTTCTGGCAAGTCAATCCCCCAGATGGAATCAACAAAAACATTGGTAAAACTTCTGGGAACGGAGACAAACGAAGTATCTTTAATCATGTGGCTCCCTACGATTTAAATCCTAGTTATCACATGTTTCAATTGTTTGCTGATTTAAAATCAGCTCAATTCATTGAGGCTCAATTCTTAAGTCAAGGGATCTACGTCATAATGATCCGTGAAATCCACACTAAAAACCGCATTTCTTATGTTTTAAATAAATCCAATGAGGATCATGAATATGAATTTTCAGCTGGAGAGGTTCTGGGATCCGATCATTTTGAAACGAAAAGATTCAAGGTAGATGGGATTTTGACGGAAACAGTGAAAGCTAAATTGAAGCCGTCACAATCTAAGTTGCTCGTTCCGAGTGATACTTTAACAAAAATTGTATTTTTAAAATAAGAAAATGAGAAAATCACCCAACTTTATAGTAATCTATGCGGATGATTTAGGTTTTGGAGATCTAGGCTGTTACGGTGCTAGTAATCTTCCCACGCCAAATCTTGACCGAATGGCTAAGGAAGGCATTCAATTCAACCAAACTTATGCTACGGCTGCAACTTGCACCCCTTCTCGCTACAGTTTATTAACTGGAAGTTATCCGTGGAGAAACCCAAAAGCAAAAATTTTGAAGGGGGACGCTCCGATGATCATCGATGATGGTGAATGGACTTTGCCAAAAATTTTGAAAAGGGCGAATTATAAAAGTGCAGTGGTTGGAAAGTGGCACATAGGTCTGGGGGATGGAGATATAAACTGGAACGAGAAAATATCTAAAACTCCTCTGGATGTCGGCTTTGATCAATCTTTCATTATGGCTGCAACCAATGATCGAGTGCCTTGCGTTTATATTGATGGTAGGGAAGTTGAAAACTTAGACCCTCAGGATCCGCTAGAGGTCCACTACGGGAACAAAAATCCTTTCCCAGAAGAACCCACTGGCAGACAAAATCCAGAACACTTAAAGTTAATGCACAATGACCATCAACACTTTGACTCTATTGTCAATGGAGTTGGTAGAATTGGTTTTTGTAAAGGGGGCCAATCTGCACAGTGGAACGATGAAACAATGACCGATACCTTTTTAGAAAAATCAAAACAGTTTATCTCTGACAATCAATACAATCCTTTTTTCCTCTATTTTGCCTTGCATCAACCTCATGTTCCTAGGATTCCCAGTCCTAGGTTTCGAGCTTATACGCAACAAGGACCAAGAGGGGATGTGATCGCAGAGTTGGATTGGTGCGTAGGTCAATTGATAGATACTCTTAAAGATTTAAACTTGGCAGAAGACACCCTTGTCTTATTTTCCAGTGACAATGGCCCCATTTTAGAGGATGGATATGCGGATCAAGCAAAAGAATTGGTTGGAGACCACAAACCGGCTGGACCTTTAAGAGGAGGAAAATACAGCCTTTTTGATGGAGGAACCCGAGTTCCGACTCTTGTTTGGGGACCAGGTAGAATTCCATCAATGGAGTCCAACGCCCTTATAAGTCAAGTAGATCTACTAGCAAGTTTCGCAAGTTTGGCAGGTATAAAAATGACACCAAATGAAACGGCTGATAGCTTAGATCTCTCAGAGGCTCTATTAGGAAATGATTTAAAAGGTCGAGATTGCCTAGTAACGGAGGGCTTCGGAGCCAAAACATTGATTCGAAAAAATCATTGGGTTTACATTCCTCCTTATGAGGGAGAGCCTCTTTTTGGAGATAAAGGCACAGAGACAGGGAATTTATCAGATCCTCAGTTGTATGACCTGAATTCGGACCTGGGACAGAGGCAGAATTTGGCAGATGCAAATCCTGAAAAGCTTAAAGAGTTAGCAAGTTTACTGGAAGATATCAAAGCGAATTCCAATCCAGAGTTGGAACGATCCGCCAGTAAATCGGAAGCTATTTTTAGTTAGAACGATGGAATCTTTATCCATGTCAATCCAACGGACCATGAAAGGACTTGTATTCTCACTCCTGATTGTCGTAGCTCAATTTTCTCAAGCGGAGAACAATCGTAAGAATGTTTTGTTGATTGCTGTGGATGACCTCAAACCCCTTTTGGGAATCTATGGAGCGGACTTTATGCATACTCCTAATATCGATCGGCTGGGGAAGATGGGAACGGTTTTTATGAACAATCATTGTCAGGTAGCTCTGTGCGGGCCCTCTAGAAGTAGCTTAATGACAGGAATTTACCCAGATCACGCGAATGTTTATACGATGGGACAAAGATTAGACGACGTTCGGAAACGCGTGCCGGGATTGAAGACTTTGCCAGGTTATTTCAAAGAGAAAGGCTATTATTCCTATGGGGTCGGCAAACTCTTTGACCATAGAAATACAGGACCAGGACAAGATAAAATCAGTTGGTCTTTAAAGTCCGGGGTGGAATGGCGGTGGGACTCTAGCCTCTATGAGCCGACCGTAAATGGGTATCAGAATCCCCAAACCAAAGAAAAACTATCCAAGACTTTAAAATATTTGAAAAAGAATAAAATCGCAGGAAATGAGAAAATGCTCTACTTTCGAAAAAACAGTCAACTAAGACCTGCCTATGAAGTGACTGAAGAGATTCCAGACGAAGCCTATGCAGAGGGGAATTTTATGGCTCCATTAGCCATCAAAAATTTGAGAAACCAAGGGCGAGCTTACCATAAAAGGGGTGAGAACTTTTTCGTAGCAGTTGGATTTTACAAACCTCACTTGCCCTTCAATTGTCCTAAAAAATATTTTGATTTGTACGATCGCAACGATTTTAAAGTCGCCTTGAACCCCAACTATCCTGAAGGCACTTCTAATATAGTGGAAGCACCTATTATTGAAGCAAGGGCGTTTGGATTTGTGCCTAAAGAGGGAGAAATCCCAGAGGAGACCCAGATCATGCTGCAAATGTCTTATGCAGCCTGTGTCAGTTATGTGGATGCTCAAATAGGAAAAATTATGACCGTCCTCGAGGAGGAAAATCTTTGGGAAAATACCATTGTTTGTCTTTGGGGAGATCATGGATTTCACTTGGGAGATAAAAGTGTCTTTGGAAAGCACACCAATTATGAACAAGCCACTCGCTCTCCTTTGATTCTTTATTCTCCTGAGATTGACGGCAATCGAAAGATAGAAAAAACACCTACGGAACTGATTGATGTGTTTCCCACTCTTTGCGATTTGGCAGGAATTGAAAAACCAGCAGTATTGGATGGAGATAGTCTGATGGATGTGATGAAGGGCAAAACAAGCAAAGACCCGGTGGCTCTCAGTCAATACCTTAGGCCCTATCAAGGATGGGAGAATGATTCCATGGCAATGGGTTATGCTATACGGGATGAACGATACCGCTATGTTGAGTGGAGAAAATCCAACCGGAGTGCCCAGAATAAGAAAGTATGGGAAAAACAGTCGGAGGTAGTTTTAGTAGAACTCTATGATTACGAATTGGATCCATTAGAACGGGTAAATTTATACACTCATCCAGAATATTTAAATATCGTTGAAAAAATGCAGGATAAATTTGATTCTAAGTTATCCTACTTACCTCCTAGAAAACTTTAGTTTCCGAACCAAAATTGCACCTAAAAACCAATCAATATAGCTATGAATAGAAGAGAATTTTTACGAATGGGCCTCTCTGCCGGAATGGCAGCAGGTTTACCGATGACCTCTCGCGCAAATGCAAAAAATCAGAATGATGGAAACACCGCCAAACCGAATTTGGTCATTGTTCATACGGATGAGCAGAACTTCAGGACGCTCGGTTGTTATCGCAAATTACTAAGCAAGGATCAGGCATTTGTCTGGGGAGATGGGGTGAATGTCGAGACTCCTTACGCGGATAAACTCGCAGAACAAGGAGCCTTGTGCTCCAGCTTTTATGCAGCCTCTCCTGTCTGCACTCCTTCCAGAGCCTCTTTTGTTTCAGGATTGTATCCCTATGCCACTGGAGCTGGAAACAATCATGAAGCCTTGAATGACAACGTGGTTACCTTTGGGGAGGTTTTAAGAAAAAATGGCTACTCGACCTCCTATGTAGGCAAATGGCACTTAGATGGAAATGAAAAACCGGGCTTTGCCCCTCAAAGAAAATTTGGATTTGAGGACAACCGCTACATGATCAATCGGGGTCATTGGAAAATGTTCAAAGAAGATGAAAATGGTTTTGATTTCATTGGAAAATTCAGTCCGGACAAAAATAAATACAAGTATGAATTGAAAGATTTTAATGAAACCAACTACGCAACGGATTTTCTTACTGACCGGACCCTTGAAATTATTGAAAGGGATCAGAAAAAACCATTTTGTGTGATGTTATCAATTCCAGACCCTCATGATCCAAACAATGTGCGAGCTCCTTACAACAAAATGTATGACGATCTAGAGGTTCAAACTCCTAGGACGATGACGGCAGCTTTGGAAAGCACTCCCAAATGGAACAGTATGAAAAGCAAGAATGCTATGAAAAATATGAGTAGTTATTTGGCAAAACAATACTTTGGAATGGTCAAATGTATCGATGACAACTTAGGAAAATTAATGAAGCGATTGGACGAATTGAATTTATCTAAAAATACGATTCTAGTCTTCACTTCAGATCATGGTGAAATGTTGGGCGAGCATGCGAAGAAAAATAAAGGATTGCCCTTTGAGGCTTCCGCTTGTGTGCCTTTTATTATTCGCTATCCAGAAAATATTCGTCCAGGAAAATTAATTAGAAAGGCGTATACAACGACTGACTTTACCCCTTCTATACTAGGAATGATGGGTGTTGACCATAAAGATTATAATTTTCATGGAGAGGATTTATCCAAAGATTTTACAGGGCAAGAAAGTGAATTGTTGGATGATAGAGTCGTTTATTACAGACATGCTGGTGGACAATGGGTGGCTGCTGTCAACAGCCGATATAAATTGATTTTTGCTTCGACTTATCTGGACCAAGAACCTGTTTTGTATGATTTAGAAAAAGATCCAGATGAGTTGAAGAATTTCTATGAGGATCCCGCATACAAATCCATTGCTGATAAGATGAGTGCCCAATTAAAACAGAAGATGAATCAGTTCAAAGAGCCTAAGATAGATTTTATATCTGTATAAAAGGATGCTATGAAGTCATACCTATTCATATTTTTAGGTTTATTCTTCCTTCAGGATTCAATCATCGGGGAGGATAAACCAAATGTTTTATTTATTGCCATTGACGATATGAATGATTGGACTGGCTTTTTAGGAGGCCATCCTCAGGCAATAACCCCCAATATGGATGCACTTGCCAGAAAAGGAGTCAACTTTACGAATGCCCATTGTTCGGCTCCAGGATGTTCTCCAAGTAGAAATTCTCTTCTTTTTGGCAAAGAACCATTCCACTCTGGGCTGTATTGTTTTTATGATGGAGAAGAGAGTAACAAAAAGCTTGTTTCTCAATACACGACTTTGCCAGAATTTTTTAAAACGAATGGATTCAATACTTACGGATCTGGGAAAATTCATCATGGGCAAAAAGAGGCACCAGAAAAAGAGTGGACCCAATTCCATAGCCCTCAAAAACATAAACTGGAAATCGATTTTTCAAGAGGAATTCAAGGAAGAAAAGGCAAATACAACTGTGCACCCACGACCAGTCCCCTAGAAAATCATCTGGACTTTAAAAACACCACTTTTGGTGTGGAGATCTTAAGCAAAGAACATGACAAACCTTTTTTTCTAGCAGTCGGTATTATCAATCCTCATTTGCCTTTTGTTTGCCCCGAACAATTTTGGGATGCCTTGCCAGAGCCTATAGATCCTCCAGAAAGACATGAAGAGGATTTAAGGGACATACCCTGGGCCGGTCGAGATTTTTTAAACTTGGGAGAAGTTGCAAAATACAACGCTAATAAACAGTGGAATACTGTTAGAAAAGCCTACTTAGGATGTATATCATGGGCAGATTACAACGTAGGGCGACTTATAAAAGCTTTGGAAAAGAGTCCCTATGCGAACAATACAATTGTCGTTTTGTGGTCAGATCATGGATACCATTTAGGTGAAAAAACCACATTTAAGAAATTTACACTCTGGGAGGAATCCACCCGAGTTCCTTTCATTATTTATGACACGCGCGCACCCAAATCGCTAAGCGGTCGCAAGATTGAAGAAGCTGTATCTTTAATCAATATTTACAAAACACTGGCAGATTTAAGTGGTCTACCAATTCCTGAGAACTTGGATGGCTACAGTCTGAAACCCTACTTGGAAGATCCATCTAAGACCATTCTGAAGCCGGCGATTACAAGCTGGGGTCGAGGTAATTATGCTGTCAGAAGTAAAGATTGGCGATATATCAAGTATTTTGACGGAACGGAAGAGCTTTATTCGCACAAGCAGGATCCTAACGAATGGACCAACTTGGCAAAGAACCCAGAATTGGAACCTGTGAAACAAAAATTACGCGAATCCCTTCCCAATCACGAATCAGCAAGTGTTCCTAATTGGGCACTCTGGAGTTCAGTGGGTGCGGATAAAGAGGATTCTGGTTTCAAAATTTTAAAGCGAGATTGGAAAAAATCAGCAAAAAGATTCAATCCACCATTGCCCCAAAAAGTTCAATGAATCCTAAAAACAAAGCAATTATGAAATACACTTCAATCTTCTTATTTTTACTGCTAATCCACACTTTTCTGTTTGCTTCCAAGAAGCCTAATGTGGTCTTCATTATGTGCGACGACTTGAATGACTATATTACTGGTATTGAGGGTCAAGCGGGTCACCCCCAATCCATCACTCCAAATGTAAATAAATTAGCCCAATCTGGGGTCGCCTTTGAAAAGGCTTACAGCAATCACCCCGTTTGTGCTCCTTCTAGGTCTAGTTGTTTTACTGGAACCTACGGAATGTCTTCGGGCAATTTATTCTGGGGAAAATGGTTTACAAATGAAAAATTGAAAAATTCCAAGACTATGATGGAACATTTCCGTGACCACGGCTATTACGTTGCAGGTTCGGGGAAACTCTTGCATCACAACAAGAAGGATGTTTGGTCTGAGTTCAAGCATGAAGCGGACTATGGACCCCATGCATTCAATGGAGAAAAAAAAGTAGCCCATCCGGATGTCCCAAAACCGTTTTGGGATATTGGTCCTACAGATGGTTCTTTTGGATCCTTGGAAAGTTCTTCATATCTGAATGATAATAATCCAAAAACAGGGTGGGTTACAGGTCCTTGGAACAATCCTAAACTTATGAAGTTTAAAAATGATTTGGATCGAGACAGAACTCCGGACGAAAAAAATGCAGAATGGGCAGCCAATCGCATTCGAAAATTTGCAGAATCAGGCGATGAAAAGCCCTTTTTCCTAGGGGTTGGATTTATTCGTCCTCATACGCCTATGCATGTCTCACAAAAGTATTTTGATAGGCACCCTCTCGATCAGGTACAACTGCCTATTCTTAAAAAAGACGACCATTTAGATACTTTTTATCATAAATATTTTCGTCCTACCCAGAAGGGATTGAGATATTATTCTACTCTGAAAAAATCTTATACAGACTTTGAAGAGGGGCTGCGTAAATACACTCAAGCCTATCTAGCATGCGTCACTGCAGTCGATGAATGCATTGGTCAAGTTGTGGATGCAATTGACAACAGTCCCTTCAAAGACAATACAATTATTGTCATTACCAGTGACCATGGCTGGAATATGGGTCAAAAAGAATTCATTTTCAAAAATTCCCCTTGGGAAGAAAGCTGTCGAATCCCATTGATTATTCGAGCACCCGGAGTGGCTCAGGCTGGTGGGGTCGCTAAACACCCGGTGTCTTTAGTCGATCTTTACCCCACTTTAACGGATCTTTGCGGCTTAGATAACAACACTAAAAAGAATGATCAAGGAATCCCATTGGATGGACACAGTATGCGACCCTTTCTAGTAAATCCCGACCAAAATGAGTGGACAGGCCCTCAGGGAGCCCTCTCAATGATCTTCATTGGAGATAGTTTTCGAAAAGATTTATCTAGAGAAGAAAGATTCCAACTGAAGAATCAACATTGGTCCTACAGGACAGAAAGATGGAGATATATTCAATACAGTGGTGGGGACGAGGAACTCTATGATCACCTAGAGGATCCTTATGAATGGGAAAATTTAGCCTTAAATCCAGAATTTAAAGCCGTTAAAATCAATTTGTTGAATGAAATGAAGTCCATTCGCTCTCTTTCAGAATTATAATTTTCAAAATCATTCAGATATAAAGATATGCATAATCAAACTTTATTAACATTCTTAGGTCTTCTGTATTTCTTTGTGTTTTCCTTTGCTTCCTCGAAACCGAATCTAATTGTCGTTATGTGTGATGATCTAGGATACGCAGATGTAGGTTTTAATGGATGTAAAGAGATCCCCACACCTCATATTGATTCCATTGCTGCGAATGGGGTGCGTTTTTCCGATGCTTATGTTGCCTATCCGGTCTGCGGACCAAGTAGAGCTGCATTTTTAACTGGAAGGTATGGACAAAGGTTCGGATTTGAAAGAAATCCACAATACCTTCCTTCAGATCCTAATATGGGACTTCCAAAGGAAGAGAAGACCATTGCCGAGCGATTGAAGCCGGTTGGGTACAAGTCGGGTATTGTGGGCAAATGGCATATGGGTGCCCATTTAGAGTCTCACCACCCATTGAATCGAGGATTTAACTATTTTTATGGACATCTGGGTGGGGGGCATCGTTTTTTGCCAGAAGAATTGACTCTCAAAGACAGTTACAACATCACTGGGGAAAACGACAGTTACAGAACTTGGATTTTAAAAAATCATGAGCCGGTTCCTCCAAAAAAATATTTGACGGATGAATTTTCTGATGAGGCAGTCGCATTTGTAGAAAGAAATCAGAAGGATCCCTTTTTTCTTTTTCTCTCCTACAATGCTCCCCATCTTCCATTACAAGCTACCGATAAATATTTGGACCGATTCCCTGAATTGACTGGCAAAAGAAAAATATATGCTGCGATGGTCAGTGCCGTAGATGATGGCGTGGGTCGTTTGTTGAAGACCTTGGATGAATTAGAACTGTCTGAAAATACATTGGTCTTTTTCTTGTCTGACAATGGGGGCCCTTACAAAAAAAATGCCTCCGAAAATACTCCTTTAAAAGGGGGCAAGGGGGATATTTGGGAAGGTGGAAACCGAGTTCCTTTTGCGCTTCAGTGGAAAGGAAAACTGGAGGGTGGTCGTGAGTTCACGGAAATCGTTTCCTCTTTAGACATAATGGCAACCATTTGTGATTTATCTCAGGCTCCTAAAGTTCCCGAAAAGCCATTGGATGGAGTTCATTTGATCCCTTATCTTACCGGCAGTAAAAAGGGAGTGCCCCATGAATCTCTTTTCATCAGAAAGTTCGATCAGCAAAAATTTTCCGCACGGCAGGGAGCCTACAAACTTGTTTTGGAAAAAGAAGGCGCTCCTGCAAAATTGTACAATCTCCAAAAAGATATCACGGAAAATGAAAACCTAGCGAATCAATTGCCAGAAAAAACGACCGAGTTGGAAAAATTACTGAATACTTGGACGAATTCCTTAAAAGAGCCTCAGTTTTTAGGATTGATCCACTCTCCAGAGTGGCAAAAGAAATTAAAAAAGAAACAAAAATAAAAGGATAAAAATCGGATGAATATGAATGATTCTAGACAATGCTTCCCCTTTTTCATTTTACTAAACTTTGTACTTTCTGGATTTTTGTCTGGTATGGATAGACCAAATGTTCTGTTTGTAATATGCGATGATTTGAATGATTACATCGAGGGGATGGATGGTCACCCCCAATCTAAAACTCCGAATATTAAAACATTAGCAGAATCAGGAGTTCAATTTCAAAACGCATTCAGTAACAATCCTGTTTGCGCCCCCTCTAGAGCGAGTTTATTGACAGGAATCTACCCGCACAATTCCGGGCAGTATTTTTTCGACAAATGGGAGAAAAACAAAGTTATTTCAAATTCAAAAATGATCCATGAACACTTTCGTGACAATGGCTACAAAGTGGCTGGAGCTGGCAAGGTATTGCACCATGACAGCGAAAAAGTCTGGAAAGGAATGGAACATTTCAGTTCTGCAGATTACGGGCCTTTTGCTTATGATGGGAAGAAAAAAGTAGCCAACCCATCGGTCCCTAGACCTTTTAGTGATCTAGGTCATGTAGTTGGATCTTATGGTCCTCTTTCCAATGTTCCTTTTAAAGACTCTGGAATAAAGAACGCTGGGTGGGTCAATGGAGATTGGAAGAACAACAATCCTATGAAGTATGTGGACGAAAAAAATCGAGGATTCACTCCTGATGAATCGAATGCAGATTGGGCGGTTAATAAGATCAAGGATTTTGAAAACGACAACGATGGAAGACCTTTTTTCATGGCGATTGGATTTGTCAGGCCGCACACCCCATTGCATGCTCCCAAAAAGTTTTTTGATCTTCATCCTCTCGATCAAGTAGAAATTCCACTTCTTAAAGAGGACGATGTAGCAGACACTCCCTATTTTAAAATCAATGACCGAAAAAAGAATAAGGGCCACAAACATTATCGATATTTAAAAGAATCTTACCCAAATTTTGAAGATGGATTGCGTGTCTTTACCCAAGCTTATCTGGCCTGTGTGAGTGCTGTAGATCACAATATAGGAAAGATTGTTCAAGCGATTGACAACAGCCGTTTTAAAAAGAATACAATTATTATTTTGACCAGTGATCATGGTTGGCATATGGGTGAAAAAGAGTATATTGCAAAGAATACTTTGTGGGAAGAATCGTGTAGGATTCCTTTTATAGTGCGAGCCCCTGGGATTTCCAGGGCTGCTTCTGTCTGCACAACCCCTATTTCATTGATTGATTTATACCCAACCTTGGTGGATCTATGTGATTTGCAGGGCGATACAAAAAAGAATTCTAAGGGAATGAATCTGGATGGAAACAGTATTCGTTCCCTATTGATCCAACCCTCAACCAAAGATTGGTCTGGCCCAAAAGAGGTTTTGAGTATGGTTTATGGGGGTCCCAATACAAAAGGCCAAAAAGATTTGCAAAATTACACTTTGCGCAGCGAAAAATACAGGTATATCCGTTACAAATCAGGAGAGGAGGAACTGTACGATCACGAAAAGGATTCTAATGAGTGGGAGAATTTAGCATCGAACCCAGAACATGCCCTTCTATTAAAAGATTTTAGAGCCAAATTAGCCGAAAGGGTGGGAATCTAGAAACAGTAACATTCAATCACTTTTTTGAATCCATCAAAGAATGAAATTTCTAGTTCCTAAAAACGATCCAACATACAATTGAGTAGCTTTGTAAAAACTTCAATCGAATCTTTATTCTCTATCCAAATGGGTATCCTTTAAAACAAGACTCTTTTAAGAATTGAGTTTATTGTGAAGACTGAAATATCTTATTGTATTCAATAGCATTCTTTTATTCTAAATCTTCCACTTTTCTTATGACTCTTTATTACAAATCCCTCGTTTTTTTCTTGTTACACTTTATTTTTTTCAATGCCCTCTATTCTCAGGATTTTGTTAAAAAAATGTTCGATCGTTTGGATAAAAATGAAGATGGAATTTTAAGGAAAGAAGAACTCAGCCAGAAACAATGGAATCGCCTGACCGATTTTGATCTAAATGGGGATCTTGAGATTACCAAGAATGAATTTATTGAGAAAAGCAATGAAAACCGCTCTAAGAAATCCCAATCCATATCTCCACTCCCTACCGAAAAAGACTTAGAATACAGTTCAAGCTACCAACGTTCCAAATTGGATTTGTGGTTGCCTGAAGGGGATGCAAACATTCCTACTCCAATCGTGGTATGGTTTCATGGAGGAGGATTTGTGGGTGGAAACAAATCCCGGACTCGAGCTGAACTTTTTCCGCTTTTGGATCAAGGAGTTGCTGTCTGCAGTGTTGGTTATCCCTTATTAAAAGATCCGGATTTTAAGGGTCGTTTTAAATCCAAAGAAGAGGGGATCCAATTGATAATGAAAGAAGTCATAAAATCGATTGACTATTTAAAATCAAATGCCGAAAGCTTCCAGCTCGACCCAGAAAAGATAGTTATCAGTGGCAGTTCTGCGGGTTGTTTGATCGCAGAGTTCTTGACTTACAACACTCAACTTGGAATTTCTGCGTGTATTGGCATCCAGCAGCCAACAGGAACTAAAAGCTTTATTCCTTTTATCGAAAGTGGTGAAGCTCCTTTGTTTTTATTCACCTCTTCTAGTCCAAGAGACAAAATTCACCATCCTGATTTTGCAAAATCTGTTAAAGACCATTGTGATCAGTTAGGGGTTGAATGTCATCTCTTTGGCAGTGAAAAGAGTGGTTTGCCCATTTTAAAAGAGGGCATAAATATTTTTCAATACGGATTGGAAGTCCTACTCAATTGAAGATATAGAAAATCCATCTACTCAAATAAAATGGATCCAGATCTTAAGTGGGATCCATCCACTTTTTATTTGGATTTACTTGCTTTATTTAAATAGGATTCATGCAAAAGAGATTCAAGCGAAATGCGAGTTTGAATTTTGCCCCTTTGTTATCCCTAGTAGAGGGCACTAAAATTTGCCTTCACCCTATTTTTGGGTTATCCTTAGTTCGTTTTTTTCTTATTCCAACCCAACAGTCATAAGGAGGCTAAGATTCAATGGATGAAGGCTCTTGTTAAAAAAGAAGCCCAGGCAGGTCTACTCTTAGAGGATGTACCTATGCCAAAAATGGGCGTCAATGATGTCTTGATTCGTATTCAAAAAACCGGAATATGCGGAACTGATCTACACATTTACAATTGGAATGAATGGGCTCAAAAAACAATTCCAATTCCTATGCAGATCGGCCATGAATTTGTAGGTGTGGTCGAAGCCCTAGGATCGAGCGTTGAGGGATTTCAGATTGGAGATTCAGTCTGCGGAGAGGGGCACATTGTTTGTGACCATTGTCGGAATTGTCTAGCAGGCAGAAGACACCTATGTGCAGATACCCTTGGAGTCGGGGTCAATAGACCGGGTGCATTTGCTGAATTCCTAAGCATCCCTAAAAGAAATGTTTGGCATGCAGATCCAGACATTCCGGATAAAATTCTAGCCCTTTTTGATCCCTTAGGCAATGCGACCCATTCAGCATTGTCTTTTGATATGCTCGGAGAGGATGTTTTTATAACGGGTGCAGGACCAATAGGGATCATGGCAGTAGCCATTTCAAAACATGCTGGGGCTCGGCATATTGTGATTTCAGATCTCAACGATTATCGTCTTCGATTAGCAAAAAAAATGGGCGCTACCGTATGTCTCAATCCATCGAAGGAATCGATCGAACCTCTAAAAGAGAAACTGGGAATGCGGGAAGGGTTTGATGTTGGTTTAGAAATGTCAGGCAATTCAGATGCGTTGTCATTTTTAATCAATCATATGGCCCATGGTGGAAACATTGCTTTGTTAGGAATCCCAGATTCAAAAACAACCATTGATTGGGAAAAAGTAGTTTTCAATGGATTGACGCTAAAAGGAATTTACGGAAGAAAAATGTATGAAACTTGGTATAAAATGACTGCGATGATTCAAAATGGATTGGATATTAGCTCCGTAATTACTCATTATTTTAAATACTCAGACTACCGGGCAGCTTTTGAAGTGATGCAAAGTGGGAACTCTGGGAAGGTGATCTTGGAGTGGAATTAGGTTTATGTATTCTCCCTTAAAATCCCATCTGAAAGAGGAAATTTCCAAAATCCATTCAGAGGGATTGTTGAAGACCGAGCATGCCCTAGGTTCCGCTCAAGGAGCATGGATTCATTTTTCAGATGGATCAAAACTTTTGAATTTATGTTCAAACAATTATCTTGGTTTAGCCAATCATCCTGAGATGATTTCAGCGGCTAAACGAGCCTTGGATGAGTGGGGGTATGGAATGGCATCGGTTCGATTTATTTGTGGGACCCAATCGATTCATAAACAACTCGAGCGGCGTATTTCCAAATTTCTAGGTATGGAGGATGCTCTCTTATACAGTTCATGTTTTGATGCCAACACTGGTTTGTTTGAAACTATTCTTGGAGAAAAAGATGCGATTATCAGTGATGCATTGAACCATGCTAGTATTATTGATGGGGTTCGTTTGTGTAAGGCTAAACGCTTTCGCTATGCAAATAATAATTTGGTGGACTTGGAGTCAAAGCTAATCGAAGCAAAAGATGCAAGGTTTCGTTGGATTGTAACAGACGGTGTTTTTTCTATGGATGGGTCAATTGCAGACTTGAATGGGATTTGTGATTTGGCTGAAGTCTATCAGGCAATTGTCATGGTCGATGATTCTCATGCAGTGGGTTTTATAGGCAAACAAGGTCGAGGAACCCATGAGTATTGTAAAGCTATGGGTCGAGTCGATATTATCACTGGAACTTTCGGAAAAGCTCTAGGTGGAGCTAGTGGAGGGTATACGGCATCAAAAATGGAGTTGATCGAGATTTTGCGTCAAAGATCGCGCCCTTATCTATTTTCTAATTCTTTAGCCCCAATGATTGTCCACAATGCTCTTTGTGCATTGGATCTGATTGAGAAATCGGAGGCTACAAGAAAAGAATTGATGGAAAATACTCGCTTTTTAAGAAAGGAGCTTCAAGGAATGGGATACAAGATTCCAGATGGAATTCATCCTATCATTCCAGTTTTGGTAGGAGATGCCAAAAAAACTCAGAATCTGGCTGAGAGATTGTTAAAGGAGGGAATTTATGTCACTCCATTTAGTTACCCAGTAGTTCCTCGCGATCAAGCTCGAATCCGACTGCAATTATCAGCGGATCACAAAAGAAGTGATTTGGAATTTGCACAGAGTATTTTCAGGAAATTAAAAAACAGGCTTTCTGATTTGTAAAAAAACTCTTTGCGAGCCCCTAAACTTTCAAAAATAGGAAAACATGAAAGAGAAAGAATTGAAAAAAATAATCGACACCTTTTTTGTTTGCAACAAGGAAGAGCTGGTAGAAATTTTTGAAGAGTTCTTAAATGCTTTAGACGCTGAAAGCAATCTTTCTCCCGGGGGATGTATGTCGAGAAATTACGAAACAGCTCAAGCAAATCCTGAGATTCATAATCTTCCCGGAAATTTAAAAGATGCTCGAGATGCGATTTTTCCCTATTTTTGGGGGACCGATGAATGGTATTCCAAACTTCACTTGGAAAACGTTAAAGGTCCAGCCAATTATGCTTCTCTAATAGGGGCAATTGCCTGCCTTTTAAAAAACCCCAACCTCTGTGTAGATACTTACAGTCACCGGTCTAATGAGTTGGAGGTCAAAGCAATCACCGCTTTGGCAAACTTAGTATTTTATCATACAGACAGTCCTTGGGGCATCTTTAATATGGGTGGAACCATCTCAAATTTGTATGGCGGACGAATAGGCATAGAAAAAGTATTGCCTGGTGCGATGACCAAGGGATTGCAAGGATCCAAAATAATAGGCGTTGTTTCAGGAGCTGCGCATTACTCAAATGAAACCTTAGCTGGATGGTTGGGCTTGGGAACAGACCACTTGATTTCAGTGCCTACGGATGAAAGATTTGCCATGGATCTAAACCTTTTGGAGCAATTGCTGAACCGATCTTATCGAGAGAACAAAAAGGTAGCTTTTGTGATTGCTACCTTTGGAACTACCGATGCTTTTGGGATGGATGATATTGCTGAAATTCGCAGAATCATGGATGAGCAAGCGGAAATCGCTCAACAACCCAAACCTCAACTTCATGTAGATGGTGCAGTTGGATGGATGCTTTGTTTCCTCAATGAATATGATTTAATAAAAAATCCTTTCTCTCTGACAACAGAGATCTTGCAGATCGTTGAGAAAGCTCAAAAGTGCTCTGAAAAATTAAAAGAAGCAGATTCCATCACTGTAGATTTTCATAAAATGGGTTGGGGGCATTATCCTTCCAGTGCTTTTATCGTGAATCGACGCGAGGATTTAAAATATCTGAATAGAAGCAAGGCGCAAATTCCTTATTTTAGTGAAGCCAAATATCGACATGACCCGGCTCTATTTACTTTGGAATGCTCTAGACCAGCAATTGGTCCATATTCCGTTATGGCCAGTTTGAACGGAATCGGTCTTACAGGCTATCAGATGTTAATCGCTCGTTCGCTAGAAATGGCCTTTAAAATGAAGCAGATACTTTCAGAATTGAAATATTGTAAAGTTTTGAACCCAAAGAGTGTTGGACCCAATGTTGTTTGGTGGGTTTTACCCAAGGGAAGAAACGCAGAAGAAATTTATCAAGAATTAGTGGCTGGAACCTTGTCTAAGGAGGATAAAAATCGCTATTTTGAGGAGATGAAGCATTTATTCGACAAGCGAGTCTCTACCTTGGATCCGATGAAAGATGCTCGATTGAGCTACACGAATTCTACAGGTTATTCTCCACATGAATCACAGATACCAGCTTGGAAAGCGGTTTTTTTTAATCCCAGAACAGACGAAGAAGTCATCGAGAGAATTCGACACTCGATCGAGCACTTGTGACCCCGAATCTATGAGGCTAGAATCATGGAACTCCCTGGATGAATCCTTCCATCTTGGAGCTTATAAATGCGATCTCCCAACTGCTTGGCCTCTTCTGAGTTATGAGTGACGTGTAAGGTAGTCAGTCGATGCTCCATGCAGGTTTTTTTTAGGATTTGGCAAAGATCCTGTTGAGTCTCAAGATCCAAAGCGGACAAAGGTTCATCCAAAAGAAGCAACTTGGGTTTAGAAAGAATTGCCCTACCCAAAGCTACCCTCTGCCTTTCTCCACCGCTCAATTGATTAGGATAGCGATTCAAAAGATGACTGATAGATAAATCTTCTGCCATCTCTTGGATTGCAATTGTAATTTCAACCTTCGAATAAGCTTTCAATTTCAGAGCAAAACCCAGATTTTCGGCAATATTCATCGTAGGAAAAAGCGCAGCATCCTGCGGGACATATCCGATCTGCCTCGATGCAGGCTTCAAGTTCGTGACATCTTTATGATTTAGAAAAATTTTTCCAGATTTGATAAATCGCAAGCCACACAAAATCTCTAACAAGGTTGTCTTGCCAGATCCAGTTTTTCCCATGATGATTGCATATTCGCCAAAGGGCACTTCAAAATCTAAATCCGCAAGTGAGAAATCTTCTTGTTTGAAGCATACTTTCTTTAGCTCGATCATATGGGCAATCCTCTGTTTCCAAATACTCTAGCTGTAATTAAAACCGTGAAGGCGGTCAATATCATGATCAAAGAGACAGCGACCGCTGTTTTTAAGTTTCCAGTGCTCATTTCAATAAATACTGTCGTAGAAAGAACCTCCGTTTTATTTCGAGTAGCCCCAGCAAACATAAGAATAGGACCAAATTCGCCCAGACTTCGAGCCCAAGCCAATGTCCATGCGGCAATGATTCCTGATTGAACTTGAGGAAGGCTCACCCGCTTGAATGCTTGATATCGAGAGCACCCCAATGTCCATGCTACTTGCTCTGGTCTTCGATCTAATTGCTCGAACGAGACTTTCAAAGTGCGGATTGCAAATGCAGCGGCCACAGTAAATTGAGCAATGATAACGGCAGGAACTTGGTATACCACCCAAGCATTCAATGAACGATCTGCCCAACTGGAGTTTGAAGGAAAAAAATCATTCCACTTCCAAGTAAAAGGGGCAAATTGAAACAAGATCAATAAACTCATACCAATGACTAGAGGAGGCAAAATGATTGGAATGTCCATGATTGCATCCACAAGATGCTTTCCACGAAATTCACTCGTTGCTAAAAAGTAAGCAATGGGAACCGCAACAAAAATAGAAAGAAAAGCGGAGAGAGAACAGGAGAGTAAACTGAGATAAATGGAACTTTTAATTTCTGGAGATTGAAGGGCTTCAAAAACTTCGACCATCGCAGTTCCTTGATTTGAAAATAAATAAAGGACGTCTGCCAAAAGCATCCCAATTAAAATCAAAGCATAAAAACATAAAATAACAATCAGACTAAAGGTGAAAACTCGGTCCGAGAATCGAAGGGATCGATTGCTGCTTGATTGGCAATTTGCTTTTGATAGAGAACTCATAGCAATCAATAAGAAAAATAGGATCCTAAAGCGTTCCTACATTTCATTAAATGAAGTGAAGAAACTCGAAGAGGATGAAAGAATATTTTAAAGGCGCGCAGAATTTGCTCATGAGTGAGAACATTAATTTTTATGGGTAGAAGGTGCAGTGAATCCTACAGAGGCTGAAAGTCTGGAATCAATCGAATTGGAATCGTTTGCGAGAAGAGAGCGGTAACCATTTTCTTCAAAAATTTCTTTGCCCGTTTTAGACTTTAAAAACCGAGCCAATTCAAGGGCTTGAGATGGATTTTTTGAAGATTTCAGAACCCCAACAGTCACTTCTTGATTGGCGTCGGCAAACTCAATGGGTCTTATGATTTCAATATCATTCAATTGTGCAGCGATTGCATCCCAAACTACAACCGCATCTACAGCCCCTAAAAGCAAATCGTTGCCAACTTCAGGAACTGTGGGTTTATAAACCCCGTTCTTCAAAACATTTTGATCTATCCGAGCCCAAAGTCCTGCTTTTTCAAAATAGTATTTCGTTTGTTTTCCTATTGATGAAACTGAAGGGTTGCCTAGGGATACACGAATGGGATCTCTGGCAAGATCTAGAGAATTGTATATGTTTTTAGGGTTGTTTTCCGCAACCGCAATGACCGGAGTCATGGTCGCCAGAGGAATCTGCTCGAGAATCAAGCCCTTTTGATCTGCTAGATCTGTATAGCTGCCATCTGCAGCAATAAACAAATCTCCAATCGGGGAGATGGACAAGCGACTGAGCAAAGATCCCGAGCCACCATACTCGATGTTAATTTTTACTGAGCATCGTTTTTGGTAGGATTCAATCACTTTTAAAATCGGTTTTTTTACGGCTGCTGCACAATAAAGAGTCAATTCTGTGGATGCTTCATTCTCTTTTGAAATGGGCCTTTCTCTTAGAATGAGCAAAGCAATCAAAACAATAACCGCCAAAGCGGAGAAGAAAAATTTTTTACCTAAAAACATTCCCTTTATCTTAATAGAATCCAATCGATAGAGTCTAATGTTTAATATTCAAAAGGGCTTTCATCTATCGGATTGATACTGAAATAAAGATCCTGCACAAATGTTTGTAATCAGCTGATTTTTAGTAAAAACCTTTTTTTAAAATAAGCTCCTAGTGAGATAAGATTGTTTCTTTCTGATTCCAATGGATTCTTAAAGCGGATAGTCAATGTATGAATTTAAAAATGAAAAGTCTAATCTTCCATTTGGTGAACGATGTGTTTGCCAATACTCAATGAGGAGGTTGCAGCAGGAGAGGGAGCATTGCAAACATGCACGCCATGTTTATTTTTTAATACTAAAAAGTCATCTACCATTTCACCATTTGGGAATACTGCTTGGGCTCGAATCCCTCCTTGAACAGGAACAAGGTGTTCTTCTCGAATGTCAGGGATTAATTTTTGGAGTGCTTTGACAAAGGCTGCTTTACTGAAAGATCTCCACATTTCTCCAGCTCCGATTTTCCAATATTTTCTAGCTAGAGATTGAAATCCTGAATAAAAAAGAGTCTCCATGAGTTCTGCAAAGTTGACTTCCAGTTTGCCATATCCCTCTCTTGCAAAAGCAAGCACTGCATTGGGACCACATTCTAGGGAACCATCGATCATCCGAGTAAAATGAACTCCAAGAAATGGAAAAGAAGGGTCGGGGACTGGATAAATTAGGTTCCTGCACAAATCCTTGGCGTTTGCTTTTACCTCAAAATACTCACCCCTAAAAGGAATGATTTTGGCTTGCACTTTTTGGCCTGAAAGTTGAGTCAAATGATCGGAATAAAGTCCTCCGCAGTTGATCAGCCGTTGGGCTGTAAAATCCTTATTATTAGTTTCAACGACCACTTGTTTGTTGTGGGTTCGAATCTTCACCACTTTTGAGTGGTAGTAAATTTCGTTCTGTTCTTTTTCCAGAATAAGACTGATCAGCTTATTGCAAACTTCTTTGTAGTTTACGATTCCAGCTTCAGGAACATGAATCGCTTCGATTCCTGCGCAATGCGGCTCAATCTTGAGTAATTGTGCTCGGTCAATCTTTTCGCAAGCGACCCCATTTGCCAAACCTCGTTGGTAAATTTTATTTAAAGAAGGAATTTCTGACTGCTTTGTGGCAACGATTACCTTGCCACAAATTTCGTGAGGGATTTCATATTCTGCACAAAACTTCTCCATCAAGAGTTTTCCGGATCTACAGTTGAGAGCTTTCAAGGAGTTCGGTTTATAATAAATTCCAGTATGAAGAACTCCAGAATTGTGTCCCGTTTGATGAAAAGCAACTTCCCTTTCTTTTTCTAAAATTGTGATCTTGGCATTGGGTTTTTTTTGAACAATCTCCCATGCTGTGGCTAAGCCGACGATTCCAGCTCCAATTATAATCGTATGGTCATCCATTTTGTTTTAATCCTTATCTATAAAAACTAAAGTATCCGTTGGGAGAAGATCAAACAATCGGATGATCTCAGCATTTGTCAATTGTATACATCCAGCACTTGCAGGACAGCCAATTTTGTCTTCATGATTGGTGCCATGAAAGTAGACATAACGATCGTAAGTATCCACAACCCCTCCTTTATTGACTCCCTCCTCAAGACCCTCAAGTCGAAAAATTCTAGAGGTGATCAAATTTTTTTCATTTTCGATTGCGGATAAATTCTGGTAACAATGTCCGATGGCCTTTCTACCTTTAAAAACCATTCCTAACGGGGCCCCACCTCCAATTTTATCCATGATCCTATGCAAGCCCCAAGGAGTACCAAAAGAATTTTCGATACAAGAAGGTGGATTTTTAGAGGTTGAAACCGGGAGTTTTTCTATGGAATCCCCTAAATAAAAAACCTCTAGCTCTTGATTCATTATAGATACAATCAGCAACCAGTCCGTCAATCCGACGGAAAGTGCCTTGCATTTTTCTTTGGCTTTTAAAAATTTTTCACTCAGGATCGGCTTCATTGGAACAAAATAAATCAATCCTTAGCAAATCCGACGATCATAGACCAAGAGATCATAAAGACCCCAAGAGCTATTTTCCAGTCTACCGATAACAAAAACAAAAAGCCTAAAATGTAGGTAATCTGAACCAGCTTCGCTCTCCAGTTTACTTTTTTCCAATTGAATGACATTCAGTATGTATAATAAATGTGGAATCACTTGGGAAGAAAATAGGAAAAGTCTTTTACTTGTTTGCTAGATTAGTTGTGAATGATTCTTGAACTGTAAGAGCAAACTTGAATCTTAAAAAAGTTTTTTTAGGATTTTAAAGATAGTCTGAGTGAATCATTCAGTATTAATTTTAATCCCTTATAAAATCGAGCCATTCTTACAGAGAAAAAATTGAGCTGAATCGCTTTTACCCCAAATTTTTACTAGAACTTCGATAACAATTATAAAAGAATGCACGGCAATGACTTGTAAAAATTTTACGAAACCAAAAGGGGCTATTTCCGGATTGAATCACTCATTTTTGTTTGAATTTCATCTTCTACAGCATTCTCTAAGCTTAATTCATCAAAAATTCCTCTATTGTAAAATAGAAGAATTTGTCGATGGAACGAGTTTTTAAAAGCGCAAAAGTGTCTAAAGAGGATTTTGAATAAAAGAATTCATGGAGATTCATTCAGAATGCTCAAAAAATAAAACAAGAATTCGTTTACAATAAAGTAGAGAACTTATCTGACAATTTAAAATAATTCTCTAGATGGCTTTTTGCTTCAGTAGAGCGATTGTTTTCGGAGGCTAAATGAATACTCTCGACTACCTCCGCAATTTCTTTCGCTAGGGACTGTTTTTCACCGTCCATATTTTCGCTAAAGTAGGCAATACTCTTTTCTAAAGAGTAGGTGATGATATGGATTTCATGCAATTCATCTGCATCCAACTTTACTTTGCTTTTGATAGCAGCGGTTGTTTCATTAAATACAGAGATTGCTTTTTCTAAAGATACAATATCCTCAAGCTTCATGTGTTGGATTGGTTTTTCAGAATTTTCGTACTCATACTCATGATTCAGGTCTTTTTCATGAGTCGAATAACTCTCGTTACATCCGATGAAGGAAC
>CAJWYM010000003.1 GCA_913049555.1 uncultured Opitutia bacterium
CTCTATTTTTATAACCTAATAACTCTTCTAGCAAATCTCTGAAAAACTCCCAATCGATACTTTTGTTTAACCGGTTAATTCCTTTGATTGAAGAACTAACCTTACGCTGGTGTTCTATGATTTGAAAAATATCTCCACCTATTGCTGTTTTTCTATACTTCATACCTATATAGTAATTGATTATCAATTAGATGCGACAACTAATTCGGCGAATTATCAAGTTTTAGGTTTTCGGAGGTGCCCTGTATATTAAATTTGAGTAAAATTTTTTATTCAAAGACTTTTTACTTAGTAATCCTTAAATAGATCTGGACTTATTTTATCTCACCGATTTTTTTTCCACTCAACATGCTGAAAATAATTGGAATTATAACAGCTAAACCGTAAATAATAGAGTCAGACCACCCACAGACACCTGCGGTAATATATAAACTTCCAGCAACCAGATAAACAGGCAGACGACCTTTCATTAAAGTAAAAACTAGAGTCGCACCTACTATTAAAAACACCGAGCCTCCAATTCCAGAATAGTATGCTTTTTCATACTTTGAAACTATCGCAGATTGAGAATTTAATTGGGAATCTAGCTCAGTATTAAGACCTTTGGCCAACTCAATAGAGGGCTTAGCTATGTCTATCATTTTTTTAATATCTTTACTCTGATATAAGGATGCGCCTGCAATTACAATAGAACTGATTATTGCAATGTATTTAAATACTGATTGTTTCATAGTCTTTTAATTTTATTAATTGTTTTGTTATGTAGTATGATTCTCTAAATGTGTATCAACCAGATCCGCACAATTTTTTGACCTATTGAGCAAATGAATTTATAAATTTTATGCTTAGTATTAATTGCTAAATTTACTAATAGAAAATTTAGATATTATTGGATCAAGAAAATAAGATGGTTCATATTGATTCGACCTGTCGTCAACGAGGTTAATAAAGAAGGCAGCGATAGTTTTATCAAATCAATAGTGTGACTTCAGATGAATCGAATAGTCTTTGCTTAAGGATATAAAATAACCCAAAGATTGTTTAGTAGATGATTTACTTCAATGCATCTAGTTGTTTGTTTAAGTTTTTAAACCGATCCTTTGCGGCTTCTCTCATGTCCTTATATAAAATTACCTCCGCTTGGGATATCCTGCTAGAAATATTAAGCATTTTCATTCTTTCTGATTCAGAAAATTCCGCTGAAATGTCAGAGCCTGGCTCCCACTCATTATCTTCATAGACTTTTGCTATTTTCTCCAGAATCGCCGCTTGGTTAGCTGCTGTATATTGTTTTCCATCCTTTGCATCATTTTCAAGTAATATGGCAATTTCGTCAAAGGCATTTAAAAAGTTTTGAGGCTTGCTTGGAGTACAAGCTACCATCAGGGATATTAAAGAAAGGACTAAAACTCTTATTATGATATTCATGTTTTTACTTATTTTAATTATTTAAATTATAGTTATGGGAATTTAACTGATCCCACTTTTTATTTCGTTTCAATTACTAATATCTCACTTACTTATCGTAATTTTAAAACAATCCTGATGTGAGCTGGAAAAAGTAGTCTTGGAGACAAGGTCGCCACAAGAAAAATATTTAAAATTTCACTAGGAGAATTGAGTGCAGAGGTAATGCGACTAAAGAGGGGATTAGCAAAATCCGACGGGATGAATGAGATATTAAAAAAACAGTTATTTTCCTGGGGAAGGACTCATGAGTTGGTTTGAGTTCATTCATCAAGAGTCTGCAAATTATCTGATCTCTTTATTGTGTGAAGAAATTGGAGTAAGCATTGGAGCTCATTATTCTATTTTAAAGAAGGGACTCTCGGATAGTCCTAAAAAGGATGAAATATGCAAATCGAAGATACTAGAGATTCAGCAGACTTCTAAATATAACTAAGGTCCTCGTCCCATGTATGATCATTCGCAAGATGAAGGAATTAATCGCGGTCGGGGATTCTACTAGACGCTTAATGAAAGAGTTGTTAATACAGCCCAGAAGCCTAGAAGAAAAAGAGTTTCAACCTCAAGTTACAAATAGAAATAACGATTATGGATACAGTCCAAATTTAATAAAGACCGGCTCAGACCTCACTAAATCTCCCATCACCTATCTTTCGATGCAATAGGTTTCCGTCTAAAATCATAATGTTAAAATCCATTTTTTTTTGCAAAACTAGAGGGTGTTAGCACCCTTCACCAAGTTTTAATATATTATTAGATAATTAGTGAGATTTAAATTTTTCATGCGAAATAAGGTATGAATTGAAGAATTATTTCAAACATATAAATCTATATACTTAAAAATACAGAAAATGAAGATAACATTAAAACAACCACAATATAACCAAATTAAAGTAGCACCTGTAGGCTTCTCCTGGACTACATTATGTTTTGGTTTTTTTCCAGCTCTTTTTAGAGGAGATATGAAATGGGGAGCTATACAGTTGGGATTAGCGATAGTTACTTCTGGTATTGCACTGTTTGTTTTTCCGTTTATATATAACAAAATATTCATCAAAGAACTAATCGCAAAGGGCTTTAAAGTTGATAGTGTTTCTGATGGCAATATTCAATTGGCCTCGTCTAAATTACAAATGCAACTTGAAACAGTCTGAAAATATATCCAGTTAGTTGAAAGCGGGTCCATATTTTATGACTCGCTTTTTTATGTATTGTTATTATCAAATGATTTGAATCTTTAACATCACTTGTTAACTGATGACATACCGATTGTGATTCAGGTTTTGTTTGATTTATTACCTACTTTTAGTGAGTGCAGATGCAATGATACCAGCAGGTACTGATACAATCCCTAAGCCTATCATTAAGATAGCAAATGTAAATATTTTCCCCCCTGTAGTTATTGGATAAATATCACCATATCCTACCGTTGTTAGGGTTGCAACCGACCACCACATAGCATGAAAAACAGAGGCGAAATTCTCTGGTTGTGCTTGATGTTCAAAAAAATAAATTCCAAAAGAGGTAATATAAAGCAGAATAAATGTCGCAAATGTAAATACAATTAGTTCTTCTTTTGCAGTGATCATTGTAGCCTTTAATCTATCTATGGTATTGCTATATCTGAACAACTTGAAAATGCGGAATACTCGTAAAAAACGGAATGCTCTAAGTGATCTCGTGTCAGAACCTAAAAACATGGGAATAAGAGCAAGAAGATCAATCATACCGTAAAAACTAAAAATAAATTTTATTCGATTTCCAACGAATGCAATTCTTAATAAATATTCTGTTAAGAATACAGACATGCAGATTTTTTCTATTATAGATAAAATGACCAATGTTTCGTTGCTAAGATTTGGTAAGGTCTCAATAGACATGGTAATTATTGATATTAAAATTAACAATAGAACTATTAAGTCAAAGATCTTACTTTCCTTGGTTTCTTTTGAACTCACTACTTTTTTAATAAATATGATTGGTCTCTTATAAAACATTTCTTTATTAATTATTTTTTGTTTTCGTTTTGAGGATAAAGATTCAACTATTAAAAATAATTTTTTTTATTCTTTACATTAAAAAAATCTGTATTTAAAAGTTTCCTTTGCTCATTTAAACTAAGAAGTTTTTATGAAATTAAGCAATAATTAATCTACACCCCTATCTCAATTTAATATTAACAATTCAATCATGGGTTATTCGTGAGTAAAAATTTAATCTCCTCTACAGCTAAAATTATCGGAGGGTCTGCTGTAGCTGCAATCGGTTTTTCTTTTGGTAGGGATATATACAAATCTATTAAAAAACGTTGGAAAAAGCTTTTAATTTTAATTATTTTATTTTTGGCAATATTGGGAGCCTTTACAGGTGGAGTTTGGATTTCAAGAAACTATAAGCACATTTTTGATTCCATGAAATTTAGATTATTGTCTCTTATCGTTATTTTCCCTTCATATATTACCCTATTATATATTTCCTATTTTTCTATACTAGGATACAGAAAATTTATCTCATCAAATGATTCTGTGAATGTTCAGAATATTCAAATGGATGCAGTTTTTGATTCTGTTTTACAAGATGGTGGTATAACTACAATGACCTTTATCAATAATGTCGCAAAACTTTCATCTTCCACTGAAAACGTAATTTTTGCAGTTTTTATCTTTGCTACAGGTATGCTTGTTGGTTTTGCCCAAAGATCAAAAAGAAAAAAGGTATGGGCTGCAGAAGATTATAATGAAGAATTTATGGAAAATAATAGCCTTCTTGAGCATGAGGATAAGACAATTGAAGATACTGCTAATGATATTACTTACAGAGTCGACCACGTAGGTACTAGAAGAATTACACTTATGCCTCTAGGTAAAAGAGGCAAAAGAGGTTATATAAATATTGCTGAAGATGGAAGATACGCAGAATACACAGGAATTGTCTAACAGTTAGTGAGATTATTCTTTTATTTACGAAATTTTAAAAGAGAGTGCGTTTAAAACCACTAAGCGATAAGCCAATAGAACAATGAAAAACACCTTTTACAAAAAGAAGTCAATATTTCTGATAATATTTAGTTTTCTATCAACACTCTCTATCAGTGCAGAAAAAGTAGAGGCCTATTACTCTGGATTTTCATTCATTGCAAATTCCGGGAACCTTCCAAAGCTTTTTCCTTACACCTACGAGATTTCAAAAATGAAAGAGGAGGGTTCGTCACAATCTCTTTTAGATGCAGCAGCTAGAAAGACCGTTATAGATAACCAACCTGATAAGTTTTCATTAAATATACTCGGAGAGAATGTGAACCAAAAAGCATCACTGGCAAAAGGACAATCGATAGTTTGTTCTATTGCGATGGATAATGAGACGGTTTCCATTGAGCATATTGATGACTTTCACAGAGTTGTTATTTTCCTATCTGCTCAAATTTTATTTTTTGACTTTAATGAAAAGTCCATCATCGGATCTTTCCCATTTCGACTTCAATTTCAAGACGTTATTACAGATGGAGATCCAAGAGAGAATGAAGGTGCACGAATCAAGTCTTTAGTTGAAGACCTCATTATCAATAAAGATAAATTTGGACTCTCCCTGATGGATGAATTTTCAAAGCGTATCAAGAATTTGGAACTCAAGGAAAAATATAAAAGCAGAATACAAGTGGCGAATGTCATTGTGGAAGAGAAATCACTTCATGCACTGCCAAAACGCTATAGCGAGAATTCGTATGCTTTCAAACGTTTTTTAGGTCAGAGTTTCAGCACTCTTTTATCGTCAAATCAGGATATATCAGTTCTTCCTTTTGTTCTTACAGGAGATGAGAATACTGAGAATAACATCAGTAAAGCAGGGGGTGCCATCGGAGGCAGGATGACTACTACATTTGCAAATGGAGATGCCTACAATTTAACAATTCCTGAGGCTGACTTCACCATCGATTTCACATTACGGGGCTATAAAAAAGTTCTTATTGAAGAAAAAGCTGCAGGGTCCTCATGGGTTTATGGAACTTACAGTAAAGTTAAGGTGTATGAATCTCTGATGAATAAAGTTTATTTTGACGAGAAAATCAAAAACGGCTTTAGCACAATAATACCAGCAAGTCAGAGAGATACAGATCATTGGCAATATTTTCAAGAATCCACTTTAGTCCTTATGGATCAGCTCACGAAGCAATTTTCTAAGCAAGAGAAATCTTGGGCAAAGAAACATGGGTCTGGCTCAAAAACTCTGAAACAACTGAAAAAGACATATAAAATACTCGAAAAATGCAAATAATGAACAGATCGTTAATTTCCCTAATATTATTGTCACTTGTAGCTAGCATAGGCTTACAAGCTCAAATGGTTGAAGAGAAAGGGGTAGGAGAACTTATCTTCACTGGCTTTTTTAATATCAAGACTTCCGATAAACAACAGGCCCTGGACAAGGCAAAGCTAAATGCTCTACAACGTTATGTGGGTAAGTTTCCCTCGTCCAAGCAGTCAGAATATGGAAAAGTCAGATCGATTGTTGAATCGAATGTGGGTAGCTATGTTCCTTCTGCTGTTGTGTTGGATGAGGAAAAAGATAAGAAAGCAAAAACATACAGGGTAGTCGTACGTGCATCCATTGATGCTGGCAGAATAGACCAAGAAATTCAAAAGGTTTCCGCTGTAAGCAATGTATCTAGGGGTGAAAAGTCTCGAATTATTCTCATTTTTATGGCTCGTGAGGCTTCTGAAACAACTACTTACGGTATTGAGAAACAATCACAGGCCAATCAAAGTAAAGAGGAAATTGCGATTGAAGAACAATCAGTTGCTGGAGGAACTGTTGCCTATTCTGGTGAGTCGGAATCTTCTCAATCTACAATGGAACGATCTAAAAATGTCAAACGTTCTGATAAAATAAATTATCGAGTTTATAGTGCAGAGGGTATTAATAACACAATGAGTCAGATTTTTACTGACGCTGGTTACCGTGTTACTGGAACTGCATCTGTTGAAAAGAGAAGTCAACTAAAAGGTGTTGATTTCGCTGTGCAGTATTACACGGACGAATTCTCATCAGGGAATGATATTAGTAGTGATACAATATTTGCAACTGTTGAAGCTTGTGATGTAAACAGGGTGAAATATTTTGCCTATGGAAGTATCACCGTGGGAGAACAAAGAACGGATCCCTCAAGTGGATTGGATGAAGTCTCTGTATTTGTTAATGGCAAAGTATACATGATTGATGATGGATTTGAAGAGGTCGTGGCCAGTGTTGGTCCAGTTAATTACTCAGCCGTTGGCCCCTCTGTAATGGATGCAAAAGCAAATGCGCTGAAATTGGCAGGTAAAGAAGCTTCTGAGTCGCTTACTAGCCAGCTTAGAGCAAAAAATTTATATTAATTTGTTAGATACTCACCACTTAACCCAAAATGAAAATTGTATGAATATACTAAAGAAAATAGCACTCACCACATTATTATTAGCACTGCCAAGTCTTCTTATGGGCTTTGGGCTTCCTAAAGTCCCTGGGCTCGGAAAGAAAGAGGCTGCAGCAGCAGCTGGTGTAGATACATCCGCATTACAGGGAGACTTGATTACTAAGTTTATTGCTGCACAAGCAGAGATTAATGCAGCACAAACACACTTAGCGGAAGCTTTGGGAATTAAAGGAAAAGTAGCTGACCTCAAGGCGCAGCAGCAGAAACTTGAGTCTGGCGAAGAATTATCCAAAGATGAACTGAAGAAGGTTAAGAAAAACTCAGACGAGGCAAACAAACTCATTCGTAAAAAAATGAAAGAGGGAGTTGAACTTTCTGCGGAATCAAAAAAAGAATTGGTAAAGGCTGCTCCACGTATTGCTTTGGGAGGTTATCTTACTAAAGAATTAGTTCCTGCTGCTGCGGATTTTGTAAAGAATTCAGGTGATGAAATCAAATCAGCAGGATTCTCTGGAGCAATGAAGGTTAAAAATAAACTCTCCGAAGGCTTGTATCTCGCACCTAAAGTTCCAGGGCACCTCAAGGATGTGCTGATGACTGCTAAAGATGTATTTGCTTTTATGAAAAGTAATAAAATCGAAGTTCCAAAAGAAGCTACCAGTAAACTTCCTGACGATATTTAAGAATATCACAACAATATAATAGAGGCACAGCTACCTCAACAGCTGTGCCTCTATTAAACAGTTTTCCATTATGACTCATTTATTAATAAAATCTCTTATAATTATTTGCATAAGTATATTCTCACATTCTATTTATGCCAATATAGAGTACAAAGAAGTACAAGTAAAAGGTGCTGGTGCAAGCTTACAAGAAGCAATCAATAATGGTCTCGTTGAAGCCATCGGTAGAGTAAATGGTAAAAGCATTGATGCAAAGAATCAATTAAATCAGCTAAGCCAGACAACTCGAGTTAATGATGAGAAAAGTAGATTTTCTCAAAAAGAAATTCAAAAAGCTTACAAGGAGGCCACCAAAGGTGTAGTAGCATCATATGATGTTTTATCCGAGCAACAAATTGATAATGGAAGAAGATGGCAAGTTATCGTTAAGGCAAAGATTGCTAAATATAAGAGAGCTGCAAATAGCAATCGTAAGCGACTCGCAGTTATACCTTTTAGAGTAAGTGATCAGAGCTTTTTAATAAATAGCCAACCAGTTAACAAAGAGCAAGTGAATCGTATTCTTGGACAAAATATGGTTAGTCAATTAGTCCAATCAAGACGTTTTACTGTATTGGACAGAGAATACATTCAAGAGGTCACTGGAGAAAAAAATATTATTCTTTCAGGAAATACTCCAATGGAAGAAATGGTTAAGCTTGGAGAAGAGCTAGTCGCAGACTACATTGTCGTCGGAACTCTGGAGAACATTGGCTTTTCTGAAAATGAAATCCATATGAGTATGACCAATAGAACGATTAAGACATATCAAGGAAATGTGGAACTTAGTTATAGAATTATTGATGTACCGACCAAACAAATCAAATTTTCTGACTTTGCTCGATTTACTCTCACTCCTGACGACTTTAGCAAAGTAGATCAAGGAATGAATCTAGAAAATGCTGAAAGTGCAATTTGCATAATTGCTGCTGATAAAATTAGTAAAAAGATCCTGAATGCCATTTACCCAATGTTGGTTGTTTCAGTCCGTGGAAATAGTGTAACTTTAAATCAGGGTGGTGAGATGCTTAAGAATGGTGATCGATATGAGGTCTTTCAATATGGAGAGCGTATGTATGATCCTTACACAAAAGAAAGTATTGGTAGAGAGGAACAATACATAGGTGAAATTGAAATAACACGTGTTAACCCAAAGAGCTCTCAAGCACGAATCATTAATGCAGACATTGAATTCTCTCAAGTATTTGCACCTAAAAAGCTTGTCTGTCGACTAAAAGAAGAGGCCGCTTCTCCTGCAAAAAAGAAGATTGAGGACATGAGAAAACGATTTGAAGAGAAAAAGAAAAAAAGAGATGAAGAATGGTAATAAAAAAATAAGATTATATATGAACAAACAATTAAAGAAATATACAACAATTCTATTCTTGAGTGCTACATTTGCTTTCGCTCAGGATTATAATTCAAATCAATCGCAAGTTGATGATAAAGGAGCTGAAGCTGTTCAAGCTGCTCAAGATTCACCAATCCAAGCACCAAAAGTTAAAATTGAGAGTTCAAGTAGAGTATTAAAAAATTATTTAAAAGATAGGCTGAAAATACAAATAAGAGGATATGATTCTAAGAAGAACAGAATCGTAGTCATTGGTTCTGCAGGAGAAAACTTGACACCATCGCAAATGCAAGGAGAGAGTTTTGTTGATTTACGATCTATGCTAGCAGTCGAAGCTCAACTTAAAGCGAAAGCACAAATTATTGAGTCCATTATGTCTAAGATGTCTGCTTCGCAAATCTTAGATATGCCAGGTAACCCAATTGCAAAACAATTAGGAGATAGAAAAAAAGCTCTAGAAGCTAAAATAAAAGCAGCTGATGATAACGTTAGAGCTTTAAGAGGACTCATCGCTCAAAGCCAAGGTGCTTTGGATGAAGCCATAATTAACGAACTTAATGGTATTACAGTTGGTGATAGGTTTGGAGCTCTTATGGACGCAATTATAACTAAGGTAGACGAGTCTTATAACAAACAAGATATTACTGATGAAAAGAAAGCAAAAATCGAAAATATAAGAAACTCACTTCATGAGACTAGGTCATTATATGCAGCTGCAGAAAAAGAAAAAGCTGAAGTGAATCAAGAAGCAGAAAAAATTCATGGGAAACTTAAAAAGTCTGTTAAAAGTAGTGTTGAAAAAATGGCAGAGATGCCGATTTTTGGAGCCGTTGTTCTTGCTACAACAGAATCTTATAATAACAAGATATATGAAGTGAGTGTGGCGACTGCTTGGAGCTCTAAGCTTGAAAAAGCCTCTAGAAGTATTCTACTTGGTAAAAAGGAGAATTTAAATCCAAAACCTAACAAAAAGTCTTTTGATGAATGGGTAAACTCGATAGATTTATCTACTACTTTCGGGACTCGCCAATACTTGGCAAATGATGGTAAACGATATTATGTTGGTATAGTAGCAACAGGCTATGATATTGATGATTATGATTCTTTAGATGAAGCACGAGATTTCTCAGACTTATTTGCAGAGCAAGAATGTGTTCTAAGTTTATACTCTGAGATGAAATCCTATAAAAATGTTGAGAAAATAGCCAGAAATGTTGAAAAATCTGATGGAACGACTGAAACAGAAGTATTAAAGAGTATCGCTAAGAATATGCGATCTGAAGTAAAGGATCTATCTATCTCTGGACTCTCAATTGTTCGATCCGAAGACGAAGTGATTCACCCTATATCGGGTAAAACAATGTATGTTTCAGTAGCTGCAATTGACAGTGATCTTGCTGCAAAATCTCAAGAATTCATGACTGAATCATACGCAACTCTAAAAGAGCTCAACTATGACCAAAGTTACAAAGAGGGTTTGTACTCAGGGATGAAAGATGAAGCTGATGCATCAAAGAATGATCCAAATGCATACTCAAAAGGCTATGGAGAAGGCAGGCAAGGTGTAAGTGATTCATACAATAATAGGCAAGAGGAACCAGGTGCTGTAAAGATGAAAAATCTTGGATCTAACTCTGGTGTTCAAAGTGGTGCTGGTGTCCAAACTGGATCTTTCGTTGGTGGTGCAGACGTAGATGATGATTTTTAATCTACAGAGATTTGTAGTTTTAATTATAATTTTACAAACCGTTCTCTCCGCTAGTTCTGAGAAGCGATTTAATAAATTAGACTTTTTTGCTAAAGAAGAGAAAGAAATCTTTTCAAATGAAGTTTCAATTTTTGAGACCTTTGTTTTTTTTCGATATAAAAGTGTTGGGAGAGATGATTCTGACGATGCAGAAGCAGACGGTATCTTCTTTATTCAAGATTTGATTACGAATTACATTAAAAAAAAATCGAATTCAGAAAGTAAAGATAGTAAAAAAAATTTTCTCTCTAGTGTATACGAATCATTACATGGTAAAATAGAAGTTTATCAATTTAACGATTTACCTACCTTTGTCCCGTTTCAGGGTACAAGAGGAGATTCTTATTATTATATTGTCGGAGTTGAACGTTCAGTGATTGATTTGATGGTGTATTCAAATCTAAGTACAGATGATGACATATTATTAGATACGCTATCAAAAGACAAAAGAGATGCAGATAATCTTAGGCTTTTCTACTATTCTATCGGTGCAATTGATCAGTCTATTGCTGTGGAAAATGCTATGATATTGAGTGAAAGTCATGAATTTGTAAATTTTCAAAAAGTAGAGATAACATTATCACCTGAATATTATAACAATCTAAAAGAATTCGAATTAGGTAAAAGGATAATATCACCAAATAGTTTCACAGCACATCCTTTTAAATTTAATAAGTTAGCTCATCAAAAATTTTCAAAGAATAACTTTTCTGGGTATATAAATGCCAAGATACTAAGCTTACCATCTAATAAGGATTTTATTCACTTCCAAGAATTCTTAGATAAAATTAAATATAAACCTCTAATTGATTATGTAAGGGTACTAAAGGAGACTAAACTTATTGATTTTGAATCTACTGCCAACGATTATTTAAAGTTTGTTTTAAAGAGCTATGGATACGCTAATTTTAAGAATGATGGCAATAAGCGAGATTTGAATTATTTCAAAAAGGCAGAGTCTTTGTTTCAAAGACAAGCTCCAATAGCTGAAATTCGAGGTGCATTACAAAAATCAATCAATCATCATGTAAATCATAGTGAGACTTGGAATTTGTTAGGAGTTACCTTTCGTATTGAAGAGAGATACTGGGCAGCAGTTTCTAGCTTTAGGCAATCATTGAGGTTAGATCCAGAAAATCCATTTCCTATGGCTAATCTTGCCATAGCATATAAGAATTTAGGCTATAAAAGTGTAAGTGAACCTATGGCATTATCTGCAATTTTAAATTCTGAAAAAGGCTCTTGGCCATATAAAACAGGGGTTCAAATACTAGGTCTTTAAATAAATCAATACAATGGAATATAGTTACTATATAGACGTATTCAATAATTCTGAGTTGGCATTCATGCAATGGGTATATCTCTCAATTATATTACTACTTATACTTACAGTTATTTGTATTTGCCTCGCCTACAGTAGAATTTCGCCGAGGAAGAAAGTGGTTTATTCTGCTGGGTTTTCCATTGTTGGCTTATTGCTAGGAGGAATTCTTGGTTTCTTTGTTTGCATAACTTTGAACATTCTAACTTTTGGGGTGGCTAATGAATTTAGACCAACCGAATAAACTAAAAAATAATAAATATGGATCAAATATTAGAAAAATATATGCCTCTCGCTGAGGGTGAAGAAATAATAAGTCAAATTGAGGGAGATGCTTATAATACATCTTCAAATGTAATTATGAGATTCATTGCAATTTTCATGAGAATCATAGCTATAATAACTGGGAGCACCTAGAAAGTGCATGTTTATGTAACTAATTATAGAGTTATAACTGTGGAAATTGGAAAGTTTTTGTGGTTCTTTGATGCTAGCATAAACGCAAGATTATACACTCCAAGATCTGTGAGTCAGATGGGATACTCATTGAGCAGAGACCTTCTAATATTTAAGACTCACTATCTTGAGTTTTCTTCTTCCAGCATTAATTACATGGTAAAATCCAAAAATGGAAAAGATAAAGTGTATGAAATGATAAATGCACTCTTATCCCTTGCAGAACTAATTCGCAAGTAATTCCAAATGTAAGCAAAAGGAGGTATTTATTGTTATGCCTCCTTTAACCAAATCCTAATGAAACTCTTATTATTCTTGATGTTATCACTGTTAGTAGGTTTAGCAGAATTATATTACAATCTATTAGGGATGCCAATAGTCGGAATTATTCTTATAGGGATTGTTGGATTTATCATAGGTTTAAAAATGCTTAGCACCTTACTTAAAGCATTCCTTGTTATGGTTATTATTGTAATTATCACACTGGCTGCATTTTATTATATGAATCCTGAAGGCTTTAATGTAATATTAGATCAAGTGACACATACAGACTGAGGAGCAGTGAAAAGAGCGCTTTATCAATTAAAACTTTATTCGAACTGCTAGAACAACTTTGATTACACATATGAAATTCCTAAATACTGCCCTCATTTCTTTCATGATATTACTTATGACATCCTGCACGACAGTGCAACCTCGATATCAGGGATCGATTACTGATTTTACAGGTAACCGAACATTCTCTGGTGTTGGGTTTGATTCAATTTTTGAGATTACCAAAAAAGCTTATCGCTCGAGTCGATTTATGATTACGGATGATAATTACGCGGGAAAATATTTGATTGCAAAGAAGAAAACAGAAGGGGGTTATGTGACCTCCACAGCTTACTTTTATGAGCTCAATGGTCAGGTAAAGATCTCATTAAGCACGCAAGTGCCACGAATAAATGTAAATGCAGCTAAAGTGCACGAAGAAATTTTCAAGCGTATCGAGCAGAATCTTTATTAGGAATTTCTCGAAGATCCAAGGTAGTTATGTCCCAAAGATACAGGCTCGGATTTCAAAAATTCCTTCTACTAATTGCTTGGGTATATTTCATTCATGGTGATGCACATGGTGAAGAAACCCAGGGGCATGTTATCTTACTGTGCTTTCAGTGACAGGTAGCATTTCTACAAGAAGGCAAAACAATAACTGTTAGCGAAAGTAGTCAATATGAGTCAAAGACAAAGATGGTTTCTCAAATAAGTAAAAGCAATGTCAGTTCAATCTCTCATTATGCTGAAATAGCGGATAGAAAAATAATGGTAGTATCGCCTTTTCACCTTGGCGGATCGGTTGCAAATCTCGCTACTGACTTTCAACATGAGGTTACATCCAATTTGGTACAAAGCAGAAAATTTCATATCTATGATGGTTCTTTGATCGGTGAAATAGCGGCCCACAATGAAAATGTTACTGCTATGGCTATGCAAGCAGATGAGGTGATTGCTGACTATACCATGTTAGGGAGTATCGATACATTCAGTCGCCAACAGAATACAATTGCTATGAGAACTACAGGCAGGGAAATAACTCAGGAATCTGTATCTATTTCTTACCGCATCATTCATTTCCCAATAAGAAGAATTCTGCATTCCAGTTTTTACAATGATAACCTAACTCAAGCAGATTTTGACACCAAAGTCTTTACGGATGGAATGGTAATTGAAAAGGTTGGACTGGACTTGTGTAGTGAAATATTAAATCTATTTTATCCAATAACGATTGTTTCGCTGAGAGGAGATAAGGCTGCGTTAAATATGGGAAAGGACCTTATCGAAAAAGGAAGTAATTACGATGTCTTTATTGTCACAGATGCAATTCGAGATACTTAAATAGGAGAATCATTGGGAGGTGTTGAGGATTTGATTGGTAAAATCGGTATTGATCGGGTAAACCCTAAGTTTTCAATCGGAACTTTTATAGAAGATACGGCTTATAGCATGGATCCAGAGGAAGTGCTGTTGTTGTGCAGACTTTCCTTAGAAAAGTCTGCACAAATTAAAATTAACACAAAAAAATAAAACTTAAGAAAAAGAAAAAAGACGATGACTTGTAATACTAAATTTTTATCACCTCTATTAATTGTTATCAGTCTATTGGGGACGGGTCATTCAGCTTTCTCTTTTGGATTTAAGCTGCCAGAAATTTTAAAGAAAGGGGATGGTGAATCCAATGAGAAAAGTGTGCATCAAACTTTTGAAAATGATCACTTTGTCTTTAAAAAAGCTTTATTTGGAAAGTATAGCCTGAAGTCAAAGGAGCACTTCTACAGTTGTAAAGTAGATGTAAATAAATGGGATGTTTCAAATGAAGCGAAAGATGGACACGAGCTTCTAATTAAATCTGCTAGTAATGAAAAACTGTCGATGCATTTGTTTCGTGATGAAAATACTGACCCTTTGGATGCCAATAAAATAAATGAACTATTATCGGCAAAGTTATCCAATGCTGAAATTTATGAATTGAAGGAGGAAAAAGTTTGGGAAAAATCAAAAACCAAACCCAAGAAATTCTACTTCAAATTAGTTGATTCAGAAAATGTGCAGGTAATGGAGGGGATAAGTAATGCATCTTTTTTAGGCACGACTGTATTCTATGCAGAATATCCTGAAAAGACTAGTAAAGAGGATCTGAAGAGTGTCGAGAGTATGCTTAGTGGAATCAATATTGAAACACGTCTTGCAGAAGATCGAGGATTGGCAGGTCTTAACAAATCATTGGCTTCACTTAACAAAAGCTTAGGAGCTGTTACCGGAAATCCGGTAAGTTCCAGTTCTTCTAATAATTTGGATTATTCCGGAGAGGATGATGAGGTCAATCCAGATCAGGCAGAGCCTTCTTATATTGTGAAGGAATACGTAAATGCTCAAAAGAAAATCAATGAGTCTCAGTTGCATTTTGCTGTGGCATTGGGGTTTGATGACGTAATCGGTGATCTAAAAGGCCAGCAATTAGTTCTAAATTCTGGAAAAGAACTAAGTTCTGATGAAATTGCAAAAGCAAAAGCAGTATCTGATTCAGTAAATGAAAAAATAGATGAGATCTTAAAGAGAGAGTTAATACTCACAGCAGGAAAGAAACAAGAGTTTCAAAAGGGGATACCTCCATACTTAGAAGGAGTTTTACTAACATACCGCCTTGTACCACTGACAAAGTCTTATTTAAGGCAGCAGAAACAAAATGTAAACAATGGTGCATTGGGATGGCTAAATGTTGTGGCAAACCTTGATACCACTATATCCATCATCCCAAAAATTCCAACCCAGGCGTTTAAAGTTCTTGGAACTTCAAAGCAGTTGATATCATTTGCTAAAGCGAATGATATTAAGGTTCCTGAGAACGAAGAAGCTGCTTTGGGTGATCTGGATTAGAATCTTATGGTTTCAAGTAACGATTATCAATTATGAAAACGATTAGCACTTTATTCGCTATATTCCTAGTAATCGCTGCAGGAGGCTATTTCTTTAATCCAGAAATCAAGGACTATGTAGATTCTAAAATAACAGGTAAGAATATTGTGAAGCCTGTGTATGAAATCATATTCGATGAGTTTGAAGAACAACCTAAATCAGTTTCCCTGTCAGGTGTTCAGATAAGGGAAGTGAAAGGGGCGAATGTCGACACAGATGGAAAAGTAAAAGTAAAAATTGAATTATTCAATGATTACTCAACTTACTTAAAAGGGAATGTGTTCGCATATTCAGAAAATGATCAAATCCAGATGCATATTCAGCAGTCAGAGAATGAGAGCGTAATCGATTACGGATTAATGATAAAGGGCTTTTCAGGCAAAATGAAAATGATGTTCCATATTGGTCTTGAGACAGGAAAAAAAAGTGACTAATGAGGCGATAGATAAAACTGCTGTGTATCTTAATAATTCTCAAAAATCAATTATTGAAGGCTACGAAAAAATAAAAGAGCGAATAAGCAGTGATTGAATCATTTGCCTCAGAATCATTCTTACTTTGTGTTGTTGCACTGATTTGGATTATTCAAATTATCAATTCTTTGGCGGGTTACCGTATCAGTCAATTGGGCATAATCCCGAGGAGTAAGAGAGGGCTGGTTGGTATTTTTATAAGCCCTTTTATTCACCATGGCTATACACATGTCAGTGCGAATACAGTTCCTTTATTTATTCTCGGCTTAGGGGTAGCAAGCTATGGATTTGAATACTTGGTAGTAGTCACTCTTCTGATCACAATTATTGGAGGAATACTCGTTTGGTTGTTTGCTCGAACTGCATCTCACTCAGGAGCGAGTCTTTTGATATTTGGTTACTTTGGCGTGAATGTTTATTCTTTCTTTGATGATCCTAATTGGATGTCAGGAATCATCTCACTCGTAACCATCTTCATTTACGGTGGCATTATCAGAGGAGTTCTCCCTGCTGAAAAAAGCGTATCTTGGGAGGGGCACCTATTTGGTTTTCTTGCAGGGATAGGTATACTTTACTTCAATATCGTTTAAATTGTTTTAAAGCATTAAGAAGTGCTCGCACTCTAACACTTATCATATGTTTTTATTCATACGGTTTTCTACAATATGAACGTTGTGCTCAGTTTTGATCGTTCCACAAGCGGAAAAGAAAAGTAGAAAAACACCTGTAACGAGGAAGCTTTTTATTATGAGCATAATTACAATGTTGTTAGTTTTGAGGGAAATTTAACTTCTTATTTGTGCAAATAATCATATTTATTTTTTATTCTACTGTAATACCTCTATCTCGTTTAATAATTTTTCGAATTATAAATGTAAGTAGATATCCGAATATTAAGTAACTATTCTTTTACAGTAAAAAAAGAAATCAGATAAGTTTATAGCATTATGATCAAATATTTAAAAAATAAGATGAGATTATGTTTAATTATACGAAATATACATTATCAATAACACAAAATTATAAGATATGATTCTATAGATGAGTTATGGGTTGATAATTTCTTTGATAAATATAAAGACCTTATTGAATCGCAGGTGACTATGTTTACTGAAGGATCATTTGCTTATACAGTAGTTATTCAAGAATAATAATAAGAGGACCTTTCGACACTTACAAAATTATGGCATTTCCAGATACACCAAAAACATTAATAAGTCGCTTACATCTTCCTGAAGTCGATCAGAAATGGCAAAATAACTGGCAGAGTTTTTATGATCTTTATCATTCACCTATTGAGATGGCGACACTTCAGGCATATTCTAAAAATGGATGGTATTCCGTTTCAGGAGAACTTTTAGAAGACACTATGTCTGATATATTCATGAGCATATTTCAGACTCATAATAAAACCAGCTATGATAAAGATAAGAGCTATAGGAATTATATTAAAACCATAGTATATAGGAGAGTTATAGACAGAATTAGAAAAATGAAAGATGCTCATAGGTCTAGTTCCCTTGATAATATGCAAGATTCAGGCTATACTCCAGAGAGTGTGATTTCTGAAGATTTTGTGGATAAAGAATTTCGAAAGGCTCTATTAGTCACGCTCCTTGAGGATGTTTCTTCTAGAGTAAGTCCTATGAATTATGAAATATTTGAAAGAGTTAAGCTGATTGGTGATTCTCCATCCGATTTAGCCAAATATTATAATGTCACGAGGAATTATATCGATAATTCTGTATACAAAGTGATGAATGTGCTCAAGGATCTCGTGAAAAACCCAGACTATCGAAAGGAATTATTATGAATGAAGATCGAAATATTGATGTATGGAAAAAATTGGCTGAACAAATCGATTTGAATAATCTTACAAAAGATGATGAAGATACTATTATTAAAGAACTCAAGGATGCTAATACACAAGTTGAGACATTGAAGTTACATCCCCGTCACAAGAAATTAAAAGAACGAATTATGCGTGAACTAGAATTGTGATCTGGATTTTATGATTTCGATGAGTCTCAATGAAGCTGTCCTCATTAAAAATACACTACTATTCAATATCAATATTTAATTGAATGGAGATTTTAGTTTCACTTTTAGTAGATGTAAAAAATACCTTCTATAGATTAGGTTTATATGACTGTAAATTATAGATTTCATTTTAATTCTCTATTTGTAAAATTTTTTTCTGTTAGAAGTGCCTTTCTAGCTTTAAAAGTTAAGTAAAATGATTAAAACCCAAGGAGATCTTTGGTGAAAACCAATGAATTTCATTATATTGTAAAAATTGATATTCATTCCTATAAAAGTTAAAAACCAATCCTCAAGAGAAAAAATTTTCTTGAGGATGGAAGTAAATTGTATGAATTTTTAATTCGATCAACGAAAATGTGAATTTCTTTCCGAGCACCCAAAGTTCTAAATCGAACTGTAGTTAATGAAAGCAATAAGTCTGAATAACGATCGGTTCCAAGTAAACTGAGCAAGTATAATTAAATAATTCTATTTTTATCTAATAACTCAATTATAATTGCAGTTGCTCATTCATAAGGCAACCTCCGAAAATATAAAATTAATTATACAAAAAACTAAAACTCATGTTTGATGATAGATAACATTTGGTAAATATTTTCTAAATTATAAGGGGGGTGAACAAATTTGGGTCTTTTCGATCAATAGAGATTTCTATCCAGGCTTCTATACTGAATGGCTTCCAATAAATGGGGAGTTTCTATTTTTTCCGACATTGCTAAATCTGCAATGGTACGCGCGACTCTTAAAATTCTATCATAGGCTCTTGCTGAAAGATTCAGTTCTTTCATGGCTTTTTCTAAAATGACAGCGTCTGGCGCACTGATTTCACAGTAGGTTCTTATTTCCTTAGGACTTAGATCGGCATTTCGCTTTTGAGAACTTGGTTTTCTATGAAAGCGATCGGATTGCAATTTCCTACAGGATTCAACTCGATCTTTAATGGCCTCTGAACTTTCCCCATATTCCTTGCTTTGCAATTCTTTGAGACTTAAAGCCGGTGCATCTATATGAAGATCGATCCGATCCAACAAAGGTCCGCTAATCCTCGAGCGATATCTTGCAATTTGGGGAGCAGAACACCTGCATGGCTGTTCTGAGCCACCCATATAGCCACATGGACACGGATTCATAGCTACAACAAGCATGAAATTTGCAGGCAGTGTAATAGTCCCAGCACTTCTAGTTATGGTCACTTCTCCATCCTCAAGGGGTTGTCTCATAACTTCTAAAGCGGATCTTTTATACTCTGGAAGTTCATCCAAGAAGAGGACCCCGTTGTGGGCCATTGAAATTTCTCCCGGACCCGGAATGGAGCCTCCTCCTAAGAGGCCAACATCGCTGATTGTATGATGTGGAGAACGAAAAGGTCGGCAAATTTCAAGTTTTTCTCCAGCAATTGTCTTTCCAGCTGCAGATTCAATTGCAAGGATTTCTAAGTACTCATCCAGCGAGGGCTCAGGCATAATACTTGGGATTCTTTTTGATATCATGGATTTTCCTGAACCCGGTGGGCCAATAAGCAAGAGGTTGTGACCTCCAGCAACCGCAATTTCAACTGCCCTTCGAACGGCTTTTTGTCCTTTAATTTCAGAAAAGCATGAGACAGGAACGACCTTGGAATCTCTATTTTGATGAAGGGTGTGTTGGTTTTTAAGCGGTTGAATTGCAATCTGACCCTTAATAAATGCGGCGGCTTGACTTAAGGAGTCTGCAGGGATTACGGATACGCCTTCCACTAAAGAAGCTTCAAAGGCTGATTTTTTAGGTAAAATTACCCCTTTTTTGCCACTTTTTTTTGCTAAAATTGCCAGTGCCAGACCTCCTTTGATCGGACGAATTGCACCAGATAGACTCAGCTCACCAGCGATTATGTAATCGTCGATTGGATTGGGTTCTTTGATTTGACTTGTAGCAGCAAGAAGAGCGAGTGCAATGGGCAAGTCGTAAAGTGTTCCTTCTTTCTTTATGTCTCCGGGAGCTAAGTTTACGGTTGTGCGTTGTTCTGGCATTTTATAACCAGAATTGCCCATGGCTGACGAAATTCTATTTTGAGATTCCTTAACAGCAGCATCTGGTAGACCCACAAGAATGATAAAGGGTTCTCCTTTTTCATGACTGTTTACTTCTACTAGCACTGGATGTGCATCGATTCCTAACAAGCTACCTGAATGGATCGTGGAAAGCATAATTCTAATCTTTTTTGGTATTATAAAATATAAAAAGGTTTAGAATAAATAAAACGAACCCTTAGTGCACGTTCAATATAGATAAGAATTAAAAATAAGGAATCCTCAATCTATCTGGGAGTGCAATTGAGTGAAAATCGAGAAACTTCAGGTCGTGACTTGAGAATGATTGCCGATAAATTCAGCCACTTTCCCTTGATCCACCAAATCTTGAACCCTTTTCATATTTTCGTCGATTTTATCTAAATAGGGATTGGAACCGTTGGGGTAAGGGGATTTTAGATATTCATATAGGTGATCACACTCATCATCTAATTTGGTGTTTTTAATAAATCCCCAAAAACCGGGTGTTTTCTCTAATAGTTCTTCTGCACTGTGAAAAAGTCTTTTATCTAAGGGAATGTCTCTGTAATCATCGGACTCCTTAAATTCCATGAAAAGTAAAGGTAATTTTTCTACGTAAGCATAATCGCTCATCTGACCAACGTAGTCCGCAATACACAAAGATTTTCCTAAAAATTCATCCTTAGAACTTTTAAATGGGATGGCTGCTATCACAGCACGAGGTCCCGTGCAGCAAATCATATTTTGGACGAGCAATATTTCATCGGAGCTCCAGTCAATCTTTTCAAGCTCAATGGCAGCCATGTTACAACCTCTTTTTTCGTGAAAGAAAGAATATTTAGCGCCCGTTCCACTCGAATCTCCTCTTAATTTCAGATATCCGATGTCATGCAATATAGCTCCACTGATTCCTATAATAAAATCTCTTGCATTGAGGGCTTCGTCTTCAGAGTTGTGGATGGTTTGATTCTTCATCAATCGCGCCATACATAGAGTAACTTGCATCATATGCTCTAAATCATGGTAAGCAACATCCAAGGCTTCGTAGTCTGGATGGTTGCCAAGGAGCATTTCCTGTAACTTATCAAATAGATAAGGGATTTGATCGCATTCTTCATGGGGGTATAGAGAATGGAAAAGGTTGACAACTTCTTTTAAAACCAAATCCGGTTTTTTTGTATCAACATCGCTCAGGTTGTATTTAAAGTGCACTTTTTAAATGATTTAAAAAACTTGTTGGTAGGGTTATGAAAACAAACTATAGCGGGAATCATTTTTAGATCAAGGTATTAATTATTCTAAGTCACTTAGGCTTCAGAGTTTATTTCTTAATTATTCTTATGAAAATGACTTCTTACTTTATAAATTTAGCTGCATAGGCTTTGAAAATTTCAATGGATTCCAATTTAGATTCTATTCCGGTTTCTTGAACCTTATTCTAGACTCATTTAGAAAGAATCTCATTTCTAATAGTATTTTTGGGCTTATTTTGGATTTGACAGTATTTGTATTCAGAGGATTGTAGGTTTCATAACAGTGAAAGGCTTTCAAATGAGAATAGGTGTAACAGGTGGAATTGCGTGCGGAAAGTCAAAAGTCTTAGAACTTTTTGCTCATCGTGGCTGGAATACAATACGAACCGATGACTTGGCCAAGGAAATCTTGCAAAAGGATTGCGAGATTCATTCATTCCTACTGGAGAACTATGGGGAATGGATTTTCAATGATTACGGCTCATCCAATGCAACTGTAAATACCAAAAGACTCGGTTCTATCGTTTTTTCAGATCAAAAATCACTAAAAAGCTTGGAGGAGATCCTGCATCCAAAAGTTAGGCAAGAATGGATGCGTCGGTGTTTGATTCATAAAAGTTTGTTTCATATGATAGAAGTTCCCCTGTTGTTTGAAAAGAGCTTAGAGTTTCTTTTTGACCGAACGATCTGTGTAGTTGTGGATTCGGATCGGCAGAGAAAACGTTTGCTCAAAAGGTCCCTCTCTATAGAAGAAGGGAAAGCAAGGATTGACATTCAGATGAATTTAGAAGAAAAAGTTAATTCAGCTCATTTAGTTATCTCCTCGTCTGGATCTTTACAGGCACTGGATGAGCAAGTTAATGAAATCCATAATTCATTAGTATTCTGATGGAAACTATTATGAATTCAGAAAATCTGTTTAAAGCACCATGAGCGAAGAAGATAGCAATCAAGAAAATATACTGAGTAAACCGTCGGCTAAAAAAGCGGTTAAAAAGAAAGCAGCTAAGAAAAAAGCAGCCAAGAAAAAAGCGGTTAAAAAGAAGGTTGCCAAGAAGAGAACTTTAAAATCTGCCGTAAAAAAAGACATTCAAATGGAAATGGATTTTGAGCAATCTTCTGCGAATCCTCCTGCGCTCAAAGAGTCTCCAACTAAAAATGAGGATGAAGTTGTAATGACCTCATTTTCAACTGGAGATTCTAATGAGGGTGAATCTTTTTCAGTGTTTAAGGACAATAAAAAATCAGAGGAAGCATCGGTTCAAACTGAAGAAATTGTTTTACCCAATCTGCCTAAAGAGTCAAAAGATGAATCCACAGATCCTAGGGATTCTAATCCTGCGGAAAGCGATTTAAGAAACGTTCATCCACAAAATCAAAATAAAGGTGGATCTAAAAAAAGATTTGATAAAAACCGTTTTAAAAACAAGCACAAAAACAATCAAAACAACCACCCGAACCAAAATCCGAACCAAAACCCCAACCAAAGAAAACAAAAGCAAAAACAAAACCCTAATCAGCGTAAAAAAAGTAGGAAAAACAAGGCATTTTTCCATGATCAGGAAATCGAAGGTGGCTTTGATTATGACGGCCTTTTGCAATTGGAGGCATTCCAGTCTATCGAAGCATTCAATACCTTTATTAATGATGAGGCTAACAAGGTCGTTTTAGTTGCCGAAGAATTTTTATTTGATGAAGTCTATCAGTTGCCTGTGCCTGAATTGATTGAATATGCGGTTTCTAGGGGAATTGAGAGTGATGGATCCCCAAACCGAGAGGAGCTTTTGTCTAAAATCCTTTTTTACCAGAAAGAAAAAGGAAAAGTATTGATCATCGAGGGAATCATCGAAGTTCTTGAAGATGGACACGCTGCATTGGTTTATCAATTGGATAATTACAGACAGAAAACCTACAGTATTTTTATCCCAGAATTTTTCGTTAAAAAAGAAGGTCTCTTGCCTGGGCATTCAGTAAAGGTTGCTTTCCACCCTCACGAAAACAACAGTCCATTTGTTCTTAAAGTCCTAACTGTTATGGGAACTCAACCAGAATTGGTTTCTGCCCGTGTGCCTTTTACTGAATTGATTCCTTACTATCCGACGGAGCGAATTGTCATGGAGGGATCCCCAGACATTGATTTTGACAACACTTCCATGAGAATTGTGGATTTGATTTCACCGATTGGTTTTGGGCAACGTTCTCTCATTGTGGCTCCTCCTAGGACTGGGAAAACTGTTTTGATGCAAGCAATGGCGAAAAGCATCCGCAAATCCTACCCAGATTTACATTTGATCATTTTGTTGGTAGATGAACGACCTGAGGAGGTCACTGATTTTAGAAGGCAAGTAGATGCTGAAGTGATTGCCTCAACATTCGATGAGAACGCTGAAAGCCATGTTCATGCCGCTGAAATGGTAATTGAGAAGGCTCGCAGAATGGTTGAAGCTGGGAAAGATGTGGCCATTTTATTAGATTCCATCACCCGTTTAGCTCGTGCTTACAACACAAGTTTGCCCAACAGTGGAAAAATCCTTTCTGGAGGCATGGAAGCCAATGCTTTGCAAAGGCCAAAGAGATTTTTCGGATCTGCGAGAAATATTGAGGGTGGGGGAAGTTTAACCATAATCGGAACGGCTTTGGTTGAAACGGGTAGCAAAATGGACGAAGTGATCTTTGAGGAATTTAAAGGAACGGGCAACATGGAGTTGCATTTAGATCGAGCGATGTCTGAGAAAAGAATTTACCCAGCCTTGAGTATGGATAAAAGCGGTACGCGGAAGGAGGAATTGCTCTATCATCCGGACGAGTTGAACAAAGTTTACTCTCTCAGACGTGCAATGAAGGGAGTTCCACCCGTGGATGCAATGGAAAGCTTGATCCAGCGTGTAAAAAAGACTAAAACCAATGTCGAATTTTTAATGACCCTGGGCCGATAGTCATTTTTATAAGGCTCAATCTACTTACATGAGTGCTACCGACGAATACCTTTTACAGTTAATTGAGGACAATGGATTGGTTGATGATGACCAACTCTCCGCAGCTTCTGAGTTTGCAATCGAAGCAAATTCAGAAGAAAGCTTATCTTCATTATCCATCAAATTCCTTAAGGAACAAGGAGTGGTTGATTTTCAAGTTGTGCTGCAACTCATGGCCGAGGAGCTCAATATGGAGCTCATTGATCTCAATCAGTTTGAAAGTTCAGACGAAGCCTTAAAGAGGCTTACTAAGGAGCAGGCATTGCAATTTAGAGCGTTACCCCTTTCTTTTAACAATGGAGAATTGTTGATAGCTGTTGCGGATCCAGTTGATTTTGATTCAATCGACAATCTGGCTCATATATTACAAGTTTCGGTGATTCAGGGGGTTGCAGATCCTACTGAAATCGATGAAAGAATCCGTTTAGACTACAATATAACCGAGGATTCTAGAATGCAGGGCTTTCTAGAAGACATGGACGATTTGGATGTAGAGGGGGTTGGAGATCTGGCCAATGCCTCTGAGGAAGATGCCCCAATAATTAAATATGTTCAGCTATTGATTTCTGAGGCCATCAAGCGAAGATCTTCAGATATTCATCTCGAGCCGATGGAAAAGGAATTTAGAGTTCGCTACCGAATTGATGGGTCTTTGCATAAAATGGAAAGTCCTCCTAAAAGATTACAACCCGCTATATTATCTCGTCTAAAGTTAATGGGAGATATCAGTATCGCTGAAAAGAGAATCCCTCAAGATGGTCGGATCAGTCTTACAGCGGGTGGCAAAGAAATTGACCTTCGTGTATCTACATTGCCAACGGTCTATGGAGAGAGCATAGTCATGCGGATCTTAGACAAAGAATCTTTAAATTTGGGTCTTCCTCAACTGGGATTCTTCAGTGATGATCAAACCGATTTTGAGCAGATTATACAGTCTCCGGATGGAATATTTCTGGTAACAGGCCCTACTGGTTCTGGTAAATCGACTACTTTATACACGGCTTTGAACTGTATCAATAAACCTGATAAGAAAATTATCACAGTGGAAGATCCTGTAGAGTATCAACTTTCAGGAATCAATCAAGTTTCGGTCATCAAAGAAGTTGGAATGACTTTCTCAGCGGCTCTTCGATCTATGCTTCGTCAAGCTCCTAATATTATTATGGTTGGAGAGATTCGAGACAAGGAAACGGCAGAGATTGCCGTCAATGCATCTCTCACTGGACACATGGTGTTCTCTACTTTGCATACGAATGATGCCGCAAGTGCAGTGACCCGTTTGGTGGATATCGGAGTAAAGCCTTTTTTAGTCGCAGCCGCTCTCAGAGCTGCTCTTGCCCAAAGGCTTGTCCGAAACAATTGTATGAATTGCAAAGCCCCCTACACTCCAGAAATTAAGGAAATTCAGGCTTTAGGAATCCGAGACGATCAAATTGCAGAAGCCAACTTTATGAAAGGCACCGGCTGTCCAAAATGCAATGGAAATGGATATCGTGGACGGATTGGAGTTTTTGAGATTTTCACAGTCAATGATGAGATTGAGCAAATGATTTATGAAGGCTGTTCGATCGTTGATTTAAGGCGCAAGGCTAGGGATTTAGGAATGAGAATTATGCGAGAAGATGGAACTCGCAAAGTATTGGCGGGTGTTACCACCCCGAATGAAGTTTTAGTATCAACCGTAGCCGCTGAGGAATAATTAGATGTTTGAAGAGCATAATTCTACAATTTTTGAAATCCTCAGTGTGGTGGATGGTCTAGACCTTGATTACATGGATTCCATGGAGGAATATTGTCGGGAAAATTCATTGTCCTTGTCTGGAGAGTTGATTGAGGCGGGTCTTTTTGAGCATGGGGATCTTTTGCAACTAGTAGCCGATTATCTAGGGTATGATTATCTTGAGGTGTTACCTACTGAATTTTCTAACGATCTTCTTGTCTTAATCGATGCAGAAACTGCTAGAAATTATGCGGTTATTCCCTATGCAATTCAAGATGGTGTGGTTCATTTGCTTGCTAAAGACCCATTCAACAACTCCATTATAGATGACTTGACCTTTACCTTGAATCGGGATGTTGTTTTGACTGTTTGTGATCCAAATGAGATTCAGGGACTTTTAGATCAATATTATACAGACAATGATCCCGATCCATCTGACTTATTGGCTACTTTAGGTGCTGAAATCGACAATGGAGCCGAGGGTGACTTAGAGGATACTGCCAACGCGACGCCTATTATCCGATTTGTAAATTTAATTTTGCAGCAAGCAGTCAAAGATCAAGCTTCCGATATACACTTTGAACCCTTTGAAGATAAATTCAGAATCAGATATCGTATAGATGGGGCTCTTTATGAGATGTCTCCACCGCCTATCAGCTTGGCAGTGCCCGTAATTTCAAGAATTAAAGTTTTGGCGGATTTGAATATCGCTGAAAACAGAATTCCTCAGGATGGAAAGATAAAACAGACGGTCAATGGTTTGCAGATCGATCTTCGTGTCTCCACTTTACCCACCCAATTCGGGGAGAGTGTTGTTCTTAGGGTTTTGGACAAATCTTCGGTAACCTTGGATCTCGACAAACTAACCATTCCTAAGGATGTGGTTGATGGCATTCGGGGTGCGGTTAGAAAACCCAACGGGATTTTCATTGTTACGGGTCCAACGGGGAGCGGAAAAACCACTACCTTGTACGCTGCATTGAGAGAGGTAAATACAATTGATGAAAAGATTTTAACTGCTGAAGATCCTGTTGAGTACGAAATTGAGGGACTCATGCAGGTGCCTATCAATCACGAGGTGGGTTTAGATTTCGGGAAAGCACTTCGAGCATTTTTACGACAAGATCCAGACAAAATAATGGTTGGAGAAATTCGGGATTTAGAAACGGCACAAATTGCAGTGCAAGCCTCTTTGACCGGGCACGTAGTGCTGAGCACTCTTCATACGAATGATGCTGCTGGAGCGGTTACTCGATTGGTGGATATGGGACTGGAGCCTTTCTTAATTTCTTCTTCATTAGAAGTGGTTTTAGCTCAGCGATTGGTTCGTCGAATTTGTTCTGGATGTAAAACCGCTTATGAACCCGATGGAGAGATTCTATCAACGCTCAATTTAGATCCATTAGAGATTGCGAATAATAGTTTTTACTATGGAAAAGGTTGTGAGAAGTGTAGCTCCTCTGGATATAAAGGCCGAGTTGGCTTATTTGAAATGATCAAAGTGAATGATGCGATTCGTGAATTAATCAACGAGAGAGCACCCACTTTAGTGATTAAAGAAAAAGCATTGCAACAAGGAATGCGGAGCTTAAGAGAAGATGGGGTTCGGGCGATTTTTGATGGTAATAGTACGATCGAAGAGGTACTCAAATATACTTAATTATTAAATCATTTTGACAATCGATCGATAATCACTAAATATGAATTTTTAGACTTTTTGCTTATTTTAAACAACCCAATCTATGCCCAATTTTCAATACAAAGCGATCGATCAGCAAGGACGTGAAAAATCAGGCTCTTTAGATGCCAATCAAAAAGAGGATGCGATCGATAACATCCTGCAATTGGGTTTAATGCCAACCTCTGTCAAGGGAGAAAAAGGAGCTAAAACAAAGAAAAAGAAAGGCAAAAAAAAGGGGGGTTTTTCTTTTGGTTCACCAATCAAGCATGAAGCCCTTACCACCTTTACTCGTCAATTGGCAACCCTTCTTCAAGCAGGTCTTCCACTTCTACGTAGCTTAGAGGTCATGGCTAGGCAAGAGCGCAACCCGGCTTTTAAAGAAATTCTTACGACCATCTCCGATGGAGTGAAGTCAGGCACTAGTTTTTCAGATTCTTTAGCACAATATCCCAAAATTTTTGATCGTTTATACATAAATATGATCAAAGCAGGGGAAGCGGGTGGAGTCTTGGACACAGTCCTATCTCGTCTTGCTTCTTTCATGGAGAAATCCGTCAAAACAAAAAAGAAAATTCAGTCCGCAATGATCTATCCTGCGGTCGTGTTGACCGTTGCGGTTTTGATTGTGGTTCTTTTGATGATTGTGGTTGTTCCAAAGTTTCAAGGTATCTTTCAAGATATGTTGAAGGGAGCTCCTTTGCCTTTGCCCACTCAAATTGTGATCAATATCAGTGACTTTATTACGAATAACTTCCTTCTTTTTGTCGGTTCGTTGGCTTTGATTGTATTCGGTTTTATAATCTTTAAGAGGACTGCTTTTGGGAATAAGTTATTACACAAGTTTGCAATTTCTATCCCAAAGCTCGGAGATCTCAATCGGATGGGTAACATTTCCAGATTCTCCCGTACTTTTGGAACTCTTCTAAGCAGTGGTGTTCCTATACTACAAGCATTGACGATTACTCGTGAAATATTGAGTAATTTATTCTATGTCAAGGCGGTTGGAAATATTCATGACGGGGTCAGGGATGGGGAAGCTCTTGCGGTTCCCATGGAGAGAGAAAGTGTTTTTCCAACGATGGTTACCAGTATGATTGAAATTGGTGAAGAAACCGGTCAATTGTCTGAAATGTTGAATCGTGTCGCTGACAATTATGATGAAGATGTTGACAACGCGGTTGCTGGTCTCACTTCGGTTATTGAACCGATTATGATTGTATTTCTTGCGGTCGTTGTAGGTTTTATTGTCATTGCTTTGTTTTTGCCGATTGTAGGGATTATCGAAAATCTTTCTTAGTAGGAATTGTAGGATTTTTTGATTTATTATTTGATACCGGAGGATCGTTGGGTCTTGGTTGAGATCTTCTCTTACAATTCTGTTGCAAACGAAATCATTTCTTAGAACAGCATCCCTATTTCATTAAGAATCTAGCAGCGTGAATGATTTTCAATCCTTTGTCCCCTAAGGGTTTCTTACAACTCCCTTTTGCACTGAATCTTGCTATTCCTTCATGAAGCATGCTAAGCTTGTATTAGAATGATTGCAGAATTAGAAAATGAAATTTTAATGGCCAGAAAACGGATTTATTCCCTCTCTGGATCGACCCCATTGCAGCAAATCGAATCCAAGGGTTCTAGTCTGTTTGTGAAACGGGAGGATTTAAGTCCAATTCATGCTTACAAATGGCGAGGTGCATTCAATCGGATGTCGGTATTGAATCAAAAGGAATTGAAAAATGGGGTCGTGACTGCTTCTGCTGGAAATCATGCGCAAGGGGTGGCTCTTTCTGCTGCAAAGTTAGGAACGCATGCTAAGATATTTATGCCTCTATCCACTCCAGTGATGAAACAGAATTCAGTTCGAAGAATTGGGGGAGATCATGTAGAAGTGATTTTGACTGGAGATACTTACGATGCCGCTTCTTTCGCTGCTAATAAATACGCTGAAAAAGGATATACCTTCATTCACCCTTATGACCATATTTTGACGATTGGGGGTCAAGGAACGATTGCAGATGAAATTGTAATGTCTGGAGAGGGTCCTTTTGATGCAGCATTTCTTCAAATTGGTGGGGGTGGGATGGCTTCCGGGGTTGCCTGTTGGTTGAGGAAATATTACCCAAATATTCAAATCTTTGGTGTTGAGGGAATCCAGCAAGCAGGAATGACAGCCGCTTTTAAAAATGGAGGTCCTATCACTCTGGATTATGTCGATGTTTTTTGTGATGGGACTGCTGTAAAACGAGTCGGAGACCTTACATATAAATATTGCAATGAATTTATCGACGAGATGGTATCAGTAGATAACCGTGAGGTGTGTTCTGGGATTCAATTTTTATGGGAAAATCTAAGGTGTATTCCAGAACCCGCAGGTGCATTGGGAGTCGCTGCGGCATTAAAATTAAAAGATCGTTTGCACGGAAAAAAGGTAATCACTATCGTTTGCGGAGCAAACATGGACTTTGGACAACTAGGAGTTCTGTCCAAAGGAATTTTGGGACGCCAGTATTACCGTCTTAAAATCAAAGAAGGCATTGGGACTTTGTCAGAACTTCTATCGAATTTTTTTGGTTCTGTAAACATCACTGAATTTCAATTTGGGAAAAAAGATCTGGATGTAGCTTGGCCAGTAATTGGCGTGGATGGCAATAACCAGGAAATAGAATCTTTGGAATTGTCACTTCGTTCAGCGTCCATTGAATACGAAAATGTTACCGGTTCTGAAGATGTGGATTTCGGCATTATACCGTTTCATTCCAAGCTCATAAAGGTTCCCTATTTTATTAAATTAGAATTTTATGAAAGATTGGGGGCACTGATTGAGTTTTTGAATGAGATTTTGAATATATCTGCCAATATCTGTTATTTTAAATACTCATTTACAGGGGAGCGAGTTGGAAGGGCTTTGATCGGGTTTGATTTTGATTCGGAGTCTAAAAAGCTTCAATTTGAAAAAGCGTTGCGGAGTCATAATTCAGGATATCGTTCTTTTGTTGAAGTCAAGGAGTCCTTTTACAATCGTATTTCTTAATGTGGTATTTTTCTAATAAAGAGGAGGCTAAAAAAAAGGAAGAGCAGGAGCGTTCTTTATTGGCAATCTCTCAATTTAGAGCGTACTTAGAGAAATTCAACAAAGTCTACGGAACTTATTTGGATCCTACGATCGAGCAAAATCAAATTGCTTACTATTTATTTGTTTTGGGGGGGCTTGATTTTTCTATCAAATCTCTCAATGTTCGCTATGAGATTTTTTTAGATCGATTGTATGAACTTTTCAGTGAATTCGGATTGAGTGAAATTACAACGGAGATTTTTATAGAATTTCATATCAATACTGAATGTTGTTCTGTTGCGGAAAGTGTTTATTTTGAGGGTAGAAATCAATATTGTTTGTGGTCTCAGTTAAAAGACAAAAAGATTTACGATTGGAAAAAAGGGTTCATCAATGAATCTGTCCAAGAGGAGTCCTTTCCAAAAAGCATCCAAGCATTTTATGTAATGGTAAATAAAACGGATACAAAAGCCGATTATATGCAAATTCAGAATCCTGAACTTTCTAGTCCAAATGCAAAAAACTTTGAATTGCCTTTCGACGCAATTATTGAAGATGTGGAGCTCGAAGATTTATGACTGCATTTGTCTATAGTTTGACTCTTCAAACCCTCTTTTTGATAATAGAAAACCATGGTTGTGAATGAATTTAAAAAAAACCTTTATTTAATTGGTTTTATGGGAACTGGAAAGTCTACTGTTGGTAGAAAAGTTGCCGAAAAACTAGGCTATTTTTTTATAGATATAGATCAGTCCATTGAAAAGCTCGCAGAAAAATCAATTCCCTCGATTTTTAATGAGGAGGGCGAGGCTCATTTTCGTCAATTAGAGTTTGATTTTGTTATGTCAGGACACCCCGAAGCGGGCTGTGTAATTTCTTGTGGTGGAGGTTTGGCTTGCCAAACCGGAATGATAGATCTTTTAAAAAGAAAAGGGATGGTCGTTTGTCTTTGGGCCAGCATTGAGACAATTCTTGAGAGAACATCGGGGAGCCAATCTCGCCCTCTTTTAAATTCTGAATATTCTGATGAAAAAGTCAGAAAGCTTTTGGCGGATAGAACTCCTTATTACAACCAAGCGCATGCTAGTTTAACCACTGAGTTTAGAACCGTTCAAGAGGTCGTTCAACACATTGTCCGCATTTATAATTCCTAGAGCATGCCCCATCGTTGTTTAGTGGTTAAGCCTTCTTCTTTTGGAGATATTATTCATGGTCTGCAAGTGATCCAGTCTTTGAAACAAGATCTAAAAGAAGAAATTCAAATTACTTGGATTGTTCGCGATTTATTTGCCCCTTTTGTGCATTGTTGTACCACTGTGGATGAGATCCTTGTTTTCAATCGAGGAGAGGGTTTGAGAGGAATGATTCGATTGTTGAGTAAAATCCGGAGGGGTTCTTATGATTCTGTGATTGATTTACAAGGATTGCTTCGGAGTGGAATTATGACGGCTGCTGCAAAATCTTCGAGAAAGATTGGTAGAACTGATTCTCGCGAGGGGGCTTCTTTTTTTTACAACGAAAAAATCATTCCGTGTTCCAGAGTAGAATCCCATGCAATAGAGAAGTTGATAAATATAAAGTTCTGTTTTGGCTTAAAAAATCAATTGAGCTCAAAGCTTGAGTTTAAAAAAGTCGATCTTTGTGGTTTTCCCGATTTAAAAAATAAAAAGATCATTGTTATTTATCCAGAAAGTAGAAGGAAGGAGAAGGAATGGAATCAATTCATTCCCCTAACCATCGATTTATTAAAGAAAAACTATTTTGTTGTTTGGGCAGGAGTAAATAAGAAGGAGTTTCCCGAGCAGCACGCTTCTTTTTTAAATTTAACAAATGCCTTGTCGATTGACCAATTGCCCACTTTAATGAACCAATCAGACTTAGTGATTGCAAATGATAGTGGACCCATGCATTTGGCTGCTGCAATGAACCTCAGTGTTTTGTCATTGTTTGGCCCCACTGACCCAAAGATGTATGGGCCTTATCCGATCGAATCCAAACGAAATCATGTGATACAGTCCCCAAGTAATTGCATGAAGGATATCCGATTGGAGGAAGTCTTTCTCAAAGTGACTCAAATATTGAGTTCCTCACCCTTTTGAATCGAACTCGGATTTATAAACCAAGTCCTAAAGAAGAAGCTTTTTCTAAATGGGATTCGATCTAAGATTTATTTTTTGAACTGTTTACTTTGCGTGAATTCGATATGATCTTTACTAAGAGCGACCAACTCTTGTTTGATCTCTTTGTATTCGATAGAATCAACTAGGTTTTTCTGCTCCAGAGGATCTTTGCTGTAGTCATAGAGCTCGACAAAAGCGGGTTCTGATTTGAATCTTAAACCATGATATTCATTTGTGGATTTCCCTTTGTGCCAGCTTATATATCGATGGTTATCGGTTCGTATTGCGATTCCCCAATAACCGGAATGTGGATAAATACTAGCGGCGAATTTTTGAACGGAATCTGACTGACCGTCTAAAATGGGTTTCAAGCTCTTTCCATCTAGACCCTCAAGAGATTCCAGTGAGCAAAGATCATTCAAGGTAGGAAAAATATCTATGAGGTTGACTGGAGAAGTATTTTTGGATCCTGGATCCGCGCTGGCGTTAGAGACTATCAATGGAGATCTTGTGGATTCCTCGTAATTTGTATGTTTCCCCCAAATTTCTTTGTCACCAAGGTGGAAACCATGATCTCCCCAAAGAACAATAATAGTCTCTTTGTAGAGTTTTTCATCTTTCAATTTTTGGATGATTTTACCTACTTGTGCATCGACATAACTCACACAGGCTAAGTAGCCATGAATCAATTCTTTTTGAATACTTGAAGAGATTTTTCCCTTTTCAGGAACTCCTCCATAAGTCCTTGCTTCAATATAATCGGTTTGAGCACAAGAGGGGGCTCCCTTAGGATAGTTTTGAAAAGGGGCCAATTTAATTTCATCTCGATCGTAAAGATCCCAGTATTTTTTAGGAGCTACAAAGGGTAGATGGGGCTTCGTGAAACCAACTGCGAGGAAAAATGGATTAGAATTCTCCGCCAAAGTTTCGATTTGCTCCAAGGCTCTTTCAGTAGTGGCACCGTCTTTGTAGGCATCATCGGGAACCGTATAGGATTCCACAGCAGGACCAGCTCCATTGGCTCGGACATACTCCCTGAGTTGTTTTCCTTTAAGTCCCTTAGATTTTGCTTCGTTTTTGAGTTTGTTTGTCAGAGAAATCAATTTTGGATCGTGGTAATGACCATCAATCTTGGGAGCACCTACTTTAGAGTTGTAAGGATTTTTACCGAAAAAACGAGTCCACGAAATTTTGTCTTGTGGGCCATGCCAGTCCCCTTCAACGTTTCTAGGATCAAAGATTTTTCCAGTTCCGACTGTTGTATATCCATTGTTTTTAAAATATTGAGGGAGGGTCAGAATGTCTGGATGCTTGGGCCTTAATTTGTATTTATCGGATCCCATACCATAGATACCGATCGTGTCTGGGTAATAGCCAGTCAACAGACTTACCCTAGATGGGCCACAAACCGCTTGTTGACAGTGAGCATTTAAGAAAGTGGTTCCATCTTCAGCAAGAGAATCAATGTGGGGCGATAGAACTTCGGTGTGACCGTAACAATTTAGCAACGGTTTCAAGTCATCGATTGCAATAAATAGCACATTTTTTTGTTTAGCGATTCCTTGAAAGCTAAAGATTAAGAGGGCTATCCAAGGAAAAATTTTAGTGAATAAATGAATCATAGTGCCATCTTTGTAATCAATTTTAGGGACTGGTGTTTGCAATGAAGGTCAGCTTATCAAAGAGGTGGTTTCAGACCGGACGATTGATAATCCTTAACCAAACGTTTGTAGGAATTGATATTTTTGGTTGGATTGTCTGCGTCCGAGACATTGTATAGTTTGATGCCGGAACGAACCTGTGGTTTTTCAGATTTAGGAAGCCAAGAATTTTGAAATGACTCCATTAGAGGTTTGAACTCAGGGTTTGAAGCCAAGTTATTCCATTCATTCGAATCATTGGATTGGTTGTAGAGTTCTTCGGTTCCGTCAAAATAGCGAGTGTATCTCCATTTCTTTGTTTTGAGCGTGTAATTGCCTCTTCCCCAAGTGGTCATAGCGGGAGATTTCTTTGGAGTTTTAGGTTGGTAGACCCAGGGTTTCAAGCTAATACCATCTACATGATCTGGCGCTTCTAATCCTGTCAAGTCACAAAGAGTTTTGTAGACATTGATCAATCCTACAGGTTCCTCACAAATTTGCTGGTTTCCAGTTTCATTTCTTGGATCATAGATGATGAATGGAACTCTTGTTGCCTCGTTCCACAAAGAGAACTTGCTAAAACTTCTCTTTTCTCCCAGATGAAAACCGTGATCCGACCAAAGCACAACAATCGTGTTGTCCACGTAGGCACTTTGGTTCAGTGCGTCCATTACAATCCCAACATTGTCGTCCGTGAAAGAGACACAAGAAAGGTAGGCTCTGCGCATCTGTTCCCAAGCATCGTGTTCTCTCATAGGCTTCTCAACATAGATTTGGGCATTGCTTTGTCCTGCGATTGGAATGTCTTGAAGATCGTCATATTTAAACGGAGGTTCGATGATTGCATCTGAAAATCGTTCAAAGTTTTCTTTGGGTGCTATGAGAGGGGTATGAGGAAGAATAAAACCAACTGCGAGAAAAAAGGGTTTTTTATGGTCTTTAGAAAGGAAATTAGCGGCATAATCAGCAATTTTATAATCACGGAAATCTTCTTTTGGGTTGTCCGCAGGACAAGCAATCAGTCTTTTTGCTTTGCTCCTCGCAGGATTTTTGGAATTTTTAGCTTTTTCTGGAACATATCCCTGATCTAAAAGTAAATTCATGTTTGAATCCCCCATACTTTTATAAATATCCCATTGTTCTTTTTGTTTATATTCGTTGTCAGGGTTGTGATATACTTTGTTTAAACCAACGGTAAAATAACCATTTTGGCGAAATAACAAGGGCATGGGTGTGTAATGATCTATATTTCCAGGTTCTATTTCAACTATATCATAAAATGGATACAGCCCTGAGTTGTGAGGTTCCACACCGAAGAAAAATGCGTTTCTACTGGGAGAGCATCCGGGCGATGTGCAGTGTGCGTCTGAAAAGTTTACCCCTTTATCCGCAAGTTTTTTCATGTGAGGGGTTTTACTTTGAGGGTGTCCATCTAAAAAGCTTACCCAGTCATTCAGGTCATCCACACAGATTAAAAGAACGTTGGGCTGGCTTTTATCGTTTGCGAAAATAATAAAATTGAAAACAAGGAATGAGGTGAGTATTAAGTATGTTTTTTTCATAAAAAAGTGGAATTAAAGTTAAATTTAACTTAAATGATAAACAAAAAAAGTCAAATGATATATATTTAAAAATCCACTAAATATTTTGTAAATTGTTAATTGTAAGTTGAATTTAATAATTTTTTTTAAACTGACTTAAAGTGTAAAATTAAAATTTTTAACAAATGATTAACAATTACTCAATTCATGATTACTTACTCTTGACTTTCTGAATTATAGGTGCTCATTGTAATCTTATATTAATCCTAAAAAAGGAGGAGCTCCTACTTTTTAGAGGGATTTTAGAACTTTACATTGCAACAATTGAATCAAAATTAAAAAGGAAAGTTTATGTCTCTACAGCGAATTGGATCCCAATTATTTATAAATCGTAATGATACAGCTCAGAATGCTCGAGAATGGGTAGACCGCATGAATGAAACAGGCTTGTCAGTGATCCGATTGTTTATGATGTGGGACCTTGTTGAAAAAAAAGAAGGCGATTGGGACTTTGAAGTTTTCGATGCCGTATTTGATCAGGCTTCCCTTCATAAAATTGGAGTGGTGCCTACCTTGTTCTATTTTACTGCACCTGGATGGATGAAGACCGTTCGCTCTTGCCAAGGCATCGACTATGAATGGAAAGATGATTTTATTAAAAAAGCGGATTTTTATGTGGACAAAGTAGTGAGCCATTATGCCAACCACCCAGCTTTGGATTCATGGATTGTTTGGAATGAAGCCACCTTGGAAATGAAAATCAATAGAATTTATGAAAAAGAGTATCAGGGATTTTTAAAGAAGTATCATGGTTCTATAGAGGCTTACAACAAATTAAGCTATTATCAATACGATGATTTTTCTCAAATAGAATTGAAAGATTCCGAAGTTGATTTTTGGAAACCACATATTGAACAGTTGGATTGGGCTCGTTTCAATCGATCCAAACTCCTTTATTGGTTGAAGCACCTTCGGGATCGAGTCTATGCAATCGATTCTAAGCACGCGATTCATGTCAATCCCCATGCATTGGTATCCAACCATACTCATACAGGACAAGAGGTATGGGAAGAGGGTCGTATGATGGACTTTTTAGGATGCAGTGCCCATCCAGTTTGGCATTTTACCCGTTTTGATAGAGAATGCTGGCCTCAAGCAATCGCGATGTCCACCATTTTAATGAGATCTGCTAGTAAAGGGGATCGATTCTGGTTGAGTGAACTACAAGCTGGACCTGCAATTGATTCTGGATTGGTTCCCGATTGTCCTTCCGCTGAAGATTTAAGGGTTTGGATGTGGACAGGACTTTCAACAGGAGCCGAGTCGATCGTTTTTTGGTGCTTCAATGACCGAGATGATGGGGCGGAGGCTGGAGAATGGAGATTGATGGGTCCTACAGGTAAAGAAACTCGAAGAAGTCGAATCACTAAGGATCTTTGCTTATTTTTAGCGAAGAACGAAGATTGGTTTGGCACTTTGAAAGCTAGGAAACCAAAAGCTTGTATTTTACACAGCACTCCAAGTCGTACTTTCGCCTCAATGGCTGAGCCTGGATCTACCGAGAATCCAAGGTCACAAGAATCTTGCGATGATTCGATCTGCGGTGCTTGGACACTTTTGGATGACCTTGGTATTGAGGCTGGTTTTGTGGATGAGGTTTTGTTGGGTTCGCTAGATCCATTGGAGACTCCGGTTTTAATCTTGCCCAATGTCACCTGCATTGAGAAGAAGAATGTGTTGTCTGATTTGGTCTCTTATGTCCACAAAGGGGGCATTCTTTTTATTGATGGCGTCTTTGCATTGAAAGATCAAGAGGGTTGGATTTTGAGAGAGGATCAAGATCAAGTGGAGTCTCTAATAGGAGCTCAAAGAGAAGATATCTATGTTTTCAGGGGAGAGGAACGGATTCAAACTAAGGAAGGTGAATTTCAAGGATGGTTTTCAAGGAATGATTTTTTACCTTTTGAGGAAACGGAAGTTTTGGCTCGATGGGGAGATAATTATCCTGCAATTATACAGAGCTGCAAAGGACAGGGGAGAGTGATTACAATTGGAACTTGTTTTTTTCAAAGATACTTCGCTAAGAAAGAAGAGGCATTGCGGAAGCAATTAAAATCATTTATAAAAGATATTTTCCAACCAGAAACTTTGGTTGTTTCTAATTCAGAACAGTTTCCACAAGTACGACAGACGATTTTGGAATCAGAGAAAGGAGAGGTTTCTCTTTTTATAAACAATGGAGATGCAACGGAGTTGGAAATAAAAATCTCTCGAGACGTTTCAATCAAAAACATGCAAACTGGAGAGCTTACAAATGCTTTAGCAGGAGATTCAATTGCACTTTCACTACCAACGAAAGACTGTATCGCCCTCGGAGTAGAAATGCATTCATAAATGAAAGGGCACTTTAGGGTCGGTTTCTGTAAAAAAGCAGACGGAATCCCTTAATAGAAATCCCTGTATAATTCTTGGAAAAGCAGCATTTATTCTGAGTAAGCTCTGAACTGGCTGACTTCGACCGGTTTGTTTCCAAGTGCAGCTGCAATTTGCTCTTTATGTTTGGAATATTGTAGAAATTTTAGCAACTTAAGAAACCCTTGCTTGGTGCTTTGATTTTTGGAGGCTTTCTGTATTAAAGTGCCTAAAGTTTCCACAGTTTCGATCGTTTGTTTACCAGGCTCACTGTGGTTGGAACCTTCTGAGTAAAAATTACCATTCAAATATTCATCCTTATTTTTGAGGGGTTGTTTGTAGCCGTAGAGTCCGACTCCTCCTTTTTGCCAAGCTCCAATTCCAACAATCGGTTTTCCGGTTGTGTAAAAATAATTTCCGGATATGTTGGCTTTCTTGGGTTCTTGCTTATTGATTACAAGGATTACAGGAAGTTTGGTTTCTTTATCATTGTAAATAATGTTTCCAGTAACCGTTAAGCCTTCACTCGGAGCCCCTTGAATATTAAAGATTCTGAGGTGGTCGTTGAAGCTGATGTTATTGCGGATTGTTGTATTTAGGTTTCCGATGGATCTTTTGCTTTCCAAATGTTTAGGATCGTTGCAAATTAAGAAAAATCCACCAGAATTGTCTGCACTGAAATTATACTCAAAAATGGAACCATCGCAGTTGTAATCAGAGTCAAATCCTTGACCATCATAAGTCCCTCTGTAGCCCCAGACTTCATTGAAACGGAAGATCGTATTATTTGCACTCCAAGGCCAAATTCCAACACTCGCTCCTGCACTTCTTGCGGATTCCAGGGTTGAAAAATCGATCCGAGTTCTTCCACCATAGATCCGATTGTATTCAACAAGAGCGCCTTCTGTTCCAATTGGAACAATCCCATCTCCTCCTACGTCCTCAATAAGATTGCCTCTGATAACAACCCCAGTGGATAAGTTGCTTAAATCCCATGGAGTGTTGGTGCCTCCTTTAATCCCATCGCGATCGCATTTTATAAGGTGACAATCTTCAATTAAAAGATCCTCAAATCGAGGGTTACTATTTTCTCTTCTGTCTGAAATAGTTTCCCATTTGATACCCGATCCACCCCCATCGTCTTTTGAAAAAACTCCATTTATATCATGAATAAAGAGATCTCTAAGGATAATTGATTGAACAACCTTCCTATTTGAAACTAGATGGACACCGGTTCTCCTTGCTTTCCGACTCTTTCCAGTATTGGTGATTTCAAGGCTCTCAATCGTCCAAAAAGAGACATCTTTAAGAGATAGAGCGGATTTATTTTTTCCCAGCCCTCGGATGTGGGGTTTAACTCCTTCTCCATATCGATTTAGAGTGATTCTTCCTTCCTTGGACCCAGAAGCAATGGGGTGAATGTGCCCGTCAAAGGTTTGTCCACTCCTGAGGCTGATTGTGTCACCCGGTTGAAAAGGATAATTGTTGATTTTAGAAGTGCTGGACCAAGGACTGGTAGGACTGGTTCCATCTGCTTGGTCGGATCCTATTTTTGAATCGATAAAGTAATGGGCAGCATTCATAAAGCTAAATGGAATGAAGGATAGTAAGAGAAGGGAATGTCGAATAGTCATGTTTGAATAGTAATTATAAATACATATAATAGTACAATATAATTATTTATCAAGGCTGTGTTTTAATAATTAAAAACATTTTTTAAAATACCCACTTGATTCAGGGTGGATCTATTTTGAATTTTGGGCGAAATTATTGTTTCCACCCATTAGGCGCTGTTTTTTGAATTTAAATTCTTTAAATTTAGCAGATCAGTCTGGAAGTTTAAATAACCTATTGACTGACGTCTACTAGTTTCAATTCAATTCGCATCTGTTTCTGCCCACGAATCAAGGTTACGATTACAGAATCGCCAATTTTTTTCTTTTCAAGAGCATTGTAAAGATCATCGAAGTCATTTGTCTCATAATCATCCACCATAACAATTATATCCCCAAGTTGAACCCGTCCATAGCGATCCATATTGGTTCCTCGTATACCCACATTTTCTGCGGGAGTTCCAATAATGGCATCTTTAACTACCACCCCTTTTCGGACGCCTAGTCTCATGGAAATGGATGGGTCTAAAATGGAAATGCCAAGACCCGGTTGCACAACTCGACCGAATTGGATCAATTGAGAGACAATTCTGCGAATAGTATTCGCTGGAACCGCAAAGCCAATCCCTGCTGAAGATCCACTTTTGGAAAAAATCGCTGTATTCATTCCCATCAATTCACCCACACTGTTCATCAAGGGTCCCCCTGAATTGCCAGGGTTTATGGATGCATCGGTTTGAATCATATCACGAATGGTGACTCCGCCCCTAGATGGAACAGACCTTCCTAGGGCTGAGATAACTCCAACAGTCAAGGTATTGTCTAAACCATAGGGATTCCCAATTGCGACTGCTTTTTGTCCTACCAATAAACGAGAGGAGTCCGCAATTCGATTCTTAAAAGGGGTAAGATCCATTTTTAAATCTTGGATTTTTAAGACCGCAATGTCTTTGCGAGGGTCTTGGCCGATAAGGGTTGCATCATAACTTTTGCCATTGCTTAGGGTTACTGCGATTTTGTCGGCACCTTCGACTACATGATAATTTGTAATGATATGTCCCATCTTGTCCCATATGAAACCAGAACCAGAACCGCTTTGCACCTCATTGATATCAAATGAGAAAAAGCTTCTTTGGAATTCTAAATTATGCACAAAAACCACCAGAGGAGCATTCTGTTGAAAAATCTCAATATTATTTTCTTCATCCGTCCTAAGCTCGGTTCGTTCTTTGCTTAATAATTCTTGCGATTGGTTGTCATTGCTTAGCTCTATTTTGTCCTTAAAAGAGATGACAGAAGCAAGCAGTGCTGCACTAATAAAAACAACTAATAGTAAGGTTATGAAGCGATCAAAACTTAGATTTTTCATAGATTTAGGTGATTGGGATACAAAAGAAAAAAGGAATTTACGAACGAAATCTAATTTTTTCAGAGATCAGTTGAAGGATCCGTTTTCTTTCAAAACGTATCGATTGGCAATGGAAATACCACTGAGCATTGCCCCGACAATTCCTAAGAAGCCTTGATCAGTTCCTGCTATAAATAAATTGGAAAGGTGAGTTTGACCACTTCTGCTTTTCTGAGGAGCCCCATACACAGCACCTCCCAAATGCCCTGTGAATCTTTCAATGGTTAAGGGTGTGAACATGTCTTTAGCGATCACATCCATCTTGGGGTGGAGCTGTTTCAATTGAGGAAGGATCTTATGAGTTTTTTCAGTAAGAACATTGAATGCCTTCGATTTTTCTTCTTGGTAACGAGTCGTATCTAAGGCTTTCCACTTTTCATAATTGGCCAAAGCGGTGACCCGAACAAGCCCCTCTTTTAAATCCCGATTTTCTCCAAACTGATAATTGTTTGGAATGCAGATGACACCACTTCGATCGTCTATTAGATCTTGTGTTTTGGCATACGTGAATTTCTCACAATCGTTAAAAAACACAATGGTTTCATTTACACCAAGATCTTTAGGTTGCTTGTTCAATACAGTGATTGTTTCGACAAAAGAAAGTTGGCCAATATTTTCTGAACCTGAACTAGGTGAAAGACTGGAGCACATTCTTTGGGTTTCAACGAGTCCAGCCGTGGAAATAATATTGTCCGCATAGATACTGGAACCATCCTCAAGGATTAAATTAGAAGCTTTGCCATTTTCTTCAATGATTTTACTCACGCCCATTTTCATTTTGCGAGTTCCTCCTGCAGAGCGAAACTTATTCACTAGTTCCCTAGTAATGGTACGAACTCCCTCTTGCGGTCTACAAAAGCCCTCTAGGTAGATGGATTTGAATAAAATGACAAATTGAGCAAAGTCCATATCATTCTCCCTAGCACTTCCATAGTAACATAAAGGGCAAAAAAGCATATCCACTAATTTGGGGTTTGTAATGATTTCTTCTACAACCGTTCGAGCAGGGATGTTCTTACCCTCAAGGCTGAGCGCATCATATTCCCCGATCTTTTTAAGCAAATTTTGTAGTGGGTCTTTTTGGTTTGGGAATGCTTGAATGATTTCACTTTCCATGAAACTCCATTCATTGTTAAATCGTACATCCACGCCGGGAAAGGAGATTCGAGAGAAAGACTGAGGACAAAGATCGAGTTGCTCCCGTTTGATTCTTAACTGTCTCAGTAATTTTACCAATGGGGTTCCTTTGATTCCTTTCGGAACGTAATTGGTCATTGCATGAAGTCCTACATCATATTTTCGTCCCTCAATACTGTAAAAACTGTTCAGTCCACCAACGGCATTGTGTTTTTCTAAAATAATGACATTGCGGTCATACATGGCCAGACGAATGCCAGCGGCTAAACCAGCCATGCCAGCTCCAATTATAACATCATCAAACCTTTTGCCGTCTAGCTTCATTTATATTCTATCTTGGTTTTTCTGGAGGGATAAATATGGAGAAAAATCCTGAATTCTTCGGAGGATTAGAAGGAACCCTATTATTAGATCGGTGACTCAATCTGGAGTCTATAAACCCAAAAAAGCTTCCACATTAGAGGAAGCTCTTTAAGAGAATCTTAATTAAAATTAAAAATACTCAAAATCACTGATTGAACTTTGGCTCTAGGTAATTTGCGCAACTATCGAGACTTGCAAGTTCACCATAATCTTCCTCTGGAACTTCAATCCCGTGCTGTTTACGAAGCTCCATAACGATATCCAAGAAATCCATGGAGTCTAGATCCAACTGGTCTCTCAAACGAACTTCAGGCTTCACATCACTAAGATCTTCATCTGGTGCGATTTCCTCTATTATGTCTAGAACTATTTGTTTAATTTCGTCTTTTGTCATGATGTCTAAAATTTACTTAATATTAATTATGAAACTTTTTCAAGACTAGTGCTGAATTAATTCCGAGCATGCCAAAAGAATTATTAAGAATGTAGTCAACAGACCCGATGTCTTTTGCTTCATTGATCACTAAATTCGGAATAGCACACATTTCATCTAAATTTTCAATGTTGATCGTTGGATGAACAGTTCCATCTTCGAAAGCAGGAAGATTTCCGGCTAATTCAAGAGCACCTGCAGCTCCCATTGCATGACCAATATAGCTCTTGGTATTGTTTATGTAAGTCGACTTCGACTCAGAAAAAATATTTCTGATTGCTTCGCACTCCTGAATGTCCCCTTGTGGCGTTGAGGTAGCATGGGTATTCACAATATCAATTTCTCCAGGATTTAAACCTGCTCTTTCGAGGGCCATTCGGATGCAAGCAGACTGTTGAATCGGATTGGGTAGAACATAGTCCATAGCATCTGAGTTCATCGCATATCCGACAATTTCACCCAAAATTTGTGCACCTCTGCTTTGAGCATCTGAGAGTCTTTCTAAAGTATATAGAGCCCCGCCTTCAGATACGACGATCCCATTTCTATCTTTATCAAAAGGTCGACTTGCTTTGTTGGGATCTTCATGGGAGGCCAAGGCACCTTGACTTTTAAAACCAGCAAATATTCCAAAAGTGTGAATACTTTCGCTGACTCCGCCGGCGACTGCAAAATCCACTTCTTTGAGTTTGAGCATTTGACAGGCTTGTATGAGGCCAGCATTACCAGCAGCACAAGCTGCACCAATGGTGTAATGAGGGCCTGTAATGCCCATGTTGATCGTTATTTCTCCCGCAGGATTGTTAGCCACCGTTCTAGGATTGTGGTGGTGCGTCCAGAATTTGGTGTCGTAATCAAACTTGGAAATATTATAGATTTCGTTTTCTGTTTCCACATTACCATGCTCAGTAGTTCCAACGTAAATTCCAATTCTGTCTTTGTTGTAGGATTCAAAATCTAAACCGGAGTTTTGAATTGCCTCATGTGCACAAAAGATCGCTATGCTCCCAGCTCTTGTTCCGATTCGAACTTCTTTTTTCTTTTGATACTTAAGTGGATCGTAGTGACAAACACCCGCGGGAACCATTCCCATGTAGCGCATATCGATCATCTCTAGGTTGGATTTTCCTGCCAGAAGATTCTTTCGCATATCGGCCATACTGTCGCCAATAGGAGAAGTGAGTCCAATTCCGGTGATAACGATACGTTCTGTTTCCATTCTTAATTCTAATGTAAAGTGCTACAAAGAACGAAATTAGAAGATTTCTTTTTTTATGCCGAGAAAAAAGTAACAAACTAGGTGACTTTCCTCATTTTAGTATGATTGAGTAGGAAATGAATCATCTATTACTTGGATTTTTAATCCAATCATGATAAAAAAGCACTTTTACTAGAATCAAAATTCAAAATTCTTAAACCCTATAAGAAAAACTTAAATATTCTGAATCGCATCTTCAATGATCGGATTCAGGTTGCACAATAATTTTCCTATTCACAATATGGTGCGATGACTCAACTTTCAGTAAATATTAATAAAATTGCATTGTTAAGAAATTCAAGAGGTCGAGATTATCCCGATCCGATCGGTTTTTCAAAGAGATGCTTGGAGCTTGGAGCTCACGGGATTACTCTTCACCCAAGACCCGATCAAAGACACGCTCGATACGATGATATTTTTTCACTTCGAAAAGTTTGTGACCAGTATCAAGTGGAATTAAATGTGGAGGGTTACCCTTCAGACCTTTTAATTCAGAAAGTAATGGATGCAAAGCCGGATCAATTTACCCTCGTTCCTGATGCGCCCAACCAATTGACTTCAGATCATGGTTGGGACTTTAAAAAAAACCAAGATTTACTGAAGAAAGTCATAGATGCGGTTCAGCCATTGGGGATAAGAGTCAGCTTGTTTGCAGACTATAACAATCCAGATTATCAAGTGGCCAAAGAGATTGGAGCGGATCGCTTAGAATTATATACGGAACCGTATGCGGAGACTTATGAAAAACAGGATTCTGAAATTGTTCTGGAAGGATTTTTAAATGCGTCTAAAAAAGCTCTAGATTTGGGATTAGAACTCAATGCCGGGCATGATTTAAATCTTGAGAATCTGCAAGCTTTTATAAAGCACATCCCTTCTATAAAAGAAGTTTCTATTGGTCATGCTTTGATTGTTGAGTGCCTAGAAATGGGAATTGAAACAGTAATAGGTAAATATCTGGAGGCCTTGAAAGGATGATCTAAGAGCTCTTGCATTGAAGTTTCTGTCTAAATTCTTTGTTCAGGGGTTCCCTTCAAATTTGGGATTAGGGATTAGTATTCCCTATCAACCAGTTTATTATACATTTGCAAGGGCACATTCGTTGTTATCAAATCGACCCCTCCCTCGATCAATAAAACAGCGTCCTGTATGGAGTCGACTGTCCAGCAGTAAACGAGGACCCCTTTTTCATGAGAATTCTTTATGAATCCGAGATTTTCAAGCAGAGAGTCTTTGTTGGGATTTAAAATCAAGATTCTTTCTTTCACCGCTATTTTTAAAGCTTGGTTAAGACTTTTTCCAGAATCTATGAGCCAGATGAATTGTAATTTGGGAACCTGCTTTTTCAGATAGAGTAAATTTTCCAAATCAAAGTCCATAATTTGAAGGTTCGAGCGATAATATTCTAATAATTGAATGAGAGGGCTCTGGAGGTCCAAATGCGCTTTCATCTCAGCCAAAGCAAAGATCTTATTTTTTCTAACAAGTTCTAAAACTTCTTCTAAGCTAGGAGGGAAAGTTGCTGCTTGAAAGGAGCGTTCTCTGGATACATCGATTTTTCTAATTTCTGAATACAGTAAATCTTTGATATGATTTGAATTGTGACCCGTTCTTTCAAAATTGCTGTCGTGCGAAATTACTGGGATGTGGTCTTTGCTAAAGTGAAAATCAAATTCAACGCATGGAATCTTGTTTTCCCAAGCGGATTGAAAGGCAGGAATCGTATTTTCAGGAAATTGAGATGAATTTCCTCGATGCGCCGCAATCGTTATTGGTTTTCTTGTTTTGGTAACTTTAAGATCTCCGCATTGAAGAGTTTGAATATCGTGGCAACATCGGAGCGATAGATTGGAGAAAAAACATTGCATCACTTTTAAGGGATCCCCATGCGAAACCCAAATGATCTCTCTTTCATTAGCAAGCGATGTGTTTTTTTCCCAAGCCCTAGAAATTCTATTAAAGATCGCCAAGAGAGATTCGACCTTTTGTATAGACTTCCCAGGATTGCTTGCATCTGCATCCCAAACCATTTGATAATTACTGGATTTTTTAAATTCTAGTTTCCCGAAGTTTCTCTCTCTAATTTCGGGTAGGAATTTCAATTCACAACCGAGTTTTTCCTGAATGATTGCAGCAGTTTCTTTTGCTCTTAGAAAGTCGGAGCTGAATATGATTGGGTTTTTGATTCGCAACTTTAATTTTAAAGCAGCGGCATGGGCTTGCTCTTTCCCTTTAGGAGTCAGTCCATAATTATGGATTCCGTGTTCCGGATGACCGACTATAAGATTTTCTTGATTTGCTTGGCTATGACCGTGTCGAACTAAATATTGAGTTCTAACATTTTGGGAAAATTCTGTCATTTTGCAGAGGATCGAATCCGAGGATCTGTCCACGCTAAAAGAATATCCGCTAACAAATTACCAAATACCAGCATCGTACAACTCATCAATATAGAGGCCATGACTACATATTGGTCCTCTTTCATAAAAGAGTCAAAAATGAGCAAACCCAGTCCTGGAAAATTAAGAACTTTTTCCACGAGTAGACTCCCTGAGAGCAAGCTTGAAAAAGCAAAACCAAAGGATGTAATCAGGGGATTGATTGCATTTCTCAAAACATGTTTGAACATGATTGTTCCCTCTGGTAATCCCTTGGCACGGGCTGTCCTAACAAAGTCTTCTCGCATGTAATCCATAAAGTTAGCCCGCATGACTCGCATCATTCCCGAAATCCCAACAGTTCCAAGGACTAGAGTCGGTAAAATCAGATGATGCAGGTAATCCAGTATTTTTTCGATTGGACTTAAAAACTCATGGTTGACGGAAGTAAGACCACCGATGGGTAACACCCCAGTTCTAGCGATGAGATAAAGCAACAACACAGCCAATAGAAACTCTGGGATCGACATAGTAATAGATGCCAGAAAGCGGGAAGTTTTATCGAACCAAGAATCTTGTTTGATGGCAGCTAAAATTCCTAAAGGGATCGCAATAGACCAAACAAAGAGCATGGAGGTGCAGGAAAGCAGAAAGGTTGCTGGAAGTCGTTGGGCAATCAGATCCATCACTGGAATGTTGTAGGACATGGAATGTCCAAAATCGAGAGTGATCGCATTTTTAACCCAGATTAGGTATTGAATGTACCAAGGTTTGTCTAAACCGTAGTTTTGTCGCATTTCTTCAATAAAACTCTCCGGTATATCCGGGCGAATACTGGCTTCGGCCAAAAAATCACCAGGGGACAACCAAAGCAAAAAGAAAACAAGGATCGATACAAAGAAGAGTAAAAATCCCAGAGAAATAAATCGTCTAATAAGAAAGGAAATCATAGTTTTTTATCCTTAGAAGGAATCCACAATTCATCTATGTTCCAAATAATGGAAGCTTCGGGAGTGACTTTTACATTTTGCCATTCATTTTTTATTCCAGAGTACGTCAAGGGATTCACGAGAAAGAGTAGGGGCAATTCCTCACTGTAAATGTTCTGAATTGTGTTAAAAATGCCTAAACGTTTCTCCGGATCGAGTTCTTTTTCCTGCTGGTTCCAAAGAGTATCGACTCGTTTTTCCCATTCTGTATGGGGTTGCTTTTGTTTTGGGTGCCAAATATGCAGATGGCCATCGCTCCTCCACAAAGCTTTTCCTCCTGATGGATCGCCTCCACCGGAAAAACCCATAGTAGCAGAATCATAGTCGTAGGTCGTTTGAATTTTTTGGATCAGTGTGGACCAATCAAGAAATCGAACTTGGAGATCAATCCCCACTTTTCTCATAAATTCTTTAAACATGGTGGCTCTTGCCTCGTGAGAACTGGAGCCTCCTGGAACTAGAAATCGGAATTGAACTCGATTCCCCTTTTCATCAAAAAGCAGGCCCTCATTGTCATAGTAGAATCCCATATCCAAGAACAATTCTCTAGATCGATTGGGGTTGTAATCGTATTTGAAGGTGTCTGGATTGTGCCATTTTTTGTTGGCTGGACTGGTGATTGAGTGCAGAACTTTGGCTTTTCCAAAATAGACAGAGTCTATGAGAGCTTGGCGGTTGTAAGCGTGCAAAATGGCTTGTCGAAATCGTTTGTCAGAAAACCATCCTAATTTAACAGGGTCGACATAAGGTTTCCCCTCTTTATTTTTTCCTGGATGCAAGTTGAACCAAATAAATGAAATTCCAGAATCTGGACCTTTTTCTAAAACGGAGAAATCATGCACTTTTCCCATCGGTTTTACCCAGTTTAAATCTTCTGGAGAAATCCCAGTGGAGTCTGATTCGCCCGTAGCAAAGAGAATTGTTTGTGCGTTGCTATCTTCAACAAATTTGTACACAAGATGATCTATATAGGGGAGTCGATTGTTTTCTTTGTCCTTTTTCCAGTAATAAGGATTTGCTTCCAGTAAAATTCTCTCCCCTGGGGAGTATGAGAGAATCTTGAAGGGACCGGTTCCTATGATTTCCTCAGGAGATTCAATCGCAGTTTTTGAAGTCCATTGACTGAGCAGCGAATTCTCTTCGTAATACTTTAAAAGTTTGTGCTTAGGCAAGATGTCCGCGTAGCTGATGTCGTTGATAAAGGGGGCATAAAGATCTGCTGTTTTGAATTCAACGGTGTGTTCGTCAATTTTTTTGTATTTGAGTAATTCGCCCCCAATGGTGTATTGGACAAAGTTTCTACTTGGGAATCGAGGTTTGATCTCCCCTGTTTCTGGATCTTTAACGGTGGACAACATGCAGTCAAAGGTAAAAATAACATCCTCTGCCGTGAAGGGATGACCGTCACTCCATTGAATTCCTTTTCTTAAGTGAATTTTGTAAGTTTTTTTATCCTCTGAGACTTCCCAAGAGGTTGCGAGGCTAGGAATATACTTGAGCTTTATGGGGTCATAAGTAAATAAGGAGTTTAAAATTCTTCCGAGTAAAATAGAGGTTGTGTAGTCACCTGGAACCAGAGGATTGAAGGTTTTAGGCTCTGTGGATGCAATTAATATCAATTGCCCGCCATGCTTTCCCACCTCACATTCAGCAGTTTCCATGTCTCCTTTTATCGGGAGGTGAACTCTTTCGGGTATTGGGATTCTTTTGCAAGATAGGAGCAAAAAGCTACCTAAGAAAATTAAGAGATGGGTTCGAGTCATAGATCTCAATACTCTCATTTTTTTAGGGCATCATGCAACAGTTCAATGGGATGTTTTGCCTGAACTCGAGTTCCTTCTTGAATTTGATGCCTGCAACTGATTCCAGAGGAAGCAATCATATTTTGTGCGCGATATTTTCTAACTTCAGGGAATAGAACCAGTTCCCCTATTTTTATAGACATATCGTAGTGTTCTTTTTCAAATCCAAAGGAGCCTGCCATTCCGCAGCAACCCGCATGAATTTCCTCGGCCGAATAATTTTCTGGGATCGAAAGGGTGACCAAAGAATCTTTAATATTGGAGAGTGCTTTCTGCTGACAGTGACCGTGCCATTTAATACTTCTTTTTCGATCCGTGAATTGGCTAGATTTTATTTTACCAGAAGCAATTTCTCTAGCCATCCACTCATCAAAAAAGAGGGTATTCGCCGAGGTTTCTTCAGCCAGTCGTTGCATTTTTTTACCAACTAATTTCGGATATTCATCTCGAAACATCAAAATAGCAGAGGGTTCAATCCCGATCAGCGGTATTTTTTCACTCACTGCATCCCTGTAGAGTCGCAGGTTTTTTCGAGCGTAGTATCTAGTTTTGCGGACCATCCCCTTAGAAAGAAGAGCTCTCCCGCTTTCTGAATTGTTTTTGATTAAAATATTGTATCCTAAATGGGTAATCAAATCAATGGCTTGGATCCCAATTTTAGCAGCTTGATAGTTCGTAAATTCATCCACAAAAAGATAAATAGAGCCTTTTACATCGCCCTTGGCCCAAATCGCCTCCGGGTTTTCAGCGATCCAATGCCTCAGGGTTTGCGGACTGAGTCTAGGCAGGTCTCTTTGTCTTGCGAAGCCCAAAACTTCTTTAATAATTCTGCCACTAAGACGGTTTTTATATAGAAAATTAGAAAAAGTGGGGTTTCTTGATAAAATCTTATTCATAAGTGCATAGTTCCCAACCAACCAAGATCGAATAGGCAATCCGTGCTTGTCATTGTAACGTTGCAAATATTCAGCTTTAAGCATGGCCATATCTACATTGGAGGGACACTCGGTCTTGCATGCTTTGCAAGACAGACAAAGGTCTAAAACTTCTTTCACCTCCTTGTGAGCAAAACGGTTTTTAGGGATACTGTTCGTTAAGTATTCTCTGAGAATATTTGCTCTACCCCGAGTGCTGTCTTTTTCCTCACCGGATGCCATAAAACTGGGACACATCGTTCCACCTGCCTTGTAGCTCTTCCTGCAATCCCCAGAACCGTTGCACTTCTCAGCCATCTTGAGCATTCCACCAGCTTCTGAAAAATCAAAATAAGTATTGAAGTTTTCAGGCTTTTGTCCTTCTTTATATCGGAGATTCGAGTCTACTGTTTTGGGACGAAGAATCTTGCCTGGATTGAACAAATTTTTGGGATCTGCAACTCCTTTAAATTCTTTCAGTAGTTGATAAATCTCACTTCCCAAAACAAGCTCGATGTAGGGTGCCCGAACTCTTCCATCCCCGTGTTCTCCACTCAGTGAACCCCGAAATTCTTTGATGAGTTTGGCAACTTCTTTGGTAAGAATCTGAAGGATTTTTCGATCTGTACCCAACTTTAGGTTGAGTATGGGTCGTAAATGAAGCTCTCCATCCCCAATATGACCATAATAAATACAATCCAGTCGATATTGATCTAAAATTTTCTGAAATGCACGAATGTATTCAGGCTGGTCTTGAACATCGACTGCTGTGTCTTCAATACAGGCAATGGGTTTTGGATCTCCTGGCATATTCGAAAGAGAACCGAGTCCCGCTTTTCTAAGATTCCAAACTTTGTTGATTTCTTCATCAAATAGGGTGGGGAAATGAGAACCATATTTTTTCTTTTTAAAAGCATCAGTAAGCGCTCTTATTTTTTTAGTAATGGTTTCCTTGTTGTTCGCTTGAAATTCAACAATTAGCAATGCTTCTGGAATTCCTTTAATAAATGCGGCGTTGACTCTTTGGTCTCGATTTAGGAAAGCGCACTCAAGCATTTTTTTGTCCATGAGTTCAATCGCCGAAGGCTCAAATTCGAGCGCTAATAAATTGGCTTTCATGGTTGCTTGAATGCTATCCATATGAACCGCAACGATTCCAGAAACTGGGGGAGGAGGATTGGACAAAGAGATTTTAATTTCTGTGATAATACCGAGTGTTCCCTCAGAGCCTGCGATCAACTTAGAAAAATTAAAAGGCTCTTTCCCTCCAAAGGGCTCTGTTTGAAGAAGTAGGTCCAGAGCATAACCTGTATTGCGTCTATGGATTGAGGCTTTGGGATAATTTTCAAGGATGCATTGTTGATGGCTGGAATCCCTTAGGATTTGATCGACTTTTTTGTACAAAGCTCCTTCCAAGGTATCCAAGGAAAGTTTTTGATTGTACTCCTCCAAGTTGAGAGCTTTTGCTTTCATCAGACTCCCGTCGGACAATATCAAATCCACCTCCAATAAATGATCTCTAGTGGATCCGTATAAAAGAGAGTGAGAGCCACAAGAATTGTTTCCAACCATTCCACCGAGCATGCATCGATTGGAGGTGGAAGTTTCAGGGGCAAAAAAGAGGTTGAACTCTGAAAGGTAGCGATTCAACTCATCCCGAACAATTCCAGGTTGAATTCGAGCCCACTTCTCGTTCTTGTTGAGTTCTAAAACTCGTGACCAATTCATTGAAAAATCAAGAATAATTCCATTTCCAACTACTTGGCCTCCCAGAGAGGTTCCCCCAGCTCTGGCAACTATTGGGATATCCGTAAGGTTTGAAAAGAGTACGGTCTCTTGAACGTCTTGGATTGTCTTGGGGCGGACAACGACTCTAGGCTTTTCCCTGTAAATGGAAGCATCGGTTGCATAAAGGATTCTGTGAGCCTCATCGTGGAACAGTTCACCCTTAAGTTTGTTTTTCAGAGGAACAAATGTATCCGCCAACTTCATCTTATTTTCTAGACTTGAAGCGAGCCCAAATGATGTCAATCATCAGGAACAAGCCAAGCAAACCGGATATAATATAACCAATGATCCCCAAAGCAGGGTGCCCAAAAAGGTGAGGTTTCATGCCGGTAGTGACAATGATTGAGGATCCTACAAGAAATCCAGCACAAACTACTGCTAATGAGAGGTGATCGGCAGAAAGGCGAAGCGTTTCTTTGGCATCATCAATCCCCTTATGGTAAAGGTTGATATTCAAGTCTTCTTCCTCAAGTTTTCGAACGATTCGCTGAATATCAAGCGGAAGACTCTTCAAGCTGTTAGCCAGCAAGGAGATTTGATTGATAAAAGAAGAGGTAAGACGAACAGGATTGATCTTTTGCAGAACGATCTTTTTGACAAATGGTACCGCGATTTTATCGATCTTAAAATTGGGTGCCAATTCTTTCCCAGATTTTTCAATCGAATAAAGGGCCTTGGCCAGAATGGCATAATCTCTGGAGAGGGGGAGCCCCTCGTTGGATAAAGCAAAAAGAATTTCTATGCCTGCTTCGCCTAAATTGCTAAATTGTCCTTCCAGGACTCCGTTGTTGAGTAAAACCAAGTTGATTGCTTTTTCCAGTTTGTCCAAATCGTAGCGATGGTCATTTTTAGACATTTTCAAAGCAACTTGGATGATCTTTTCAGCATCTTGATCCAAAATAGCTGATAATAGGTCCGCCAAATTAAATCGCATTTTACTGGTTATTTGACCGACCATTCCCCAATCCAGAAAACAAAGACGATTGTCCTCACTGATTAGTAGATTTCCTGTATGGGGATCCGCATGGAAAAAGCCAGATTCAATGATTTGATGCAATACGGAACGACAACCATATTCTGCTACTCTAAGAGAGTCCTCTTCGCCCAACTTTTTTTCTGCAATGTTTTTACCCTCAACCCATTCTGCAATCAGAACTCTCTTAGTGCTTAAAGACTGTAAAACATTGGGTGCAAACACTTGATCCGGGTAGGGATTGCTTAGATTGAAAAGAGTTGCATTTTTTGCTTCTAATTCAAAATTAAGCTCTCGTAGAATGGAATGTCTAGTTTCTATGAGAATGCCTGGCAAATCATAGGGGCGGATGTTTTCGATCCTGTTGTGCATTTGCTTGGCCAACCAACCGAGAATCTCCATATCGGCCTCGACAGATTTTCGAAGTCTCGGCCGCTGGATTTTAACAGATACAGTTTGATTGTTTTCGACCAAGGAAGCCTTGTAGACTTGTCCTAAAGATCCACAAGCAATGGGTTGGGTGTTGAAGGATGAAAAGAGCGTTTGATAAGGCTTTTTAATCTCCTGATTCAAGATCGCCTCCATATCCTCAAAAGGAGACGCAGAAACTTGGGAATTCAATTTTCTGAGTTCTTCAATAAGCTCGGGAGGGAGCACATCGGTTCGAGTGCTCAGAATTTGACCGATCTTGATAAAAGTGGCACCTAATTCCTCAATGGAATAACGAATTCGCACCCAAGGGCTTTTGGGAGTGTATTCAGGCACCCATTTAGACAACCAATTGGGGGGCGTTGGAAGCCGCCTTAAAATATCCCCAAAGCCATACCTTGCAAGAACTCCAATAATTTCTTTGGAGCGAACAGCATTGTTGTATAGATCGATCGGTGTCATTGAAAAAACATGGAGCGGGATTGGAGATTCAAAAGAATGATTATTCTACAATTTCAACCTCTTGAGCGTTCTTTTTTTCTAGTTTATCAATGCGGGCTTCGAGCTCTTGAAATTCTTTTCTAGTGGCCCATTTATTTTGGGAGAACCAAGTGTCAAAAGCCCCTGACATCTGTTCCTTAGCTTGTGTAAATTCCTCGCGACTTTCTCTGACAATTTTGTCCGCCATCTCTGCTGCTTCTCCAGCATTGATTTTGCCAGTCTTGACGAGGTCATTCAAGGTGGCCTCCACTTTTTCTTTCGTAATTACCGTTGCTCCTAATCCTGCGTAGATTGTTTTTTTCAATGCTTCAATCATGGTTTTCCCTGTATTTTGATTATTCTTGTAGCCAGTTCGTGTCTCGAATGATGGTTTGCCAATTTTTCCTATAATAGGAGAGTTCTCCAAAAAAAGCGATTTCATCTCCCTCTTTGTAATTCTCTCGAATTTTGTTTCTTAGATTTAAATCCTCAGTCCATAAGTGAAATGGTATTTCATCCACTTGGATTTGCAAAGGAGTAAGGCTCGTTAAGGTGGAATGAAAGTAGAAAATTTGTTGCAGATGATCCTCGTTTCGAATTGCGCGTGCCTGAACTCCAGATTTGACAAGGGGGGCATCTCTCAAAAGTCTAGAAAAAGGAACTCGACTGGGTGCGTTGGCACCAAATTTAGGATCCCCTTTTTGATCTGTTTCTATGAACTCCTCAATGAATTGAAAATCAGGTTTGAGGATGGTAAATCTGGCGACAAGTGGAAAATGTGCACTCAATCCGTAGCCATTCGGAGAGTTGATCCATCTTTTGGGTCGCTGTGATTTTTCCGAAGAATTGAGGCTATCTATTTTCAAAACTTGAAAGGAGTTGTCTCGGTACTGGATTCCTTGTTTGTTGTATACATTCCTAGTTAAAAGCAAGTTCATATTAGAAGACAAGGATCCGTTTGTACTTTCACTGGATCGGGCACTGGCATCCAATTCGTACCATAAATTATAATACTTGGTTTTGTTCCCAATCAATTGAGCCTCTGTGCTTTGTTCCCCCAATATATTTTTAAAAGCTGTTTTTTTCCAGCTTGGGAAACGCAATGATTGATCATGACTCGTACTGAAATTTCCCCCGATGAGAATGTCCATGGCCGGCGTTTCCTCAAGAATTTTGTCGACTCGGTCGTTGAGAACTTTAGCGGCAGAGATGCGAACTCTTTCCCCTTTATAATGATTTCCTGATTGCCATTGATTGTTGAGAATAGTTAATGGAATTTCATCGATATTTACGAGAACCTCTTGTATGGGAGCACTTCTTATTACCTTGTGAGACTTTTGATAGACAATCGGGTATTTGGAAAAAACCGCAGTGTTGGTATAAACATTGTTTGTTGGCGGATTAAAATCAGAATTCCCTAGAGCTATCTGATATTCGCCCAAGCCTTGATCTGCAAGCATCTTTAGTAGAAAAGCTTCTGCAGGAATCCCGATTACTTGGTAATCAAGAGGTTCTTTAAGCATTTCTTCAACAGTCGTATTTTGGAAACGATTCAGGAATAAATCATAATCCTCTATGCTGCTCTCTGGAGTTCTGTCATTTTCGATGCCTTGAAGTAGGAGGATGTCAGGCCCTCTGCCGGAACGAACTAATTGAAGAAGCTTTGCGGTATTGTTCAGCCTTTTAAAAAGGTGTGCCGGTTTATAATAGCCCCTATGGTAATCTGCATGCATCGCGGAACCATCCACGTCAAAAAGATTCTCTAAGTTCAGGACCATAATCGTCAATCCCTTGGCCTGCAATTGCAGCGAAAATTGAAATAAAATAAGCAGAAGAAGAATTCTTCTTAATTTCATAGTAACAAGATATTTAATCGTTTTTTTAGGTTTCTTTGGCCAATTCATCCAAAGTAATTGCATTGGATTTTCCAAATTTTGGCTTAAATTCTGGAAGAGGATTTTCTTCTGGGGCGGTTTCCACCTCTTCAATGAGGTCTGTTGAAGGAAGCTTTTCATTGGGATCCTCTTTTTCCAAGCTTATGTCCTCATCGGAAGCTAATTTAGGATGGGAGTCTAAAGAATCTTCCTCAGCAGAGGAAACATCTAAGGAAGAATCATCGGGTAAGGAATTCTCTATCGAGGAATCATCGGGTAAGGATGTCACGGATTCATTTTCTTGGAATTTATCTTCAGAGACTTCTTTTTCCTTAGCTAGAAGCTCAATTTTTTTTATTCTAGAGAGCAATGTATCAATCTCTTTTTGTTGCAATTCAATCGTTTCCTGATCCTTGTTGGATATGTTTGGATCTATCTCTTTTGAACCAACCACCAAAGTTGGAGCCGAATGAGTTTCTTTTTCAGCCTTTTGATCCTCAAGATCTTTCTTCAAAAGAGCTTCGAACTCATCTAAAGCCTCCGATAAAATCTTAACAACAATCTCAGACAATTTAGGATCGTCTTTAATGATGGGGTTTGAAACCGTAAATTTAGCAATGATTTCTTGTTTCATGATTGATTTTAGTTTTCTGGGATTAGCAAGGCATGTATCAATTGGAGTAGTCTTATTATCGGATCATTGTGGATGATTGGCAAGTATCTAAAACTTAATTTTGGTCCATAAGATCCCACGGAAAGCAATCCTATTAGGATAAAAACATTTTGAATTTTCAAATTTGTTTGTAGGCCTACAACAATCAGAACTTTAGTGAGTAGATTTATTAACTGTTGCGGATTGACCGCAGGTTCTGAATTACTAAGATATAAATTGAGTATTGCAGAAATTACCAGTTGTTGCGGATTGACCGCAGGTTCTGAATTACTAAGATGATTCCCAATGGATGGTTTGTAGAAGGCATGTTGCGGATTGACCGCAGGTTCTGAATTACTAAGATTTGTTGGAGTGCAGGGAAAGAGTGGGAGGTGTTGCGGATTGACCGCAGGTTCTGAATTACTAAGATCAAGCGTTTCGTTTTCCAATTTCTATTTGGGTTGCGGATTGACCGCAGGTTCTGAATTACTAAGATTTTGCTGAAAAAAACTCACGAACATTATTAGTTGCGGATTGACCGCAGGTTCTGAATTACTAAGATAAGTCGTCTGCGTCTACATTGCTAAACCAGGTTGCGGATTGACCGCAGGTTCTGAATTACTAAGATTTGGAATGAATTGGTGGAATAAACACGTTAGGTTGCGGATTGACCGCAGGTTCTGAATTACTAAGATTTCTGGACGAAAAAGGTTGCATCATAGGTTTAGTTGCGGATTGACCGCAGGTTCTGAATTACTAAGATTAACATTATAGATCAGTTTAGCACTCTTGAGTTGCGGATTGACCGCAGGTTCTGAATTACTAAGATTGAACAACTTGAAGACATTTATGTTCAATAGTTGCGGATTGACCGCAGGTTCTGAATTACTAAGATAATAGGAAATCAGCCGATTAGAAGAGTTCTGTTGCGGATTGACCGCAGGTTCTGAATTACTAAGATTTGCCGAGAACTAGAGAGACAGATAACACTGTTGCGGATTGACCGCAGGTTCTGAATTACTAAGATTAAATAAGCACATCGTTCAGCACTTTGATCGTTGCGGATTGACCGCAGGTTCTGAATTACTAAGATAATTGAGAAACACAGCCTTTGTAATTTGTAGTTGCGGATTGACCGCAGGTTCTGAATTACTAAGATATACTTCCTGTAAATTGTTATTTTTTAATAGTTTACAGGAATTATTATTTTTTAAATTTGCACATTTTTCTCAAAAAAGCATGAGTTGTACCGGTTTTTTCTCAGTTTTCTGAAGCTTTCGATTGCAAATAAATACGCTTTCAGCGAATTGACGATCTGTAAAAAAAAGGATTGTTACATCTCCTGAGTCTGGAACATGAGTTTTTATACGCTGAACATAGGGTTTTAACTTATCTCGTTCTCCTATAAATCGGAGATAAACGGAGTATTGTGACATCTCGAAACCTTCATCCAAAAGAAAATTTCTAAATCCAGAGGCACTTTTTCTCTCATTATCAGTTATTACAGGAAGATCGAACATGACCATAATCCACATAAGTCGGTATCCATTCAAGGGGTTCATAGAGTATTCTTTAAAAACTCTTTCATAGCAGAGATAGAGGGTAAAGAAGGTTTTGAAAGTTGTTTTTTGTGACCTGAAGCAATACCCGCTAGATCTCGAGTTATTTGCATTATGTGACTAAATAAATCTAAAGAGTTCTTGTCTTCTTCCCTTTTCCATTTGAAATGAAGAAGGGAAACAATACGAGTTTTCATGTTATTATCTAGGATGAGTTCCTCATAAGGATCTTTAATCCAAATAGAATATACAATGGCATCAATTAAGGGACGAAACGGCTCCATCAAGTCATCGGCCAATCGAAATACATTGACACTTTGTTTGTGATGAAGTGCAAAAGATGGATGTAAGCCGGCAGCATAAATTGCTCTAATCGTGGATGCTCGAATTATCGTATAGCCATAATTTAGACAAGAATTAATACCTGGTTCATTTCTATCCCGAGTAAAATCTCTTCCCATCAATATTTTCCAATATCTAGATGCCCCTGCTGACTCTCTATTATCTAAATCTCCAGATTTTACTTTTTTTGCCATGAGTAAAAGTGGCTTATGATTCAAACCAAACAACTCTAACACTTTAGCTTGATTCATCAATTTAGCCTGGATGATGGCTTTCCAAGCCTGTTTCTTTTTGGGTATGGGCATCAATGCTTGTTTCTCATGAACGCCTGATTGTTGATAATGAGATTGCGTAGGTGTTAAAATTGCTTCTGGCAAAAATGAAGAATTGCATAGTATCAATGGTATTTTGTGGGTTGCCAGTTTACATAAGAGTGAGTGAGAAAAAGAAGTTCCGCGTGCAAGGACAATAACGGCATGAATTAAATCGAAAGGGATTCGTTTTTTAACCTCTTTGCCAGTTTTTAGTACCAGACAACCTCGACTAGCACTTAGGAAAAAACCATATTCGCTCAATTCAAGAACAGATCCATTCATGAAATTTTTACTTTAACGGCTCTAGATTGGACTTTTCCTAAAATATCAACAGATGCTTTTTTGGCTTTATATTGTTGAAGTTTTGATGCAGGCAATGCCAAAGTTAATTCGTCGCCTTTCTCTCTAGCTATTTGATGTGCTCGAAAATAAACTCTTCCATCTTGTCTCATTTTCTTTACTTTATATAAATCACTCACTCCATTAATTTCCAACTCTACCATATCGCTTATTTGCAATGTCATTATTTTTCTGGCAGTAGGATACTCTTTCTTCCAATTAGGTGTAAAACCTCTTTGATGTGCGTCAAAGTTGGATATAATTTCAGATCGCCACTTACCTTTCTTCTCACCAAAGAGGGGGACATAAATATCTGCACAAAAGTTTCCTCCAGTGGCAACATATTTAAAATGCTCCTTTCCAGCTTGATCTTTGTGCGTGATTTTACGCATAGTTCTAATGTCCTTCTCGCGATGGATCCGAACTCTTCTAATACCTGTTTTCACAGTATATTCTGAAAGAAAGGTTTGCCATTCCTTATCACTAGTAATAACTCGGTTAGCATCCATGAGTGATTTTTGCACTCTTTGGTCGGCAATTTCTTTTATGTTTTTTTCAGCTTTTTTTATACTTTGTAGTTCAACCCGATTTGCAACTATTACTTTGTCCTTTTTACCTTGGCTAATAAGCCCGTAATTGGTCTCTTCGTGTAAGGGTGAAATGGATATTTGTGAATTATTTCTGTCATTTTTCCTTCCAATCTTTAAGCCATGGTCTGGTTTGTATGACACGACAATTCTTTGAGCACTATCTTTAAGTTTATCGGGATTAAAGTGATCCCAAGGGGAGGGCATGTTGGCAAAAATTTCATCTGGTTTACCCAATTCCATCTCACGCACTTTTTGTGCTGTACTAGATAACTTTTGGAGGAAACGGGTTGTGGTGCAGGCAACTGTAAACGCATCGATTGCATGATGGCGATTGTCATCCCTATTTTTTACACCATCTGAGAGAATATGATTCAATCCCCAAGAACGACGAAGTATTGCAGTCATTTGTCCAGTAACTACATTTACTTTAGCAACAATGGTATTTAAATATTGATGAGCCACTTTAGAGAGATATCGAGTATCATTAAGCAAACGAGCAATGCCATCTCCACTTTCAGCAAATCTGTTCATAGCGTCCGCTTCAAACCTCCATCTTTTATTCTTTGGTAGTTGCATGGCATGACTCATTATACTTGCCCATTCATCAGAACCATAAAATGCCTCATAGGGGGTGCGATTTCCTTTTTTTCTATTAGCATGTCTGAAACAGACCGTTTTGTTTGCCATGGAATCATCAAAAGTCTGTGAAAATGGCAACAAATGCTCAATTTCGACTTCTGGGCTGAATAACTGGTGGATAGCAATGGGCTCTCTACTAAATGGACAACAGCGAGCTGCAGGATTTGTGCTTAATTCCTCCCAAAGTTTAAAACACTGCCTATTTTCACGATTCTTTTTAATCCCTAACTTGTCGAGTTCTGAATCAATCTTTTGATTTTGTAGAGTGTTTTTTCTCTGGAAATCTTTATACTGTTTCTTTTGTTTTTCAGTTCTCTTCAAATCTCTTGCTAATTCAATAACGATACAGTCTGGTTTTCCATATTTATTTATTATGGCATTAATTATTTTACGCAGTTGATTGAGTCCAAGATGAACAGTAGGGTTATTTATTTTACCCCAATACTTTTCAGGTTCTTTTTCTCGATCATACTTAGACCGATCTTGTGGAGGAATAACTACATCTTCAAGTACTTCTCCATAATAGGGCAATTCATCGTAAATCATTTCAGGATTACGAGCGGAATGGTGATAACCTGCTTTTTGACAGGCTTCATGATAGCGAAATCCAGCTTGTAGATAGGGAAGTATTTTACGAATTGCTAGCAAACTTAATTTAGCATGTCCATCCGCAATGCGAATAGATGAAATTTGTTTTGCGTTGTTTTTAGTCATTGAATAATTGTCAATAAAATATTGTAGCAAGGGTTCCTCCTCAGGCTCATCACGAATGAGTTGAACAATTTCGGTTTGCTTTTTTTCACTCAATTGAAACCACGCTTCTCCAAAACAATTAGAATGTGAAAGTTGTCGAGCAGTCGTGTCAGCTTTGAGTCCATCCCTTCCAGCACTTTCTAAATTAAATGGACAATCACTCTCAAGATTCAGTATTTTTTTACGGATTGTTTTAAAGAGTAAGGTGCCTTTAGTATTTACCATGCTTTTTCCCTTTTGCGTGCATAGTAAATGAGACGCTATCAAATTAAGCTCATCTTTAGACAATGACTGCTTTCCATTCAATGTTTCGAGTTCTAAATTATTAACCTCTTGCCAAACGCGAAACTGTTGAACTAAAGAAATAGATAAGGGTGCTCTTTCACCTGCTTTACCAACCGCTTTATATTCAAATGTACATCTACCAACAGGTTGAGGCTTTAAGGGTCGCTGATTGATAATAATGTGATGCACTTTTACCAATAGCTCTGGAGTAAGTTCGTCATAATGTTTTTTTTGGAAATCCCATATTTTTTCTATCTCAGCTTCATACATGGAGCGATCTGGGTAACCCAAATCCCAAATATTTTTTCCAGATTTGTTACTTGTAGGGCGGAAACGAGTCCATTCTCCATTTTGATATCTTTCGAACAGAAACTCTCCTAATGTTTTGCCATTTAATGTTTTTTTCAACTTTGATATTCCTACCTTCATTCCTGATGACTCATCAAGATCGTTTCTGTCTATTTTTCTATTAGACTTGAAACCACGATGTTTACAAATATGAACAAGAGCTCTACCAACTTCAAAAAGACTCAGTTTTTCTCTAACAGCTAAGGCTCTTAATTTGTAAGGGTTTTCATATTTCAGTTCTTGTTGATCCTTCTGATCTACGGGGAACAATCCATGTAAAGTTAGAATTCTTATAAGTTCTCTTTGTCGTGCTAAGGCCCTATCTCTTCTTCTACGACTACATCTTTTCTCCCTTCTTTCTACAGCAAGAGGTTGATTGCTTTTTGCATCCCTTCCATCAGGAAAAATTCTGACGCCCCAGTCAATTAGCTCACATGGCTCATTGCTGAAATTATTATTTTTTAATAAAGCCCAGCCAATGGAACTTTGTCCAAGATCAAGTCCTAGTGTAGTTTTATTTTTCATTTAGTTAATTGACTTAAGTGAGTACATTTATTTATTATTTATTATCTTAGTAATTCAGAGCCTGCGATCTCTACGTTAACAAGCGAAATTTATCGCAAAAAATTTAATACCAAGCTTCGGCTTGGTATTTTTTTAGTTCATTTCTTCCTCCCCCTTAAGGAAAAGTAAATGGTTGTTATTTGTTTGTCCGACGAAACTGTCTTCTTTAAATTGTAACATTCTCAATGAGTAACCCCTCATCGCTTTCCGTGTATGGATGTGAAGCAAACCATCTTCCATGCAATAGTCCATTTCTATAGATTGGATTGCGTATGCATCCAACTCAGGATTTGCAATAATACTGAGTTCAACCCAACTATTCCACAATACATCAACATATTGAACCGCTGGCTGATTCAATTGAGTAATTTTTGTCATTCTTCCCGGAAGAAAATCTCTAAATTCCTTATTTTCGTAACACCACGCCCTTACATGCCAACGAAACCCATCACTACAAATCGAGTGGGGAGCAATTTTACGTCTTTTCAATGTGTTTGAATGCAGAGAACAATAGGTAATCTCTAAAATATTTTTTGCATGTATTGCTCTTAGATTACTTCTTAATTTTTCAACACTACTAATCCTACTTGGGTGATTGATTTTATTTTGATGTTCCTGATGATTTAAAAAAGTGTCTAAGGCATCCTCAAAATCGAACAAATCTATGAATATAGGATTAAAGTTCCTCGATGGGATATATCGCTTCACTTTTAAACAATATTCAATAGAACCCGGATTCAATAACTGGTATTTTTGAATATCTGAGGAAGCTTGTGGTAATGAAATTGAAAACCGCATAGATAAATCTGAGCGATTTACTTTTCCAAGCCACCACAAACATTTTTCTATATGCTTCAATCGCTCTTTAGCATCCCATGCTAATGGATTCGTAAAATTTGGCATAAATAGATCTTATCAAGTTATGATAAAATTACAAGTAGTTATCTTTTTACTAGGGGTCAAGTAGGGAAAATAAAACCTATAAAATCCTAATTGATATCAGTCTTATAAAAATTGTTTTTCCAGAAATATTTTGAATTCTTAGAAGGATTTTTCAATGAATTTAAAGAATTTTAACAAAACTAAATTTATGCATCTAATTTTTATTCAATTCATAAAATACTCCGAAATTTGTTCTTTTTTGTATCATTTTGATTTTAAAAATTCGCGTATCTCTATTTACCCAAACAATTAACCAAGGATTTTGTTTGAATCCTAGTTTCTGGAGCTGGTTCTCAAGGATCCAAATGGTATTATAAATTGGGTTGCTTCCAGGAAAATACTCGGCTGTTCTTGAACTCTACCACGCCTCGAGTGCTTCCTTTTCCATAATAGTAGTCAAAATGAAGTGCTTTGTGGATTTTTATACTGCTTGGTTTGCCCAAAATAGAAAGGACCTCGTTGGCAGACATTTTTTTATTTAATTTTGCCCAAGGTCCCGTTTGTAATTTCGTTTTACTGCTAGTATTGATTGTATCGAATTTGTCATTCAGTTCTTGGATCTGTTTTTTTTGATCGATGACTTGTTTTTCAAGCCGATCCAGTCGCTTCAATAATTCGATGTATTGATCTTGTTTCAATTCAGCGGATAGTGAGCCCACTAAAAGGAGGGCTGAGAAATAAAAGAGTGAATTTTTGATCACGGTTCTAGTAGTTAGTCTCAAGTTCAACTCTTTGTTTCGTTCCCATCAATTCTCCGATAATTTTTAAAGAACTGCCTGTTCCTATTCGAGAACAACCCAGTTGGATAAAGGTTGCCGCATCCTTTGCTGTTCGGATTCCTCCAGAGGCTTTGATCTTCATTGCGGAACTGCTATACTGAATCATTCTTTTTATGGTTTCTTCAGTCGCACCTATATAATTGTAGTCTCCAGATTTTTGTTTTGTGTAACCAAATCCAGTGGATGTTTTGATGAAATCAACCCCAAGATCCGAGCAGATTTTGCATAAATTTCTCAAGTATATCTCTTTACCGTTTAAAAAATCGGTTTCGAAAATAACTTTTAAGATTTTGTGATTTTTTTGGGAGATTTCTAAAATTGTTTCAATCTCATTGGAGACGGTTCGCCAGTCCTCTGATAAAGCTTTTCCAATATTAAGGACCATGTCGAGTTCCTGAGCTCCGTCTTGAATCGCTTGTATGCTTTCAGCCGCTTTTGTTTGCGTACTTGTATTGCCGTGAGGGAATCCTATGACTGTGCAAATAGGTGTTTTTTTACTTTCTTGGGCAGCTAATTTTACTTGACATGGGGGCACGCAAAAAGAAGCAATAGGATACTCATCGAGCTTGTTTATTTCTCTTATCAAATCTTCATCAGTAGTGGTTGGGTGCAAGATTGCATGGTCTAAAGTTTGGATGATTTTTTCGGAATTCATGGGTGGGTTTTATGAGATCAATTGATGGATGGTTTCTACAGCTTTTTGGGTAGCGCCTAAATTATTGTTGTGCCACTGGCGTCCAGCATCGCCCATGGATTTCATTTTTAATGGATTCTGTAAGATTTCAATGAGTTTGCGTTCAGCATCGTGGTTGTTCTGAACTTCAATTGCAGCTCCTGCTTGTAATAAGGATTGAGAGATATCCTTAAAGTTGCTCATATTGGGACCAAACAAGATTGGAATCGACAAGGAAGCAGCTTCAATTGGAGTTTGACCTCCTTGGTTTGGGTGCATGCTTTTTCCAATGAATGCAAGGTCTGCGACTTGGCTGATGTGTTTCAACTCTCCTGTTGTATCGGCCAAATAAATATCAATTTTTTGGTTGTCTGGGGATTTACAAATGGATCTTTGGTGCCAATTCATCTGGCTCAATTTTAGTTCTCTTACGATCTCATTTTTTCTTTCTGCATGTCTGGGAACCAGAATAAGACGTGCATGGATGCCATTTTTACGAATGTTCATGAAAGCTTTTATCAACATTCTCTCCTCACCGGGCCAAGTACTAGAACCTAAAAGAATCCAAGGTATTGGATCTTCAGCTTCTAGTTGAAACAATTCTTTGCGAATTTCTTTTCTGATGGCTTCTAAATTTTCTGCAGGTGCTGTGACATCAAACTTTAGGTTTCCACAAAATTCAACTTGGTTGGGCGGTATCTTTAGTTCTAAGATTCGCTGGTAGTCCTGTTGGGTCGATGCAAGAATCACAGTGAACCTTTTCAGAAACATGTTTTGAATCCATTTGAATTTCTTATACCTATTGAAAGAGCGATCAGACAATCGAGCATTGATCAGAAGGGCTGGAACCTTTCGTTTTTTTGCTTGATATAAGTGCTCAGGCCAAACCTCACTGTCCATCATAATAATGCAGTCAGGATTGAAGGTTTCCCAAGCATTTTTGGAGAATGGAACAAAATCAATAGGAAATACCGAAATGTAATCGACCAAGCTGCTGTATTTTTCTTTAGCAGCAGCAAAGCCGGTGCTAGTAGTGGTTGTCAGAAATACTTGAAAATCTTTCTGCAGAGTCAGTTCCTCTAAGAGTTTACTGATGGAGAATAACTCTCCCACACTGACCGCATGGATCCAAATTCGTTTTTTTCTCTTTAGAGGGACTTGATTGTAAATTCCGATTCGATTTTTAAATCCTTTGGTGTATCCCCCTCTTTTAAACATTCGAAGCAAGTAGTAGGGCAAGACAAAGACAAGGCAAGGGAGGAACAACAAGCGATAAAAAAGGATCATTTTTTAAATTTTTTTGGAGGGATTCATCTTAAATCTACTTGCTCCATAGGAGACCGATTCAATCATCGAGTGGATGGATACAAACCGTCTTGAAAGACGATCCGAGAGAACAAGTCGTTTCTTTGGATACATCCTTTAAGATTGGCGAAATTGACTCGTCTTTTCAATGTCTTTGATATTTAAATCAAATAGAATTATGAAATGGAGTTCAAAAAAATCATCCGAGTTGTATGGAGTAGATCAATGGGGTCGAGGGTATTTTCAGGTCTCGAAGTCAGGGGATTTAGAAGTTTTGTTGAAAGATGGCAGGAAAAAAGTAGCCGTTAGTTTGCCCGAAATTATCAACGGATTGAGAGAGCGTGGAACCCAATTTCCTCTTTTGTTGCGTTTTGGAGATTTACTTCAAGATCGGATTTCGCACCTAAACGATAGCTTTGCCAAAGCAATCAAGCAGGCGAATTATCAAGGGCTCTATCGTGGGGTCTATCCTATTAAAGTAAACCAACAACAAGAGGTCATCGAGGAAGTCACCCGGGTAGGTAGAAAATATCATTACGGATTGGAGGCGGGCAGTAAACCGGAGCTTCTTGCTGCCCTCGCTTATATGCAAGATCCTGAAGCATTGATCATCTGCAATGGTTATAAAGATGAAGAATTTATAAATCTTGCTCTTTATGGTTTAAAAATGGGCTTGCAAGTGATCATGGTTATTGAGATGCCGGGCGAAATCGACCTTATTCTTGAACGGTCGAAAGCGATGGGTGTGACTCCTATGCTTGGTATTCGAGCTCGTCTTTCGGCAAAGAGTTCTGGACATTGGTCAGAAAGTGGAGGGGATCGAAGCGTCTTTGGTTTAGGGATCGGTCAAATCATGGATATTGTGAATCGCCTGAAAGCGATGGATCTTTTGAAAGCATTGAGAATGCTGCATTATCATCAAGGATCTCAGATTCCTAATATTATTATGATGCGTCAGGCTGCGAATGAAGCCGCTAGGATCTATGTCGAGCTGATCAAAGAAGGGGCACCCATGGGATACTTTGACATGGGAGGTGGATTGGCTGTTAATTATGAGGGAAATAAAACCGGAAATTCGGGCGGAACCAACTATGATATTATGGAGTATTGTTCTGATATGGTTGAGGTTGTAAAAACCGTTGCTGACAATGCCGGAGTTCCTCATCCAAATCTTGTCAGTGAATCTGGTAGAGCGGTGGTCGCTTATTATTCTGTTCTGATTTTTAATATTTTAGATGTGAACGAGTTCAGTTCCAGTGAGGAGGCAAAACCTCCCGAAGAGGGAAGTCATGAAGTCTTGGGAAGCTTGTTTCAGGTTTGGAAGGATTTAAAGCCAGAGAAGGTGCAAGAGTGTTTGAACGATGCCATCTTTTATAGAGATGAAATTCGCAGTCTATTTGTTCGAGAAACGATCTCTCTTAGAGAGCGAGGCTATTCGGAAAAATTGTATTGGTGTATCTTGAGTAAAATTTGGGAAATGTCGGAGGATCAAGACTATTTGTCAGATCAAATACAAGAACTGGAAACTTTATTGACCGATTATTACTATGGGAACTTCAGTGTTTTCCAGTCGGTTCCAGATAGTTGGGCGATTGGACAATTGTTTCCAGTGATGCCCATCCATCGATTGGAGGAAGAACCCACTAGGAAGGCGGTGATTGCTGATATAACCTGCGATTGTGACGGCAAAATCGACCACTTTATTGATCCTCAAGGCACCCGAAAAAAATGGCTGCCCGTGCACAAGATTGGAGAGAGAGAGGAGGATTATCTCTTAGGTGTTTTTATGGTAGGAGCTTATCAAGAGACATTGGGAGATCTTCATAACTTACTTGGAGATACTAATGTGGTCAGTGTGAAGGTGGAAAAAGGGAGAGTTCGCTATCAACGAGAACTTGAGGGAGATCGGGTTAAAGATGTTTTGTCCTATGTGGAGTATGATCCAAAAGCGCTTGTTAAAAAATTTCGTGAGCTTGCGGAAAGATCTGTTGAACAGGGAAAAATTACAGCTCGTGAACGGAAGTCTATCATGAATGACTATGATGCGGGTATCCGAGGCTATACCTATTTCGAATCTTGAGTAAGGAAATAATATTTAGTAAAAGGGAGAGATGGCTAAGTTATTAATAATAGGGGCTGGAGGAGTTGGAGGAGTCGTAGTTCACAAATGTGCCCGTATGACAGATGTTTTTTCAGAGATTTGTTTGGCGAGTCGATCGATTGAAAAATGTCATAAAATTGCTTCCCAAATCGACCGACCGATTCGAGTAGAGGCATTGGATGCGGATCAGGTTTCACAGACCGTCCAATTACTTAGAGATTTTAAGCCCGATTTGGTGATTCATGTAGCTTTGCCCTACCAAGACTTGCATATCATGGATGCCTGCTTGGAAGCTGGGGTCCATTATCTGGATACTGCTAATTATGAACCTTTAGAAGAAGCTAAATTTTGTTACAAATGGCAATGGGATTATCGAGCTAGATTTGAGGAGGCTGGTCTTATGGCGCTTCTCGGATCGGGATTTGATCCTGGAGTCACCAATGTATTTTGTGCCCATGCCCTAAAACATCATTTCGATGAAATTCATACTGTAGATATCATTGATTGTAATGCTGGGGATCATGGCCTGCCATTTGCTACCAATTTTAACCCAGAAATTAATATTAGGGAGGTGACTGCTAAGGGGAAGTTTTTTAAGGAGGGTTCTTGGATTGAGACGGAGCCTCTTAGCGAACAAAGAGTATTTGATTTTCCAGAAGGTATTGGAAAAAAAGAGATGTTCTTGATGTATCATGAAGAGCTCGAATCTCTTTCGCAAAATATTCCGGGCATCCAACAAATGCGATTTTGGATGACCTTTTCTCAAGAATATTTAACCCATTTGAGAGTTTTAGAAAACGTCGGTATGACCCGCATTGACCCTGTGGAATATCAAGGACAGAAAATTGTGCCCCTTCAGTTTTTAAAATCCGTTTTACCAGAGCCGAGCAATTTGGGAGAATTGACTGAAGGAAAGACTTGTATCGGATGTTTGATTCATGGAATCCAAGATGGGGTTAAAAAGGACTATTATATTTACAATGTATGTGATCATCAAGAGAGTTTTAAGGAAGTGAAATCTCAGGCGATTTCTTACACAACTGGTGTGCCGGCTGCCATTGGAGCCAGATTGATGGTTCAGAGTAAATGGATGAGACGGGGTGTGTTTAATTTGGAGGAGTTAGATCCAGACCCATTCATGGAGGCCCTGAATGAGTATGGACTTCCTTGGAAAGAAATTATCTTTAAAGAGGGGGAAGCTCCAAGAATAGGATGAATGAACCAAGATTTGATCCAGATAAAGTTCCCAGTCCCAGTTATGTTGTGGATCTTGGGTATTTGCATGCAAACGCATTGAAATTAAAGGAAGTTCAAGATCGAACCCATTGTAAGATATTATTGGCGCTTAAAGGCTATGCTTGTTACTCGACGTTTCCTTTTTTAAAGGATTATCTAGCGGGGATCTGTGCAAGCTCTGTGAGTGAAGCTCTCTTGGGGGATGAATTTTTTGGCAAGGAGGTCCATGCTTATTCTCCGGCGTATTCAGATCAGGATATCGAGGAATTGATGCCTCTGGTCGGTCACATCAGTTTCAATTCTTTCAGTCAGTGGGAAAGGTATAAAAAGAAATTTAAAAATTCTCAAATTTCTTGTGGTTTGCGGATCAACCCAGAATACTCGGAGCTGAAGTATCCACTCTACGACCCGAGTGGAATGGGTTCTCGTTTAGGAATTACTTTAGAGCATTTTCAAGGCAAAGATCTTCAAGGGCTTGAGGGCCTTCATTTTCATTCTCTTTGTGAACAAAATTCAGATACCTTAGAGCGAACTTTGGAGGTCTTAGAAAAAAAATTTGGACCTGCTCTATTTCAAATGAAATGGGTCAATTTTGGAGGAGGGCATCACATCACAAGAGAGGATTATGACATCGATCGTCTTTGCCGAATCATCACTTCATTTCAGGAAAAATATCAAGTTCAGGTTTATCTAGAACCCGGGGAGGCGGTGGGTCTGAATACAGGATATCTGGTGGGCACTGTTCTGGATATTCTTGAGAACAAAGGAAAAGTGGCCATGCTCGACCTCTCGGCAACTTGTCATATGCCAGATGTTTTGGAGATGCCTTATCGACCTCATTTGTATGGTGCGGATCATCCAGGTATTAAAGCTCACACTTATCGCCTAGGAGGCTTGAGTTGTCTGGCTGGGGATATGATCGGGGACTATTCCTTTGATCATCCATTGCAAATTGGAGACAAACTGGTTTTTGATGATATGGCCCATTATACTATGGTAAAAACAACTACTTTTAACGGTGTCCGCCTTCCAGCTATTACTATTTTTGATCCGGCTTCCTCTTCTATTCAAGTCGTCAAAGAATTTGGCTATCTAGAATACAAGAGCCGTCTCTCATGACCTTTTCCCAGCTGCGATGTTCATGGATTTAGAAGCTTTGATTTCAGTATGAAGTCTGTTGAAACTAGAGAAGAATTATCCGTAAGAAATAGATCGCCTGTAGAATAAGGTTCTTGAAGTTGGGCCATTTTAATGACCTTTAAGAACATCCCAAATGGGATTCAGTAAATGAGTGTTTACAATGAATTCTGTCTTATTTAGTGTAAGCCCATAATATGGAAGATTTTAAATATTTATACCTCATGCGTCATGCAAAGTCTGATTGGGGGGACCCAACAGTATCCGATCATGACCGAATTTTAAATACCCGCGGTTTAAGAAATGCCCCTTACATGGGAAGACAATTGCGCAACAAAAAGCCCATGCCTGAGCAAGTGGTTTCAAGTGATGCTGCAAGAGCCTTGTTGACGGCCCGAATGATTGCAGAGGAGGTGGGTCTCTCGGGAAACGATGTCATTGTGGAGCCAGGGATTTATGAAGCTTCTAGGCTTCAACTACAGGCAGTGGTTCAGGAACAAGATGATTTCTACAATTCAATTCTATTGGTCGGTCACAACCCAGGGATCACAGAACTTGTAAATTACTGGTGTGATGAAAACTTTGCAAATATTCCAACCTCTGGAGTAGTGATGATTGAGTTTCAAACAAAACATTGGAGTAAAACAGATAAGATAAAAGGTAAAGTATTGGATTTTGACTACCCCAAAAGATCCCATGACAGCTGAGGAAGTTATTGAATTTTTAAATTTAGAACCCCTCAAGAAAGAGGGGGGTTGGTATCAGCGCAGTTACACTTCCGAGTTTTCGATTGGGGATGAATCTCCCATGGGAACGGCCATTTATTATTTATTGAAAAAAGGAGAAATCTCTAAATTGCATCGCCTTTTTTGTGATGAGATTTTTCACTTTTATCTAGGAGATCCTGTTGAAATGTTTATTCTGGATCCAGTTACCACAGAGGGTCAGTGGGTGCTTTTGGGCAAGGATTTACTCAACTTCCAATTTCCCCAATACCTTGTGGAGTCTGGAAATTGGCAGGGTATGAAGATCAAAAAGGAGGGTTCTCATGGCTTTGCCTTGTTGGGTTGCACAGTAGTGCCCGGCTTCGAATGGGATAAATTTGAACTGGCCGATAGAAAAGAGTTGATCTCAGATTACTCAGACCACAAATCGGAGATACTCGAATTGACTACAGAGTCCTAATTTTTTTGATATTTTAAACTGATAACAACTGATGCAATACTCAATCCCAGACAACCCAAGAGGTCGACACACTGAAGATAATAAAAAAATCGATGAGACTGTTTTTGAAGAGAAGAAGCCCTCCTCATCCGATTTAACTGCAGAAAGCGAGCCCCCCTTAGATCAAAATGAAGCGGGCAATCAGTCCTCTCATCCTTTTGATCCATTGAATAAAGAAGATCCAGCACCCCCCGAAAAAAAAGACGATTTTGAGGATTCTAAATCCTTGTCAAAGGCTTCGGAGGATGGGGATCTTGAAATGCCTAATTCAGATCTTGATCCAAATCTAAAAATAGGGGAAGAACCTTCTTCCGAAATGACAGCAAGTTCTCCAGAAAGTCCTTCCATTCCAGATTCCACGCCGCCTGATAATAGTGAAGGAAGTCAGGATTTGAAAGGTCAGCAGCTCTTTCAGCAATTGACTAATATTCCAGCTAAAAAATCCAAAAAAGTTCCTATAGCGCTTGCTTACATGGAGCTAAAAGAGGAACAAAAGCTAGAGAAGGAAAAGGTGATCGAGTTCCGAGACTTGATTATAAAGGCCCGAGATTCTATCGGGGATGTTCGAAAAACAAATCAAGAATATAAAGAACAAAACGATCAATTGCGCGCAATGTTAGACGCTGCCAATCAAAAGATCATAGAGCTTGAGAATCAGGTCGTGAGCGTGGATCCACCAATCGAGCCCTTGGATTCAAGTCTACATGTTCCCAAAGTGGAGGCAGATGCTTTAGAAAAAAAGATTGAATTTCTACAAGACCATAAAAAAGAGCTTCAATCTTCTAAAAATGCCTTGACCCAAGCTCTGGCCGAATTGGAAAACCAAATAAAAAGTGATTCGATCGAAATGAAGAAGTGTAAAGATCATCACGCTCAGGATTCGCTTCACTTTTCCGAGAAAATATCTCAGTTGGAAGATCGCTCTAGAGAATTGCAGGCAAGATGCAATGCACTCTCGTCAACCAATGAGGATTTGGAATCCAAATATCAAAAGTCACTCAAAACAAACCCTGACAAAGATCTCAAATCCACTCCAAAAGAGTTGAAAATTTTACAACAAAAAGTTTCTAATCTTTTAGATCTGAATAAAGAAAAAACTTCTATCAACAACACTCTGAAATCGGCTTTCGATGAATTAGAAAGTAGATATGAGGTTTTGTTATCCGCCGAAGAAAAACAGGATACCAAAGATTCTGATTTCATTGAGATTGAGGATATGAAAAACAACCTCAATGACCTGTCGGATCGATTGAGAGAGGAAATTGCAATTAAAAATACTGTGATTGCGGCCTTGGAAAGTTTAGAAGAGGATTCCTTAAGCAACCCTCAGGAATCCTTAGGTATTCCACCGGAAGCGGAATCTTTAGAATTCTTGAGGGACCGGAATCGTGAGCTGCAAGCAGTTCTCAATACTCTTCAAAGTGCTTATCAAGATTTGGAAGAAAAGTATCAAAAGCTTGGCTCTTAAAAATTGAATCCTTGGATTCTCAAAACCTCTTCTCTATCGGGGATTTTAGGGGATGAGAACTCTGTAAATCAAAGAATGCAATCCCTATGACTCTTGTAGAGAATTTTGTAGATATAGAAACCGCAACGGGAATCATGAGATCCCATACAATTAGGCCCATTGAAAAGAAGGCATACCCCACGATTGTTTTGTTTTCTGAGATTTATCAGGTCACCGACCCGATTCGAAGAACTGCTTCTATCTTGGCTGGAAATGGCTATCTTGTAATCATTCCTGAAGTCTATCATGAATACGAGGCGCTTGGAACCGTTTTAGAATATGACCCTATTGGAACCGATCGAGGAAACGAGTTGAAAACAACCAAGCCTGTAGAGGCTTTTGATTCTGACAATGAGGCTTTGATCTTATTCTTAAAAAAATACGAATTCTGCAATGGAAAAATAGGTTCTATGGGGATGTGCCTTGGGGGTCATTTGGCTTTCAGAGCAGCTATGTTTCAAGAAGTAATCGCTACCGCTTGTTTCTATGCGACGGATATTCATAAAAGAAGCTTGGGTAAAGGGATGAACGACAACTCTTTGGATCGAGTTGGAGAAATTGGGGGGGAATTGTGTATGTTTTGGGGCCGACAAGATCCTCACGTTCCTTTGGAGGGACGTCAATCTATCTATAAGACATTAGTAGAGAATCAGGTTCATTTTCAGTGGCATGAGGTCAATGCGGCCCATGCATTTTTAAGAGATCAGGGACCTCGATATGATCCTGCCTTGGCGAACCAATGCTACAATATTGTGTTGGAAATGTTTCATCGACTCTTGAACTAGATCTTTGACTTTGCAGTTTTAGGCTGCAATGCGTTGTGAAATCCTTATCGGAACCTCCAAGGATCTTTTGGAGGATTTAACAACTCATTGCGTCTGTATCTCTTCTACATGAATCTCATTTTCTATTCTATCCTCTGGGTTAAAAGAAAGAGCGGTGCGAATGAAAATAAGTTGGACTTCTTTTCAAGTATTGAATGCTGAGATTATTGATTGAATAAAACTGTAATTTACTAGTAATCAATGGCTTTTATTACACCTAATTTGACTTTTTAGCATTTAAAGATATAGTAAAAACAAAGTCCTTTTAAATCATAAACCGAAATCATTATGCCTCACTAGCCATTTGTAAAATCTGAATTTCTTATTAGAATTTTGATTTCAATCTTTTTACACTAGGGTGTGATGTGTGATCTCCTTTTAAAGGTACCCCATAGCTTCCATATTGGAATTTAAAGATTCATCTCAATCCATTGTTTTTTTCTTGATTCCCATTTTCTAATCTAGAGCGCAGGTTCAATTTTTAATAATTCACTCCAACGAGCCTTTCATCTAAAAGAAAGTCTAAATTCTGGCCTTTTAATCAATAACTTTGCTAGGCCTGTAGTTTTAAATAGATCCCTTAATTCATCTCTGCAGAGCTTTTTGCTCCAGTACTCAATTATATTGTTAGGAGGTAAATTTCGCGTAGGAATTTCTATTTAAGGGGATGGATTCAGAATTCTAGCAGATACTCTTCAATCGGGTGGATCGTCTACTTATACCCATTTTAAAAACAAACTTATATCTCAAACTTGTCTGAATAAGTCTGGGAGAAAGGATTTATTTATGAATAGGAATGCTTGTTTTCCGTCTGTCTACATGGGGCAAGACTTAGAAGAATCAGTCGAAAATCTTTTAAAAATAAGGGAAAGATTGGTGCTTGATTTGAACGCGGTTCATCCCCCAAAAGAAGAATTAAGGACTTCTTACAAAGAAATGCTCGATCGTTGCTCCTCAGCACGAGGAGGGAATCTTTATTTCCCTTACTTGGGAACTGGAAGAGGTTCAGGCCCTTTTGTTGAATTAGCGGACGGAAGTGTAAAATACGATTTGATTTGTGGAATCGGTCCTCATTTTTTTGGTCATTCCCATCCGGGTATTACGAAAGCTATGGTCTATTCTTCCTTAATGAATACGGTTATGCAGGGGAATTTACAACAGAATGTGGACACATTAGATCTTCTGGAAGACTTCCTTTTACTGGCCAACTGCAAGGGAGCTAGTTTTGGTCACTGCTTCTTAACGACTACTGGAGCGATGGCCAATGAGAATGCGATCAAAATATTGTTTCAAAAAAGTTCTGGGGCTGAGCGACTTCTTGCTTTTTCAGGGTGTTTTTCTGGGAGAACGATGGCTCTGTCATTCATGACAGACAAGGCAAATTATCGCAAGGGGCTACCCAGAGCTTTGATGGTGGATTATGTGCCTTTTTTCGATTTTGCAAATCAAGAAAATTCGATTCAAAGAAGCGCTCAAATATTGGAAGAGCATTTAAACCGTTATCCGGGAGAGTACGCAGGAATGTGCATGGAGCTTGTTCAGGGCGAAGGAGGGTTTTATAAGGCAAGCAAAGAATTTATCGATTCAATTGTGACTGTTCTTCAGAGGCATAAAATTCCAATATGGGTGGATGAAATCCAGACTTTTGCTAGAACTCGGGAGCCTTTTGCTTTTCAAATGTTCCAATTAGATTCCGTCGTTGACCTTGTTACAGTTGGAAAAGTCAGTCAGGTTTGTGCCACTTTATTCACCGCAGAGTTTAAACCTAAGCCCGGGTTGATCAGTCAAACCTTTACTGGCAGTGGTTCCGCAATATCTACTTGCAGCTACTTGCTAAAGAATATTTTGCAGGGCTCAATTCCCTACGGGGAAACCTCATTGAATATGGAGATTCATCGTAAGTTTGTAGATAAATTCCAAGGGATTAAAAGTGAATTTGAAGCTGATTTTGAGGGACCTTATGGGATTGGAAGTATGATTTCCTTCACAGTATTTCAAGGAGATTTAGTAAAAACAAAGCTTTTCATCCATCGATTGTTTGAAAATGGAGTGATTTCATTTATTGCCGGTGAAAATCCTTACAGGGTTCGATTTTTAGTCCCATCCCCCGTTCTTGAAGATTGGCATATTGATGAGATTATTGATCTTCTTAAGAAAACTTTGAGGGAGTTGTCTTGATAGACGTCGATCCTAGAGATTGTCTGCTCAGGCCAGTGATTGATTCAGACTTAGAGAGTGTTTATGAACTCGCGGGAAAAGCGGGACGTGGATTAACGACCCTTCCTTACTCCAAAAGTCTGTTGCAGGCTAAGATTAAAGATTCGGTAAAATCTTTTGCATTCATGAGTGATAGACCCTGTGGAGATTCTTATCTTTTTGTTCTTGAGGACACAGAAAACGAACAAGTCTTAGGAACCAGTGCGGTTTTCAGTAAGGTCGGCGGTTTTGAACCTTTTTGGAGCTATCAATTGGATTCCAGAAGAAATTGCTCACAGGTGATAGGAGTGGATAAAGAAATTCCTTTTTTGCGAATTAAGAAAGTGCATAGCGGACCTACTGAGATTGGAACTTTGTATTTGCAAAAAGAGTATCGAGGAAATGTGCAAGGGCGATTGCTTTCTTTGGGACGTTTTCTCTTTATCAGAAATTATCCCGCATCCTTTGAAAAAACAATTATTGCAGAATTGAGAGGTAAAATTGATGATCAAGGGCAATACCCATTTTGGAATGCGATTGGGGCCAACTTTTTCGATGTATCCTTTGACACGGTGGATCAAATGGTAAATGTGGACAAACATTTTATCAGTGAGTTGATGCCAACAGAGCCTATTTACATAGAGCTTTTACCTAAAGAGGCCCGAGACGCAATTGGGTCTGTTCATCCAAATACAAAACCAGCCCGAGCATTGCTAGAACAACAAGGATTTCAATTTATGAATGAGGTGGATATTTTTGAAGGAGGGCCTATGTATGGTTGTTCCGTAGAGAACATTCAATCGGTCACTCAATCGGTAGTCGAAAAAGTCTATAAGATAGACGGAGAGGTAAGATGGGGGGAAAAGACCTATCTTTTGTCCAATTTTGTGGATCCTATGAACTTTCGAGCTTGTCTGGGTAATTTTTCAAAAAGTGCAACTGGTGAAATTACTATTTCCGAGAGAATTGCTGAATTATTAAAGATTAAGTTGGGAGATTCATTGGTCGCTACTCCAATGTTCTCAAAAAATCAAAAGGATCCTTTATGAAATTGTCAGGAAATATTTTTATCAATGGAGAATGGCTGGATGGAACGGGAGACCTCTGGCAAAGCTTGAACCCTTATGATGAAACTGTTCTCGGGAGTGGAAATTGTGTTTGTCATCGAGAGGTCGATTATGCAGTGATCACTGCAAAAGCAGCCTTTGATAAGTGGTCTTTTTTATCCTACCAGACTAGAAAGGAATATGTGCTTCGTTTTAGAGACCTTTTAGAGTCTCATGCGGATGCGTTCGCAGAACAGATCGCCAAAGAATCCGGCAAAGTATTGTGGGAATGCACTCAAGAAGTAGCAGCTATGATTGGGAAAATTGACCTTTCAATTCAAGCTTATGAGGAACGCTGCGCTCCAAAAAGCTTTGCCTTCAATGATTCGATTATGAATAAGACTCGCTACAAAGCAATGGGTGTTATGGTAGTATTTGGTCCCTTTAACTTGCCAGGCCACTTACCGAATGGGCACATAGTGCCCGCTCTATTAGCAGGCAATACCGTTGTTTTTAAACCCAGTTTGGAAACTCCATTGGTTGGAGAATTTATGATCCGTTTATGGGCGGAAGTTGGCTTGCCTGGGGGTGTGATTTCATTGCTTCAAGGAGGATCCTTGATTGGAAAGGAGCTGGTCAAACATCCATTTGTAGATGGAATTTTATTTACAGGGAGCTCTGCTGTAGGAAAATCAATTCATAGAAGTTTGGGTGGAAGTCCTCATAAAATGTTAGCTCTTGAAATGGGGGGAAACAACCCATTGCTTGTTGGTAATATTTTGCACGCCGACAACCTGGCCTCTTTTGCCTACCACACAATTCAGTCCGCTTTTATAACAAGTGGTCAACGCTGTGTTTGTGCTCGCCGTTTAATTCTGGTCCGGTCATCTCTGTCTCAAAGTTTTGTTCGTTGCCTGATTAAGATGACTGAATCTTTATTATGTGGGGGCTGGAAGGATCAACCGAGCCCTTTTATGGGTCCCGTAATTTCTCAAAATGCGGGTCGCTTCATTCTTGGAGCCTATGAAGATTTATTGAAACAGTCAGGGTCAAAGGTATTGGTTGAGATGAATTGCACGGATGGAAATCAGGCACGATTGAATCCTGCAATTGTCGATGTAACTGGGATTGAAAAACGAAAAGATGAAGAAATTTTCGGTCCTTTGTTGCAATTGATTTTGGTGGATGACTTCAAAGAGGCTCTCTTTGAGGCAAATCAGACCGAGTATGGCTTGGCTGCTGGATTATTGAGTGCCGACGAAAAGGAGTATGAGGAGTTTCTTTTTCACTCTCGGGCTGGAATCATCAATTACAATCGTCCGACAACAGGTGCTAGTGGAGCTTCCCCTTTTGGTGGAGTAGGAAGTAGTGGTAACTTTAGGCCCAGTGGATATTTTGCCTCAGATTATTGTTCTTATCCAGTGAGTTCGATGGAGTCCATGGATTTAGAGTTGCCAGAAAAGTTAATACCGGGAGTGGAAAGGATAGAACTATGAAAAACGAAAATTTAGAAGCCTTATTCAGCAAACTATGGAAACAGTATTGTTTGTTGAATCCAAATGCAGAAAAGATCCAAAAATTGGTAAAAGAACAGGGTGAGAATCCTTTGAATGATCATCTAGCATTTAGAAGCTTTGGTGTGCATCCCATACAGATCTCCAACTTATCCGTCTTTTTTGAAGAAAACGATTATTACAAGACAGGAGAATATGAATTTCCAGAGAAGAAATTAATTGCCCAAAGTTTTTCTCATCCCAGCAATGATTATCCACGGATTTTTATCAGTCAATTGGTCGTTGAAGCATTTTCAACTTTTCTTCAGGAATTTGTAAGTAAACAGATCCATTCCATGGACAAAAAACTTTTAATTGGAGATCGATTGTTTACAAGCGGGCAAGTGTGGAAAAACTTAGATTATAAAACTTTCAGCCGGATTAAGGAAGAGAGTGAATATGCCGCTTGGCTGCTCGTTCATGGGTTTTGTGCCAATCATTTTACTCTATCCTTAAACTCCATGAAGCTGTTTGAAAATATAAATCAATTCAATGAATTCCTAGAATCAAAAGGTTTTGTTCTCAACGATTCGGGTGGTAAAATAAAAGGATCTCCGGAGCTTTACTTGGAACAGTCCTCCACAATATCAGCAAAGAGGAAGCATTCTTTTGTAGATGGCGATTACGATGTGTCTGGCTGTTATTATGAATTTGCTAAAAGATATCCTATGGAAGGAGGCAAATTGTTTGATGGCTTTGTTTCAAAATCAGCAGATAAAATTTTTGAAAGCACAGACAAATCTGCATGATAGAGGAAGAAATTATTGATTTTTTACGATCTAAAGAGTCAGAAATGGTCGCATTGCTTACAGAATGGTGTCGAATCAATTCTGGCTCTTGGAATGATGATGGGCTTTTGAGAATGAAGGAGAGGTTGCTTGCCTCTCTAGAAATGCTTCCTGGATCTTCAAGTGTTGTTGAGGGAGAACCTTTTTGTTTAGAATTAGGAGAACAATCCTTCCCAGCTCGAAGTCTCATAAGTCGCAAAAAAAAAGAAAAAAAGAGTCCATCTTCTGTTCTTCTGAATGGGCATATGGATACGGTTTACGGAATGGATCATCCATTTCAAGAAGTGAATACAAAGGAAGGTAGGATGCATGCACCTGGCTGTGCTGATATGAAGGGGGGGTTGGTCGTTCTTCTTTATGGTTTGCTGGCCTATGAATCTCTAAAGATCGATCGCAAGCTAAGCTGGGAGGTCTTGATCACTCAGGATGAGGAGATTGGTTCTTACAGCAGTATGCCGGAACTCAAGAGGGCAGCCGAAAGAAACGATTTTGGCTTAACTTTTGAGCCTGCCTTGCCCAATGGAGATTTGATTCGGAATCGTTATGGTGTCGGCAATTTTAAAATTCAGATTGAGGGTAGATCTGCTCACTCAGGAAGAAATATGGAGGCGGGGATCAATGCGATTGTTTGTGCTGCGGACTTGGTAAAATCTCTTCACGATTTAAATATAAAATACTCAGGAGTGATTTCTAATGTAGCCTCGATCCAAGGGGGAGAGGTTTTGAATATGGTTCCTGATCAAGCAAGCCTTTGTTTTATGATTCGGGTAAAAGATTATGATTGGATGAAAAAGGTACTTTCTGAATTGGAAATTTTAATACGAGAAGTTGAGACGCACAGGAATTGTAAAATTGAGTGGACGGGTGGGTTCAGAAGACCTCCCAAAATTGTCGATCGAAAGGGAGAAAAACTTTTGGGCTTGATCCAATGTGCTGCCAGACAATTTGGCATCCCTATTGAATGGCAGGATACAGGCGGTGCCTCGGATGGGAACTTATTGTCTCATTATGGTTTGCCCAATATAGACAACTTAGGAGTTTGCGGTGGTAGCATCCATAGCTCTCAGGAGTATACAGTCTTGAAAAGTCTAGTGGAGCGGGCTGCTATCACAGCATTGACATTAGTAAAAATAGGGAATGAACCGCTTCGAACTTAATTTTGATGGTTTGATTGGACCGAGTCATCATTTCGGAGGATTGTCCTGCGACAATCAAGCTTCAAGGCATCATCAAGCCCAAATTTCAAGTCCCAAACAGGCAGCTTTACAAGGCTTAGAAAAAGGGTTTACGCTTTACAAAATGGGAGTCCCTCAAGCGATCCTTCCTCCTCATCACCGACCCAACCTACAAATGTTAAGAAATCTTGGCTTTTCAGGAGCTTCGGATCAAGACGTATTGGATGCTGCATACAAGCAAAACTCAAGTCTAGTATCTGCTGCTTTTTCTGCTTCCAGTATGTGGACGGCGAATGCGGCCACTGTATCCGCTTCAAAGGATACTGGGGATGGAAAAGTTCATTTCACCCCGGCAAATTTGTTGAATCATTTACATAGATCACAAGAGGCTCGCTTCAATCAGTTATTATTCAACAAAATTTTCTCAGATCCGATGTATTTTAAGGTTCATGATCCGATTACATCCTGTTATGAATTGCGAGATGAAGGTGCAGCCAATCACACTAGGCTTGGCAACTATGAATCCTGTGGCTTGCAGATTTTTTGCCACAATCCTTTGCGAACAGGGCGTCAAGCCAGGATTGCCTCTGAAGCGATTTGCCGAGGGCACTGTTTGGATTTCTCCAAGGTTGTATTTTTAGAGCAAAATCCTCTGGCGGTTCAAAAAGGGGTGTTTCACAATGATGTGATCGCTACCGGTCATAAGAACCTTTACCTCCATCACGAAAATGCCTACACCGAATGGTCTGATGAAAGCATGGGCTTGATAGATTCTTTCCAACAAAAATCCAATCAGTCTTTAATATTTCATTCTATAAAAGAAGAGGAGATTAGCCTTGAAGATGCCATCCAATCCTACTTTTTCAACAGTCAAATTGTCAGCACAAATACTGAGGAGCAGGTTTTGATCGCTCCTGTTGAATGTTTGAGAAAGGCTCGAGTGAAAGCTTATATAGACTCCATCCTAGAGGATTCGACCCTCCCAATTCATCAGGTAATTTATGTGGATTTGACTCAGAGTATGAAGAATGGGGGTGGGCCTGCATGTTTAAGATTGAGAGTTGTGCTTAATCAGGATGAATTCAATGCCATGCACTCTGGAGTGCTAATCAATGAAAAGCTTTACAATGATTTGAAGAAATGTATCCAAAGAAACTACCGTGATAGCCTGACAGTTTCTGATTTAAGAGACCCTCAATTCCTTGCAGAAGTAAAAACAATTCATGATGAAATAGACGCCTTGTTGGACTTGGGAAACAATTTTGGTTGGGATCTATAAAACTTATTAGCAAGAAAGAATTCAATGGATAAATGTGTAGGGTATGGATGAAAGAGAACGGAACCTACCGGAATGTTGGTAGACAAATTCTTACATCTAAAAACCCACTCAAAGCGGGAGACTTTCAATCCTATTAACAACTTTGCAATACAATTAAGAGAGCTTGATTTTAAAAAATTTCTTAATCGTGTTCATTGAAATATGGGTCAAAAAAGAGGTGGAGCCAAAAAGAATCGAACCCCAAACAATATCAGGAAGAACAACAGAACTGGTCCAATCTTTCAAAACTGCATAATTCGTGAATTCATAAACTCCATAGGTGAGGGCTCCCAATAAAATTCCTTTCCGACTCGACCCTGTAATTTTCTGAGTCGGAGATTTAACATCCAATGCAAATAAAGAAATCATAAGGGCCATTGTCAAATAAACACCTACAGTTGGTAGGGGTCTGATTTGCAATTGACCATCCTCATAAATCAGTAATGTGTGAAGGTCTTTTTGGTAAGTATCTCCTGCCAGATATTGGAACCAGATGGAGTCCCCAATCACCAAGAAGGCTACTACAAAAATAAATTGAACTAAAAATAAAACAATCAAACGCATTCTAGTCAGAGCTTATGATTTTATCTTTATTCCTTTTGTTCTTGAGCTTGTATGAGGATCCAATGCCAAGGAACAAAAAAGAAGCATTCCGCTTTCAAGGGCGGCGTCATTAAAATCAAAATGGGGGCTGTGAAGTCCGGCATGGCTTTCCCCCAATCCAAGCCGCATCATTGCTCCTGGAGTCTGGTCGAGATAAAAAGCGAAATCCTCATTAGCCATACTGCATGAAGGAGCCTCTACAAAAGAATCGGATCCTAGGTTTTCCTTTGCGATTGCTTTCACTCTCTCGGCCTCTATGCAAGAATTGTTGGTAGGTAGCGAGTAAGGAGAGTCGTAATTTATTTTAAATTGAAGGTTTCTTTTGGCACCTATTTCACCAATTAAATTTCGAATATCATTCTCAATTTCAGGAGCACTGTTTTCATTGAGATAGCGAACGGTTCCTTCAATGATACCAGAGTTCGGAATCACATTGGATGAATTTCCAGCATGGATTTTGCATACAGAGATCACGGATTTGTCTTTTGCCTGATGTTTTTGATGAAGTTGTTCCAAGCCCAAAATAAGCTCTGAAACACCCAAGATTGGATTGTTTCCTATCTCTGGCATCGCCCCGTGACATCCAGTTCCAATCATTTCAATCTTAAATAAAGCTCCGGCTGCAAAAATAGGGCCTGATTTGCAACTAATGATTCCCGTTTTCAAACCCGGCCAGCCATGGAGTGCGTAGGTTGCAATCGCTTGACTGCAACATCCTTTTGCTACGAGGTCTTTTCCTGCAGCTAAAATTTCCTCGCCTGGCTGAAATATAAATCGGATTGAATACTCAGGTATGATTTCTAATCTTTTGAGGACTTTTGCGGTTCCTAACAGAATAGCCGTGTGTCCATCGTGTCCACAGGAGTGAGCAAAGCCCTTGTTTTTAGAAGCGTAGGACTTTCCAGTTTCCTCTACTATGGGCAAGGCATCTATGTCAGCCCTCAGACAAATAAACGATTCTTGTTTCCCTTTAAGTTCTACAATCACATCCGTTCCAAGCAAGGGTTTTTTGGGTTTGTAGCCCAATTCAAATAAAAAGTTCTTTATAGAAGAAGCCGTTTTGAATTCATGAAGTCCAATCTCCGGATTTTGATGAAGATATCTTCGCACAGATTGGATCTCGGGAATGACTTTTTTTATTTCTTTTTTAAGTTTTGCCTGAAATTCATTCATAAAAAATAAATAGGTGAAAGCCTTTGATATAATGTTTGACTAATCAATTGTTTGAGCAGTAATAGACCCATAGTTATTTTTCGACCATGAAAAGAGTGACCCTAAAAGACATTGCTGAATCTTTAGACTATCATGTATCCACAATTTCTCTAGCATTAAAAAATCATCCCAGAATTCCTGAAACGACTCGGAATACGATCCAAGAAAAAGCTAAGGAAATGGGATATTCCCCTGACCCACAGCTCAGTGCTTTAGTCCATTATAGAAATAGTAAAAAGAAAAAAAAGCATTTTGAAAAAATTGCTTTTTTAACGCATTGGCCAAAAGAAGTAGATTGGAATCAGTTTTATTCGCACAATCTATTTTACACAGGAGCAAAAGAAATGGCTGAAAGTATGGGCTATCGATTAGAAATCTTTTCTTTGAGAGAAGAAGGGATGTCTGCACGCCGGATGAGCGATATTTTAATCAGTCGAGGCATTCGAGGCATTCTTTTATCTTCCATCCATAGAGATATTAAAAGTTTCGATTTAGATTGGGGACAGTTCAGCTCAGTAAGAATTGATCTCAACCCTAAGGAGCTCCCGATTCATACTATAAGAAACGACCAGGTGCAGGGAATACGCCTTGCAGTAAAAAAACTGCAAGATTTGGGCTTTAAAAATAAAAGAATAGCTTTTTGTCTTCCTAGTGGTTTGGATGAGGGTATCGATCACAACTGGGCTATGGGATATTCTTGGGAAACTCGAGATTGGAATCATGGAACTTCTATTCCGGTTTTCCATGTAGAATATGAAAATACAGAAAAGGTTTTTCTCGATTGGTTTCTGGAAAATCGTCCTGAGGTGATTCTCGCCGAGAGTACTCGATATGCAGAGATTTTGCTGGACAATGGATTTTCGATCCCGGACGATGTTGGTTTTGTTACTTTAGACTATCATCTTAAATCTAGTTTTACAGGAATTATGCAGGATCACAAAGAGGTTGGATCTGCTGCATTTAACTTTTTGCATGGTATGATACTCAGAAACGAGCGAGGATTGCCTGAAAATCCGACTACACTCTTAGTCCCAGGTAGATGGATCGACGGGAATAGCTTATTCAATAGTAAGACTCAATAGGATCTCGAGAAATGGATCTCGATCGACCACTTTTGCTTTGGTTCGATAAAGATTAATTGAAGATGAGTTATGAGTCCGAGTTCAAAAATTCCTGAGGAAGAGAAGATCCCTCTTAAAAACAAGTGTTTAGTAAGCGCTGGAGGCGCTGTGCAGTATTTGACTTCCAATGTAAATTTGGGTCAATTATGGATGCCCGTGATGAATATTGGATATGGGTTGAATCCAGCAATCTTAGGGTTGGTTGCTATGATTCTCAAAGCCGTGGATGCCGTTGTAGATCCCTTAATTGGAAATTTGTCCGACAACACCCGATCCAGATGGGGTCGAAGAAGACCTTTTATCATTGTTGGGGCTATTCTTACCGGATTGATCACACCATTTGTATGGCATATAAATCCGGATTGGAGCGATTTTTGGATGTATTCATTTGTGGCAATAATGGGTGTTTTGACTTATGCGTGTATGTCATTGTGGGGGACTCCTTAGCACAGTTTTTTGATGGAAATGACACCAAATTATGATGAAAGAACTCGACTCTTTGCTTGGACTGCTTTCTTTACAAAGATTATAGCTCTAGGAGGTGGATGGACTCTTGCTTTTGTCAGTTCATCTTGGTTTGCCGATACTTTGACCGGAGACCCAGATATTGTCTATGGGACCAAAGTAGTCAGTGTCCTCATAGGTATCTTTATAATGATCGCCGGTGCATTGCCCGGTCTTTTTATAAAAGAAAGAATGTATTCATCGAAAACCTCCCAATAAGAGAAAAATGGTTGAGATTCGCGCAACTCTGAGTGAACGGGAAAATAAAATGATTTGATTCAAGATCTTGGAATTTTTGGCCTAGCTTTCATCTATAAAGCGACAAATCTACAAAGCAACTTTGTTGTCCAAGTAAATCCTTTAAATACTTATTTTGTTAAAAGCATCCAGTAGGATAGGAGAAAGTAAATCAATCCCCTCGATTGAAAGCGTTGAGAAAATTTAAAGAATCTAAAAAAACAATCTAAATAAAAATCATGGGTTATTGTAACTAAAGCTACAATGATTCGTCACTCGATGATGCAGTTAGAGAGTCTAAAACACTTGAAAAAACACAAATCTTAAATATATGTAAGATATATGTAAGTTATTAAGTAGGACGCCTTAAGTTTTAAAATGAATAAAAAGCCAAATATTTTGTTAGTTGTATCGGATCAGCATCGAGGGTCTGCAATGGGGTGTGCTGGAAATAAGCAAATTAGAACCCCGACTTTGGACAAGCTCGCTTCAGAGGGGATTCGTTTCACAAATGCAGTTTCTGCGTCCCCAGTCTGTGCTCCTTACAGAGTTACGCTTCAAACGGGCTTGTATTCTCACCAGCATGGGGTGTGCAGCAACGAATCTTTATTGAATCAAAAAATCAAGGGAATTGGAGATTATTTTAGCGAGGCTGGCTACGAATCCTGCTTCGTTGGGAAATCTCATTTTGGTGCGGATCCTATACCAGAGAAGGATGGATGGCAACCAGTTGACAATCGTTTTGGATGGATTCATTGGAAAGGAACTGGTGGAGATCATCATTACGACACCCGATTTTATGATGAAGAAGGAAATTTAGATAAAAAATATTACAACCGCTTCAGTGCTGAAGTAAGAACAGATTTAGCAATTGAGTTTTTAGACAAAAAAGAAGAGGGGGCTTGGATCATGCAAGTCAATTACAGCGAGCCTCATCAGGCAACTTGTATGGATTTATATGAAATGCCTGCAACTCGAGAATTTTTGAGAGGTTTAAATGAGAAATTAAAACTCGGTCTTGAAGATGATTTCCTTGTCCATTGCAATCCAGGGGAATTTTACAGGACAATGCCTCAATCAATCTTAACACAGATTGTTCCCGAAAAATATTTGGAAATGTACCAAAATATGGAGATCCAATTGGATCCTAATGTCAGAGAAGAAATTCACACCCTAGAAACCTACATGTACAAGGAGTATTATGCGATGGTTTCAGCACTCGATCATGAAATCGGACGACTTCTCTTGGCGTTAGAGGATAAAAATGAATTGGAACAGACAATCATTCTATACACCTCAGATCATGGAGATATGCTAGGTGCATGTGGGAATAGCGGTAGAGGTAAAGGAGTCCCTTATCAAAATGCTTTTAGAGTGCCTATGATTGTCAAAGGAGGAGCAAAAACTTTAGTCTCTGAAGGAATGGTTGTAGAAGCCCTTTTCAACTCTGTAGATTTATTACCAACCCTATTGGAATTAGCAGGGATTGAGGTTCCCATGCAACTACCTGGAATCTCTTTAGCAGAGTCGATCAAAGGACAAAATACAGCACACCAAAAAGACGTTTTATTGGGACTAGGCTCATGGAGGGCGATATTTGATGGAAGGTTTCTTTATGCTATGGAAATTATAGAGGACTTTGCTCGTCCTTCTCATTTAATTGATACTTATAAGGATCCCTGGGACATGGATAATTTAGTAAAAGATTCAACACACTATGATCACAGAACACATCTTCAAAAAAGGCTCTATCAAAGACTTCTCGAGGAAAAGGATCCTTGGATGGACTATCCCTCAAAATACTAAGAATACCCAAGAGGCTTTTATACCCATAAATGAGGGGGTAATTTAAGAAATGAGTTCATTTGCGAATGAGAATACAACCGTTACTTTCGAAGGGCCCTCAATGACCCATGGCTTCAGAGATAGGAAGTTCCCTCCATAGTAGACTAGTGGAACACTTATAAGTTCCAAAAGTCAGTCAAAAGATTGGTTGAGGGTAAATAAATCTTCTCAATCGTCGATTATAAATCTTCAAGAATTATAAATTGAAGGCCTAAAGATTAGATTTCAATAAGCTCTCCGGTTAGCAACATAGCTCACAGAGGTGATCACGAGAAACCCAGCTATGCTTAAGGTTTCTCATAATCATTGCACTATCGAATTCCACGGAACCCTTGGGAAACATCGAAGTATTCGAGAAGTATGCAGAGAAACATTCATGGACCTTTAGAGGTTCCATTTTCCATTCATCAGTTGTTAACTCAATCGCATCAAACTGATCACTCTGACTCCTGCTTGACCATCCAATGTTGCCAGTCTTGAAAAATTTGGAGACTTCCTCTGTTGATTTAAAAACGGAACCTTCAGGCAGGAAAGATACTAACTCTGCATGGATGGACATAATCAAATTATTCTTATTGTTTTCAATTTTTACCGAGTAGAGATCGCCAGAAACTGAAATATCGAAATTTGCTTTAGAATAAACTCCCGGAAATACTCTTCCACCCGACATAGTATTTAACCATGAACTTGTATCCCTACGAGTGACGTAAACGCCTTCTCCTTGAGAGGAATCAACGGCTATTCTGTGGGCTGCGTTGTGACTACCAGTTCCTAGAATAGAAGGCATTCCTTTCGCTCTCATTTCAGATAGGCTCACTTGGCAAATTCCTCCAATCGCATTTCCCTGAACAAGTTTGGGTTTGAATGCACTCGGTAGGTACTTTTTCATAACCTCAGGATCGATTCTGAAGTTGAGTAGAATTCGATGATCTATGATGCCGGTGACTTCTTTCATTTCTTTTTTCTATTGTCTGTATAAGTGAAGCTGGAAACAAATTCTAGAAAGATAATTTAGGATTTTCTTTAAAAATTTGCAATCTCATTTCGAAATCATTCTCCAGAGTTGTCATCGCCGAACGAGTCAAAGAAGTGTTGATTGAATGTTCCAATTAGACCTAAGCGTTCTCTGTAATAGCAAACAATATAGAGATTTATTTGCAGCAAATAAGAGCATTTCAAGTATGAGTATAAAAGGAAACTGCAATGAAAAATAAAAATTAGAGTCATTCTTTTGGACTCTTAAAAATGGGCTTGTTCATCGGTCGAAATAGAAAACTAGAAAAGAATCAAATTTAAGTATTATAGAAAGAATTGAAGTATTTTGTAAGCGAAAAAGAATCCATTCCTCTCTCGGATATCAATCATCTGTTGACTTCGAAAATATCAATAACTAAAGAGTAACACATAAGCTTTTTATAGATTCAAAGTTTTGAAAGGATATCTCAGTTAGTGCCTGACATTGAATTGTTTTGATAGTTTATCAAGTCTCTTATCTGATGGCCAAAGAGGAGTGTTACTTATAATGGATAAAGTTAAGATAGGCATGTCAAAAAAGCCTTCGCCTGCATCTATCCCAGACTGACAGAAAGATGGATATCCCCTAACTTTGTGTCCATAGTAATGATTTGCGACATCGTATTAATCTTCAATTTATCCGGTGTCTTCTCGCTCAAGGATCGCGTCGCTCGCTTCGTCGTCTAACCCTCCACCATCTTAGTCTGGCCAATCTTTTTCGAATATTTAAGCGGAGACAGGAAATGCTGTAAGGAATGACTCTGTCGCAGTTAGTTCGTTCTTCTTCAGCCCTTCGAGAAATTTGTATTCACGAATCATCCAAGTTTAGCCCATCGGTTCGAACTCCCCAATAAGAATTGCTGCATTTAATCGAGTTGAGTATTCCGAATCTGACAATTTAATTTTGCTCTTCGTTATTATGAACAACTGATGATGTCCTCTTGATTGTAACTTCCTGATAACTTATCTCTAATCCCTACTTCAATTTCTCGCTGGCAGAGAAAGCTTTGTGACCAGTAGAGGTCTTGCCTAAGATGGGATGAAACTTAGTAGGTGCCGCTAATTTTAATTTCTTAATTATCGAAGCGTACTCCGGATTGTTGATCTGGTTATTCCACTCTTCGGGATCTTTTTTGTGGTCATAGAATTCCTCAGAACCATCGTTGTAGTGGATGTAACGGAATTGTTCGGAAATGATGGCGTAGTTATTAGGGCCAAAGCTGGTTCGTGCCATGTTTAACCATTCGGCTTGAGGGTTTTTAAGCAGTGGAACTAAAGAATTCCCTTCGAGTTTTGAGTCGGCTTGGTGACCGGTTAATTCGAGTAGAGTCGGGTAGATATCGAGCAACTGCACTGGTTTGTTGCAGACCTGACCGGCTTTAATACCAGGGCCGACAATGATCAACGGCACCCGCGCGCCATCTTTCCATAGACTGCGCTTGGCCCAGCGTTCTTTTTCACCGAGATGAAAACCATGGTCGCTGTAAAGAACGATATAGGTGTTGTCTTTATATGGACTGTTTTCTAGAGCTTTAACAACCTTACCGATTTGATCGTCGACAAAACTCACACAGGCGAGGTAAGACTGTACAAGTGGTTTCCATTGATCATTTTTAATGACCCATTCATGAGTCGGAGCAACGTGTTTTAGACGGGTCAGATTAATGCCGTACTGCGGCACATTTGCTAAGTCATCTGGTTTAATTTTGGGCAATTCCAGTGTTTCCAAAGGGTGCATGTCGAACCATTTTCGCGGAGCATATTGCGGCACGTGTGGTCTGAAAAAACCGGTTGCCAAAAAAAATGGCTTATCGTATTTTTCAGCAAGTTTGTTAACTCCCCAAGCAGCAGTTTTGAAATCAGGCATATCCTGATCTTTTTCAGGAAAGACACCCCAGTCCCAGAGCTTATTGCCGGGGAAGGGCGCTATTTTTTTCTTTGGAATAGGGCCAAATTTCCCGTTACTGCCGGCATAGTTGGGTATGTGAACATAATTTTCTTTACCGTGCATAATTTTGCCGGCCCCAGCAACATAGTATCCTTCATTTTGGAAACGCGTCGTCAAGAGGGGATTTTTCATACTTATTGGAGATGATTTTATCGGCGGGCTTAAGAAGTAGATACCGCTTGTTTCCGGATAGAGTGAAGTCATCATACTGGCGCGAGAAGGATTGCAGACCGGTGACTGACAGTGGGCGTTGGTGAAAAGAGTGCCTCTTGAAGCGAGGGCATCCATGTTTGGAGTTTTGGCTTGTGGGTGACCACCGAGAACACCAATCCAGTCATTGAGATCATCGACCGGAATGAGGAGTATGTTCTTTTTGTTTTCGGCATTCAAAATAAACATGGAAGCCAAAATAAACAGTGATGCGATGAGCTTAGGAGTTTTGAAGGTCATTTTATTTCTTCGTATCTTAGGTTATTTGAGTCTCTTAAAACACATGTAGTCAGTAAAAAAAAAGTGTAGGAGTAGTTCTATTATATTGAATAACGTCGAGTTCAGATATGGAGTGAAGCTTCGGATCTGTATGGTTCTGAGATCCCCTCAGAGATTGACATTGCGATGCATAACGGAATTATCTGCAACTATTTGTGTGTGCCTAACATGGGCATGAGTGAATGGGTTTCAAGTCCCCTGTATGTAAAATGATTAAAATCGTGGTTTATGAAAATTAATAAAATACTAGATTATGGCAACTGCGGAATCGTGAGGTTTCGTGGGAAGGAAGCCTACGTCAAAGTTGTGAGCCTACGGACAGGAACGTTCTATAAGGTCGATGCGATGGGTAAGGTGGCACAACACATCGAAGCCCTTGATTTAGTCGTAGAGATAAAGAACGAGGTTGTGCAACGGATAAACATGTCATTACCGAGGGAGGCCTCGATAAAATGCATCTCTGGTTTAAAACTACCACAAAAGAGAGGCGGCTCTGATAGTAATATGGGAGTTGAATATCGAGGAGTCAGCCGACGTCGTAGTAGTCTGAGAGTTGAATATGGGGAGCTGGAATACTGCTCGTTTAAACAAAGAGACCCAAGAATCATCTCAGATGAAGGACTGAACCAAAGAAGTGGGAACAACAGGAACTATCTATGAAAGACGCGATAGACACCGAGGAAAATAAAGTCCCACAAGCATCCATACTGGAGCAAGTGTTGGATCACGAAAACCTGAAAACGGCATATGATCGAGTCCGATCGAATAAAGGAAGTCCAGGTATTGACGGTATGACCGTCGAGGATTTTCTCGATTGGGGACGTAAGTATCTACCAGCGATTATGGATCGTATTCGCACTGGTTTCTATAAACCAGCTCCAGTAAGAAGAGTCTGGATACCAAAGCCCAACGGAGAGAAACGCCCGCTGGGCATTCCTACTGTATTGGATAGAGTTATTCAGCAAGCCATTAGCCAAATAATGAATCCCATCTTTGATGTGGACTTCAGTGACCGAAGCTATGGCTTTCGATATGGGAAAAGAGCAATAGATGCTGTCGGACAAGTAAGTGAATACACTCAGAAAGGATATAAATGGGCAGTTGATTGCGACCTCAAGTCATTCTTCGACATAGTGAACCATGATATTCTTATGAAACGTATAGGCCGAAAAGTTCGAGATAAGAAACTGCTTAAACTCATCGGTAAGTATCT